>JBEVXV010000974.1:0-17792 GCA_040505915.1 Sedimenticola sp. | reverse complement strand
GGGCGGGTGGCCGCCCTGGATATACTACCGATGGACTCCTTGGCTGGCGTCGACTTTATCGAAGGGGATTTTCGAGAAGATGCACCGCTTCAGGCGCTCAAAAAGGTTATCGAAGGTAGAGCGGTAGACCTTGTAATTTCAGATATGGCCCCAAATATAACCGGTACAGCGGCTGTTGATCTGCCTCGGGCCATGTATCTCTGTGAATTGGCCCTGGATTTCGCACGGGATGTGTTGCGTCCAGGAGGTGGTTTCGTCGTCAAAGTGTTTCATGGCGAGGGTTTTGATCAATTCGTCAAGGAGCTCCGATCATCTTTCGGAAAAGTGGTGACGAGGAAACCCAAAGCGTCACGCCCCCGTAGTCGTGAAGTCTATCTGGTGGCGGTGAACTATAATCTGTAGTACTGTGCCAAATAACTATGAAATGGGGTAACTGGTTGAATTTCAGCCGTTTCCTGATACTGACAGCCATTTTTTGCCGAACACTATTCGGCCTGATCCGGCTTTAGAGGGTTAATACCTTGAATGATATGGCAAAAAATCTGATTCTCTGGGTGGTTATTGCAATCGTCCTGATGTCAGTTTTTAATAATTTCACAACACAATCGACTCACACTAATGTGCTGGCCTACTCCGATTTCATCGCTCAGGTGAAAGAGGGCGGTGTGCAGTCGGTCAATATCACAAATGGTCGGGAGATCGAGGGAACGCTAACCTCCGGTGCCACTTTCTCTACCTACAGTCCCGGTGACGATGGGCTGGTGGGGGATCTGCTAAGCAGCAATGTATCAATTGTTGCGACGCCACCTGAGAAGCCATCGATTCTGGTACAGATACTGATCAACTGGTTCCCGCTGTTTATTCTCATCGGCTTGTGGATATTTTTCATGCGCCAGATGCAGGGTGGTGCTGGCGGTCGCGGTGCTATGTCCTTTGGCAAAAGCAAGGCGCGACTGCTCAATGAAGATCAGGTGAAGGTCACCTTTGCCGATGTCGCTGGTATTGAAGAGGCCAAGGATGAGGTCTCTGAAATGGTTGATTTCCTGAGTGATCCCTCCAAATTTCAGAAGCTGGGTGGCAAAATTCCGCGTGGCGTACTGTTGGTGGGTTCTCCTGGTACCGGTAAAACGCTGCTGGCGAGGGCAATTGCCGGTGAGGCTAAAGTGCCATTCTTTACCATCTCCGGTTCCGATTTTGTAGAGATGTTTGTTGGTGTCGGTGCCTCTCGTGTGCGCGATATGTTCGAGCAGGCGAAGAAACACGCACCCTGCATTATCTTTATTGACGAGATCGATGCTGTCGGTCGTCACCGCGGAGCGGGACTCGGCGGTGGTCACGATGAACGTGAGCAGACCCTCAATCAGCTACTGGTTGAAATGGATGGTTTTGAAGGCAATGAAGGGGTGATTGTGATTGCCGCGACCAACCGTCCCGATGTCCTTGATCCGGCGCTGCTGCGTCCGGGTCGCTTCGATCGTCAGGTGGTTGTACCGCTGCCCGATGTGCGGGGCAGAGAGCAGATCCTTAAGGTTCACTTGCGTAAAGTGGCTCAGTCCGACGATATCAAGGCCTCCCTGATCGCTCGTGGTACCCCCGGTTTCTCTGGTGCTGATCTGGCCAATCTGGTCAATGAGGCCGCTCTATTTGCCGCTCGTGCCAACAAGCGACATGTGGAGATGATGGATATGGAGAAGGCAAAAGATAAGATCATGATGGGCACAGAGCGGCGCTCCATGGTGATGAGTGAAAAGGAGAAAAAGCTGACAGCCTACCACGAGGCGGGACACGCCATCGTCGGTCGTCTGGTGCCTTCGCATGATCCGGTCTACAAGGTGAGTATCATTCCTCGTGGACGTGCCCTCGGGGTCACCATGTTCTTGCCGGTGGAAGATCGCTATAGCCTCAGCAAGGAGCACCTTGAGAGCCAGATCTCCAGCCTCTTTGGCGGGCGTATCGCCGAAGAGTTGGTCTTTGGTAAGGACAGTGTCACCACCGGCGCTCAGAATGATATTCAGCGCGCTACCGGCATCGCCAGAAGTATGGTTACCAAGTGGGGACTGTCGGAAAAGTTAGGGCCGCTGATGTACAGCGAAGATGAAGAAGAGGTGTTTCTCGGCCGCTCAGTGACTCAGCATAAAAATGTCTCCGATGAGACGGCACATGCCATCGATGAGGAGATACACGTCTTTATCGACCGCAACTACACCCGCTCGAAGAACATCGTTGAGGAGAATATGGAGAAGCTCCATATTATGGCCAAGGCGCTGATTAAATATGAGACTATAGATAGCGATCAGATTGACGATATCATGACGGGTAAGCCGCCACGGGCACCCGCTGATTGGAGTGATGATGATTCGCCAGATGACTCGATCGATGATGGTTTGAAAGCAGAATCCAGTGCCAAGCCTAAAGATGATTCTGAGGGTTCGATAGGTGGTCCTGCCGGACAGCACTGACACGACGTGCGGCGTACTTATTGCCATCTAACTTAGGCGCCTGTCCTATTCTCGGGCAGGCACCTAGGAGCCTGTCCGAGAATAGGACACCTACTGCGGAAAGCCCATTTCGGCCCTTTTTGCCGCTCATTTTCGTTGAGTAAGAGTAACTATTCGCCTCAAATGACCGGAAAAAAATGACTCAAAATGGACTTCCCTCGCTACGGTGCCTATTCTCGGGCAGGCTCCTAGGTTTTCAGTTCACCGTAGAGCCTAATAAGCACGGCCGATTGCCCCCCAATCCAGGTGAGAAATGACAGCAGCAACCGTTATCGACTGCGCGGGTAAACCTCTGGATCTCACTCGCCCCCGGGTGATGGGGATTCTCAATATCACCCCTGACTCGTTCTCTGACGGAGGAGTTCACTACTCCTTCGATGCCGCCTTTGCACAAGCTCGCCAAATGGTAGCGGAGGGTGTCGATATCATCGATATCGGGGGTGAATCGAGTAGGCCGGGGGCGCTGCCGGTCTCTCAGCAGGAGGAGCTGGACCGAGTGGTGCCACTGATTCAGGCGCTTGCCGCTGAAATCCCTGTACCTATCTCCATCGATACCAGTAAAAGCACTGTAATGCGTGAGGCGGTCAATGCCGGGGCTGGTATGATTAATGACATAATGGCGTTGCAGGAGGAGGGGGCGCTGATGGCGGCTGCTGAGGCCGCTGTACCGGTCTGTCTTATGCATATGCAGGGGGAGCCCCGTACCATGCAGGCCAATCCCCACTACGATCATGTCACTCGCGATATCCTTGCTTTTTTCTCCAAAAGAGTTGCTGATTGTGAATCTGCAGGGATAGCTCGCGACCGCCTGCTGCTCGATCCCGGATTTGGTTTCGGCAAGACCCAGGAGCACAATCTGCAACTTCTGTGCGAACTGGACACGCTTTTGACACTGGATTTGCCGCTATTGGTTGGAATTTCGCGCAAGTCGATGATCGGGGCCATTCTTGACAATGCCCCCGTGGATCAGCGCCTCTATGGCAGTATTGCCACCGCCGTCATGGCCGTTGAGCGGGGGGCAGCAATTATTCGGGTGCATGATGTAAAGCCGACGGTAGATGCGGTGAGGGTAGCGGCAGCGGTTATGAGGGGTCATGGAGGCAATCGTCTGCAAGGAGCGAACTTGTTCACGATGAACATGCCTCAGAGCTGATTACGAACAAGTAAGCTCCAAAAAAAGCATTTGACCCTCAGCAGAATTAGCGACAATATTTTTACACATACATAGACCCTAAGGGGATCAAATTGGAAAGGAAGTATTTCGGCACAGATGGTATCCGCGGTCGCGTGGGTGAAGGCGTTATTACCCCTGAGTTTGTGCTCAGGTTGGGCTGGGCGGCTGGCCGGGTGTTGGGAAGCGAACCGGGCAGCAAGGTGGTGATTGGTAAGGATACTCGTATCTCCGGCTATATGTTCGAGTCTGCACTGGAAGCGGGTCTAGCCGCCGCAGGAGTTGATGTCTACCTGCTTGGGCCGATGCCGACGCCGGGAATCGCCCATCTTACCAGGACCATGCATGCTAAGGCGGGCATTGTGATCAGTGCGTCCCATAATCCCCATTATGACAACGGGATAAAATTTTTCTCCACCCAGGGGCAGAAGTTGCCCGATGCCATTGAGACGGCGATAGAGGCGGAGCTGGATAAGCCAATGACTACCGTGGAATCTGAGCGCCTGGGTAAGGCTTTTCGTGTGGATGATGCGGCTGGTCGCTACATTGAGTTTTGCAAGAGTTCGATCCCCTGGGCGATGACGTTTAGCGGTATAAAGCTGGTGGTCGATTGCGCCAATGGTGCCACTTATCACATTGCGCCAGATGTATTCAGAGAACTTGGTGCCGAAGTTATCGCCATCGGGGCTGAACCCAACGGCCTCAATATTAATGCCGGGGTCGGCTCAACACATATTGGTGCGCTACAGGAGGCGGTACTTCGGGAGAAGGCTGATCTTGGCATCGCCCTAGATGGAGATGGTGACCGTTTGTTGATGGTCGATGCCGGGGGCGAGGTGCTGGATGGGGATGATATCCTCTATGTTATTGCCCGTTCACGCCAGCTTAACGGTGGCTTGAAGGGTGCGGTTGTCGGTACCCAGATGACCAATCTCGGCCTTGAACATGCCCTTGCCCGCGAAGGGATCGGTCTTGAACGTACCCATGTGGGCGACCGCTATGTCATGGAGCGCCTGCGTGAAGTGGGTGGCTCCCTCGGTGGTGAACCCTCGGGGCACATTATCTGTCTTGACCGGACCACTACGGGGGATGGCATTATCTCGGCGTTACAGGTGCTTGCGGAGGTGGTTAATAGTGGCCGCGCTCTGGGAGAGTTGAGAAGAGGGGTGGAAAAGTATCCTCAGGTACTGGAGAATGTCCGCCTTGGCCGTGGTACGGCCAAGGCGATTATGGCGTCCGGTGAGTTGATCGATGCCATTGCCGCTGCCGAGAGTGAGCTGGGGGGGAGTGGTCGGGTGCTACTTCGCCCTTCAGGTACAGAACCACTGATTCGGGTGATGGTCGAGGGGCGTGATGGTGATCAGGTACGCACCCTGGCCGATCGGCTTGCCGGTGTTGTCACGGCGTTAGCTGTCTGAATCTATGAGAATTCATCTATTTTTGATGTTTTTTAATTTGCTTTAAAGCGGTTCCGCAGGTAAAATTCCGCGCTGTTTTGCCTAGTAAGGAGATAGTAATGCGTCGACCATTGGTTGCTGGTAACTGGAAGATGAACGGTTCACAGGAGAGCATCAAAAAATTGCTTGGTGATCTGAAAGCTGGTGCGGCTGCCGTCAATGTGGCCGAGATGGCTCTCTGTGCTCCCGCTATTTATATTTCCGATACTCAGAGCCAACTCCAGGGAAGCGCTATTGCATGGGGTGGGCAGGATCTTTCAACTGAAACTTCCGGTGCCTACACTGGCGAAATCGCGGCCTCTATGCTGCTTGACTTCGGCTGCAAATACGTCATTATCGGCCACTCCGAGCGCCGCGCCTATCATGGTGAGGGTGACCAGCTGGTAGCGAAGAAATACGCCACTGCGCGTGCTGCCGGTCTGCTGCCGATACTCTGTGTCGGTGAGACGCTGGAAGAGCGCGAGCAGGGTATTACCGAAGAGGTTGTTGCGCGTCAGTTGGATGCGGTAATTGAACTCGAAGGTGTTGCTGCATTAGCTGATGGTGTGGTTGCCTATGAGCCGGTTTGGGCCATTGGTACCGGTATGACGGCAACGCCTGAACAGGCGCAGGATGTACACGCATTTATCCGTTCTCGTGTGGCGGCAAAGGATAGTGTTGTGGCCGAGGGTCTTCGTATCCTTTACGGTGGCAGCATGAAACCGGGTAATGCACAGGAGCTGATCGCCAAGCCAGATATTGATGGCGGTCTGATCGGCGGTGCTGCTTTGAATGCAGAAGATTTTCTTGCGATCTGCAGCGCAGCTAACTGAAGCCTAACTATTTTATTTTCGGAACCCTAGATGCAAACAATACTGGTTGTATTTCACCTCTTTCTAGCCCTTGGCCTAATCGGCATGGTGTTGATGCAGCATGGCAAAGGGGCTGATGCAGGTGCCGCTTTTGGTGCGGGCGCCTCGGGTAGCGTGTTTGGTGCACAGGGTGCCTCCAATTTTCTGAGCAGAGCAACGGCAATACTAGCTGCCCTCTTTTTTATCACCAGCCTGGCTTTGGCTTGGTACGCCATGCAGGGGACTGAACGCCCCGGCTTGATGGATGCAGGTAAGGGTGCGGTTGAGATGCCGGTGAAGGGTGAAATTCCGCCGCCTCCGGTGGTCGACGTAGAGATGCCGCCCCAATCAGAGGTGCCGACTATTCAGGTGCCGGAAGCCACGGCGACTTCTGAAGGAACGCTGCCGAAAATTGCAGAATAAGTTGTACCAGGGGTCGGAGTCGATTGCGTCAAGATGATGGAAAATGCAGCTTTTTACGGCGCAATCGATGCTGCCCCCCAAACCCTTAATAGTTACAATACAATGAGTTTATGAATAAGGGTATAACAATACCTCTGTTCAGCCGACGTGGTGGAATTGGTAGACACGCTATCTTGAGGGGGTAGTGGCGTAAGCCGTGCCGGTTCGAGTCCGGCCGTCGGCACCATACACAAGCGGAATGGGTCAGTAATATGATCTATTCCGTTTTTTTTTACGTGGTATTTTATAACTAGCTGATTTATAAGCTGATTTTAATTTAATTAGAGTTGACAGAAGACGGCGTGTGACATAGAATTTTGACTCGTTATCTCGTTAATAAGGGCAGCTAGATATAATAATCGCCCGCTGGGGAGTTGAAAAACGTATGCTGGAAAACTACCTTCCTGTTTTGGTATTCATAGTGGTCGGCTTGCTTGTCGGTGCGGCGATGACTGCCTTGGGTTTTGTCCTTGGCACACGTCGTCCGTATAGCGCAAAAGTCTCTCCCTATGAGTGCGGCTTCGAGGCATTTGAAGATGCCCGTATGAAGTTCGACGTGCGCTACTATCTCGTTGCCATCCTCTTTATTATCTTCGATCTTGAGATCGCATTTCTCTTTCCCTGGGCTATAGTGCTCGACAAGATCGGTATGGTGGGTCTTATCGCCATGACCGTCTTCCTCGGTATTCTGGTTATCGGGTTTATCTATGAGTGGAAAAAAGGGGCGCTGGAATGGGAATAGAAGGTATTCTCGAAGAGGGTGTAATCACCACAACCGCAGATAAACTCATTAACTGGGCGCGAACGGGTTCACTCTGGCCCGTGAGCTTTGGTTTGGCCTGCTGCGCAGTAGAGATGATGCAGGCAGCCGCTGCACGCTACGATATTGATCGTTTTGGCATCATATTCCGTCCCAGTCCACGCCAATCGGATGTGATGATTGTTGCTGGTACGTTGACCAATAAAATGGGGCCTGCGTTACGTAAGGTGTACGATCAGATGGCCGAGCCGCGCTGGGTCATCTCTATGGGCACCTGCGCTAATGGTGGCGGCTACTACCACTACTCTTACGCAGTGGTACGCGGTTGTGATCGAGTCGTGCCGGTTGATATCTATATCCCGGGTTGCCCTCCCACCGCTGAAGCGCTGATTTACGGTATTATTCAGTTGCAAGAGAAAATCAAGCGTACTAGCACTATTGCGCGGGTGGGAACGACGGCATGAACGATAATGTCAAGACAACTCACCGGCAGCGACTGGAAGCCCTGGCGACCGCGCTAGAAGAGCGTTATCGGGATCAAGGGTGTGAAATTACTACTCGTCTTAACGAAGTGACGATGGTGGTGCCCAAAAGCAAGCTTCTGGAAATAGCTACCGAACTGCGTGATGATGCCGCCTTCCGCTTTGAACAGGTGCTCGATATTTGTGGTGTTGATTATGCGACCTATGGTGACTCTGAATGGGTTACAGCAGAAGCTTCATCTAGCGGTTTTGGTCGGGGCGTCAACCAGAGCCGGGTGATCGATACAGGTGGTAATGAGCGGTTTGCAGTGGTCTACCACCTTACCTCTGTCACGCTTAATCAACGCATCCGCTTGCGCGTGTTTGTCGATAGTGAAGAGCCGATTATTGACTCCACCGTCAGTATCTGGGAAGGCGCCAATTGGTTTGAGCGAGAGGCCTTCGATCTTTACGGAATTCTTTTTAGCGGACATCCTGATCTGCGCCGTATCCTTACCGACTACGGCTTTGTCGGTCATCCATTCCGCAAGGATTTTCCCCTCGAAGGCCATGTTGAGATGCGCTACGATCCGGAGCTTAAACGGGTGGTCTATGAGCCGGTGACTATCGAGCAGCGTATCCTGGTTCCTCGTGTGGTTCGCGCCGAAGCCGATGTCCAGGTTGATGTCGTAGAGCAGCAGGAGTCTACCGATGCCTGAGATTCGTAACTACACGCTGAACTTTGGTCCTCAGCACCCAGCGGCACATGGTGTTCTGCGTCTGGTGCTGGAGATGGATGGTGAGGTGATCGTGCGTGCCGATCCTCATGTCGGTCTGCTCCATCGCGGTACTGAGAAGCTGGCTGAGACCAAGCCATATAATCAAACTATTCCTTATATGGATCGTCTCGATTACGTCTCCATGATGTGCAGTGAGCACGCCTATGTGATGTCTGTTGAGAAGCTTCTAGAGGTGCAGGTGCCTGAGCGGGCGCTCTACATACGCACCATGTTTGATGAGATTACCCGCATTCTCAGTCACCTCATGTGGCTCGGTACCCATGCCCTTGATGTCGGGGCGATGACGGTATTCCTCTACGCCTTCCGTGAACGTGAAGATCTGATAGATTGCTATGAGGCCGTCTCCGGTGCCCGTATGCATGCCGCCTATTACCGCGTTGGTGGCGTCTACCGTGATCTTCCTGAGCAGATGCCACGGTATGAGAAAAACAGTTTCCGCTCTGATGCCGATACTGAAAGAAAGAATGAGGCGCGTCAGGGTTCACTGCTCGACTTTATCGAAGATTTCACCAACCGCTTTCCTACTCTGATGGATGAGTATGAGACCCTGCTGACGGATAACCGCATCTGGAAGCAACGCTTGGTCGATATTGCTGTAATTTCTCCTGAAAAAGCGCTGCAGCTTGGTCTCACCGGCCCCATGCTGCGCGGCTCGGGTGTGGAGTGGGATCTGCGTAAAAAACAGCCTTATGCTGCCTACGACAAAGTCGATTTTGATATCCCGGTGGGTGTCACCGGCGATTGTTACGACCGTTATCTGGTACGCATGGAAGAGATGCGCCAGTCAAATCGCATTATCACGCAGTGCATTCAGTGGTTGCGTGACAATCCAGGTCCGGTGATTGTTGAAGACCATAAGGTCGCGCCGCCCAAGCGTGCGGATATGAAGGGTGATATGGAGAGCCTGATTCACCACTTTAAGCTGTTTACTGAGGGTTACTGCCCCCCGCCGGGCGAGGCTTATGCTGCCGTTGAGGCGCCTAAGGGTGAGTTTGGCTGTTATGTAATTTCCGATGGTGCCAATAAGCCCTACCGACTGAAGATTCGCGCTCCCGGCTTTGTCCATATGGCCGCGATGAACGCAATGGTGAAGGGTCATATGTTGGCTGACGTGGTGACCGTGATCGGCACTATGGATGTCGTATTCGGGGAGATTGATCGCTAATGGGTTACAAGAGCTTACCAATGAGCACCGTCAAGCCGAGCGAGGGTAAAGAGCAACTCTTTTCCCCCGAGGTGAAGGTGGAGATCGATAAGTGGATTGCCAAGTATCCTGAGGGCTGGCAGCAGTCTGCCGTAATGGCAGCACTGCGCATCGTGCAGGATGATAATGGTGGTTCTCTCACTCGTGAATTGATGGATAAGGTCGCCGCTTACCTGGATATGCCGCCGATAGCGGTCTACGAGGTGGCAACCTTCTACTCCATGTATGAGCATAAACAAGTAGGCAAACACAAGGTGTGTGTCTGTACCAATATCTCCTGCATGATCAATGGCTCAGATAAAATTGTTGATCACCTGGAGAAGAAGCTGGATATCAAAATGGGTGATGTCACCGAGGATGATAAATATAGCCTGAAAGAGGTGGAGTGCCTGGGCGCCTGTGGTGGTGCACCCATGTTCCAGATCGGCAATAAATACTACGAGAATCTGACCCCTGAACTGGTCGATACAATTCTGGACGGACTGGAGTAAGCGCTATGGCGAATGAAGTCTGTTTCCGAAATATGGATCTTGATCGCCCCTGGCTGCTGGAGCAGTATCAGAGCCGAGGCGGCTATGGGATGCTGACCAAGATCATGAAGGAGGGGATAACCCCTGAGGCGATCATCGATGAGGTTAAAGCATCGGGTCTGCGTGGACGTGGTGGTGCCGGTTTTCCTGCTGGTTTGAAGTGGAGCTTTATCTCCCGTAACTCGCCGGGGCAGAAGTTTGTCGTCTGCAACTCGGATGAGGGTGAGCCCGGTACCTTTAAAGATCGGGATATTCTGCGTTACAACCCCCATCAGCTGATTGAGGGGATGATTATCGCCAGTTACGCCATCGGCGCCAGCCGGGGTTATAACTACATTCGTGGTGAGTTCTGGGAACCCTATGAGCGCTTTGAAGCGGCTCTAGAGGAGGCGCGTGCCGCCGGTTTCCTGGGTAAGGATATTCTTGACTCCGGTTTTGATCTTGAGATCCACAGCCATCTTGGTGGTGGTGCCTACGTCTGCGGTGAGGAGACGGCTCTGCTCGAATCTATCGAGGGCAAGAAGGGGCAACCCCGCTTCAAACCGCCCTTCCCGGCACACTTTGGGCTCTACGGTTGCCCAACCATTATTAATAACACCGAATCGCTCGCTTCGATCCCTGTGATCATGGAGAAGGGTGGTCAGTGGTTCAAAGATCTGGGTGTTGAGAACAGTGGCGGTGCCAAGCTCTTCTCCATCTCGGGTAATATTAAAAATCCCGGAGTCTTCGAGATTCCCATGGGCACCCCTTTCTCCGAGCTACTGGAGATGGCGGGGGGCATGAAAGAGGGCAGCAAGTTAAAGGCGGTCATTCCTGGCGGATCATCCTCCCCGATTATACCGGGTGAGCAGATGATGGATCTGACCATGGATTATGACGCCATACAGAATGCGGGCTCCATGTTGGGTTCCGGTGCAGTTATGGTCCTTGATGACACTAACTGCATGGTGAAAGTGTTGGAGCGCATGTCCTACTTCTACCACGAAGAGTCATGTGGGCAATGTACACCCTGCCGTGAAGGCACGGGCTGGCTCTACCGAGTGGTGAGCCGCATTGAGAACGGACAGGGTAGGCCAGAAGACTTGGCGCTGCTCGACGATATCACCACAAAGATTGCCGGGCGCACCATCTGTGCCCTGGGTGATGCTGCAGCCATGCCGGTTCAAGGTATGCTGAAGCATTACCGAGATGAGTTTGAGTACCACATAGAACATAAGAAGTGCATGGTAGGCTGATAGGCCACCGAAGTTAATGCACGAATATTGAGCACTGGTTAGAGAACTAAATCGATGTCTGAAGACCAGACGATAACATTAGAAATAGACGGCCAACAGTTGCAGGCGAGAGCCGGTGAGATGCTGATTGACGTAACAGATGCGGCGGGTATTGATCTCCCACGCTTCTGCTACCACAAAAAGCTCTCCGTCTCTGCCAACTGTCGCATGTGTCTGGTGGAAGTAGAGCGGGCTCCCAAGCCTTTGCCTGCTTGCGCCACGCCTGTGGCAGAGGGAATGAAGGTTTTTACTTCATCCCCGCTGGCGCGTGCGGCACAGAAAGGAACCATGGAGTTTCTTCTGATTAATCATCCACTGGACTGCCCGATCTGTGATCAGGGTGGTGAGTGTGAGCTACAGGATCTCTCCGTAGGTTACGGCAGTGATATCTCCCGCTTTGTCGAAGGCAAGCGTGCGGTGGATAAGCCCGATATCGGCCCCCTGGTTAACGCCAACTTTACCCGCTGCATTCACTGCACTCGCTGTGTTCGTTTCGGTGCGGAAATTGCCGGTGTTCGTGAGATGGGTGCTGTCGGTCGTAGTGAACATATGGTCATCGGTACCTATGTGGAGAGGAGTGTCGATTCAGAACTCTCCGGTAATATTATCGATCTCTGCCCGGTAGGTTCTCTCACCTCCAAACCTTATCGTTTCCAGGCGCGAGCCTGGGAGTTGACTCAGCGCGACACGGTTTCACCACACGATTCGGTCGGTTCGAATCTGCACCTCCACGTTCGCCGTAATCGGGTGATGCGTGTTGTTCCCAGAGAGAACGAAGCGGTTAACGAGTGCTGGATCTCAGATCGAGACCGTTTTAGCTACGAAGGACTCTACAGTGATGACCGGTTGACCACTCCGCTGATTAAGCGTGACGGTGTTTGGCAGGAAGCGAGCTGGGAATCGGCACTCGAAGCGGCGGCCAAAGGCCTTAAGCAGAGTGGCGACCAGTTGGGTGCGCTGATCTCACCCACAGCGACTTTGGAAGAGATGCAGTTGGCACAGAAGCTGGCGCACAGTCTCGGTAGTGACAATATTGACTATCGCCTGCGTCAGGGTGATTTCCGTGGCCAAGAGCCTGGTTGCCGCTGGTTGGGGCAGACCATCGAAGCCTTGGAACAGCTGGATGCCGCGTTGGTTGTCGGTGCTAATCTCCGTAAGGAGCAACCACTGCTTGGGCACCGTCTGCGTAAGGCCGTGCTGGAGGGGTGCCAAGTCACCTATATCAACCCGCTGGAGCTGGATCTTAACTACGTTGCTGAGCAGCATGTTTGCAGCCCCGCCACGATGGTGGATGAGCTGGCTGCCCTGGCTAAGGCCTTGGGTGCTTCCGGTGCACTAATCGGCTCAGCAAAAATAACTAAAGCGCATAAAGCGCTCGCCAAGCAGCTCAAGTCGGCTGATAAGGCAACGGTTTTGCTGGGCAGTATGGCAGTAGCTCACGCCGACTTCTCTCTACTTAGTTCTCTGGCCAGTGCCATAGCTGAAGCCAGTGGCGCCACCCTGGGGTATCTGCCCGAAGCGGCTAACAGTACAGGTGCTGCCCTTATGGGTATGGTGTCCGGCTCGGGAAAAGATGCCCAGGCGATGCTGGAGCAGCCGCTCAAAGGCTATCTGCTAATCGGGGCTGAACCGGCTTACGATTTTGCTAACCCAGCGCAAGCGTCAAAAGCGTTTGATGAGGCAGAATTTGTTCTTGCACTGAGTGCATTCCGCAGTGTAAACCTCGAAGCGGCGGCCGATGTGATCCTGCCAATGGCAGCTTATGCTGAGACCTCTGGCACCTATATTAATGCCGAAGGCGGATGGCAGTCCTTCGCCGGTGCGGTCAGCCCCAAAGGCAATACCCGCCCCGCTTGGAAGATTCTCCGGGTGCTCGGTAATCAGCTCGATCTGAAGGGCTTCGACCACACCAGCTCCAGTGATGTATTGGAGGAGGCGAGAGCGGTCGTAGGCGATCGGCAGCCCGATAACGCAATGCAAAAGAGTGAGATTACAGAGAGGCGTGTTTCCGATAACGGTTTAACCCGCATTGGTGATGTACCTCTCTATTCAGTTGATCCCCTGGTTCGCAGGGCAACTGCGCTACAGCAGACCAAGGATGCAATTAAACCAGCCATCTATATCAATGCGTCAGAAGCCGCCAAAGTAGGGCTGAGTGAGGGTGATAGTGCATCGGTAACCCAGGATGGTGGGCAGGCGCAACTGCCGGTGGTCATAGATTCCAGCGTACCGGACGGTTGTGTCCGCGTTCCTGCCGCTTTGGTGGGTACTGAATCGCTGGGTAGTCAGTTTGGTGAAGTCACCCTGGAGAAGGCATAAACCGATGGATGCATTGATTAGTCTCTGGGAGTGGCTGGGCGAAAATCTGATCATTATTCAGATAATGCTCAAGATTGTTGTGATTGTGTTGCCACTGATGCTCTGTGTCGCTTACTTTACCTATGCCGAGCGTAAGCTTATCGGCTATATGCAGATGCGTATCGGTCCCAACCGGGTCGGCCCCAAGGGTTGGCTACAACCGATTGCCGATGCCGTAAAGCTGATGTTTAAAGAGATCACGATCCCTGGCAATGGCAACAAAGTTCTCTTCCTGCTTGCTCCGTTGCTGACCTTGGGTCCAGCGCTGGCAGCCTGGGCTGTTTTTCCGTTCAATGAAGAGCTGGTACTGGCTGACATTAACGCGGGTCTGCTCTATATACTGGCACTCACCTCAGTGAGTGTTTACGGTGTCATCATTGCTGGCTGGGCATCCAACTCCAAATACGCTTTCCTTGGTGCCATGCGCTCAGCGGCGCAGATCGTCTCCTACGAAATTGCAATGGGCTTTGCTCTGGTCGGTGTATTGGTCGCGGCCGGTAGTCTTAACCTGGGTGATATCGTTAATGCCCAGAAGGGGAGTGCCGGATTCCTCGACTGGTTCTGGTTGCCCTTGTTACCGCTATTTATTATCTACTTTATATCGGGTGTTGCTGAGACCAACCGTGCCCCCTTCGATGTTGCCGAGGGTGAGTCAGAGATTGTTGCCGGTTTTCATGTTGAGTACTCCGGAATGCCGTTCGCGGTCTTCTTCCTAGGCGAATATGCCAATATGATCCTGATTTCAGCGCTGACTGTGGTGCTGTTCCTCGGTGGCTGGTTGTCACCTTTCCTTGGTATACCGCTGCTGGGTCCGATGTTCGACTGGGTGCCTGGTTTCATCTGGCTGATTATTAAAACAGTGGCTGTTGGTTTCTTCTTCCTCTGGCTGCGCGCCACATTCCCGCGCTATCGTTACGACCAGATAATGCGATTGGGATGGAAAGTGTTTATTCCCATTACCATCGTTTGGATTCTTGTAGTGGGTGTGGCGGTTGTCTACCAGCTACCCTGGTGGTTTGATTGAGTGGGATGACAGATGAATATGTTGCGTGACTACTTCAAAAGTCTGTTCCTGCTGGAACTGATAAAAGGTCTGAGACTAACCTTCAGCTACCTGCCCCGTAAGAAATTTACGGTACAGTACCCGGAGGAGAAGGCGCCGATCTCTCCGCGTTTCCGTGGGCTTCATGCTCAGCGTCGATATGAAAATGGAGAGGAGCGCTGCATCGCTTGTAAATTGTGCGAAGCAACTTGTCCAGCGGCGGCGATTACCATTGAGGCTGAGCCTCGTGATGATGGCTCACGCCGTACTACTCGATACGATATCGACCTGTTTAAGTGCATCTTCTGTGGCTATTGCCAGGAGTCGTGCCCCGTCGATGCAATCGTTGAGACCCGGCTCTACGAATATCACTTCGAGAATCGTGAGGATGCGGTGATGACCAAAGAGAAGCTGTTGGCTGTCGGTGATAAATACGAGAGCCAGATATCTGACGATATCGTTGCACAGGCCAAGTATCGCTAATGAATGCGTTGACTCAAAATTATAGGACTGGATGACCAGATGACTTTCCAACTGTTTGTCTTTTATGTGTTCTCTGCCATCCTGCTGTATGCGGCAACGATGGTAATCACCCGGCGTAATCCGGTTCACTCGGCACTGTTCATGGTACTCGCGTTTGCCAGTAGTGCAGGTATCTGGATGCTGGCAGAAGCTGAGTTTCTCGCCATCGTACTGGTGCTTGTCTATGTCGGTGCGGTGATGGTGCTGTTCCTGTTTGTGGTGATGATGCTGGATATCGATACAGAAACCATGCGGGCGGGGTTTATCAAGTATCTACCCGTTGGTGCCTTAGTGGCCTTTATCATGGCGATAGAGATGTTCCTGGTGGTTGGCCCTGGCAACTTTGGTCTCGACAAGGTCTCTGCGCCACTACCTCAGCCTGCCAGCTATAACAATACAGAGGAACTGGGTAGTGTCCTCTATACCGTTTATATGTATCCGTTTGAGATTGCAGCTGTCATTCTGCTGGTAGCGATTATTGCCGCCATTGGACTAACACTGCGCAGACGTCCCGAGACCAAGCGCCAGAACCCATCACAGCAGGTGCTTGTTAAAGCCGCCGACCGTGTACGTGTGGTACAGATGGACACAGAGGAGTGATAAGGCCGTTATGATCGCACTTTCCGATTTTCTGATCCTAGGCGCAGCCCTTTTTTCGCTCAGCGTCGCCGGGATCTTCCTTAACCGCAAGAACATCATCATCCTGCTGATGTGTGTCGAGTTGATGCTGCTTGCGGTGAATATGAACTTTATCGCCTTCTCTCACTTTCATGGCGATCTGGCGGGTCAGGTGTTTGTCTTCTTTATCCTGACGGTTGCCGCTGCCGAGGCGGCTATCGGCTTGGCCATCTTGGTGGTGTTGTTCCGTAACCGCTGCTCTATCAATGTTGACGATCTGGACAGGCTCAAGGGTTAAGCATGGAAAAGATATATCTCCTTATCGTGCTGGCGCCCCTGTTTGGTGCAATTATTGCCGGTTTCTTTGGCAGTAAGATCGGCCGTAGCGGTGCCCATTGGGTGGCCAGTATCGGTGTCGGAACGTCGGTACTGCTTTCGATCTACGTACTGCTTGGTTTTATTAGCGGTAACCTGCAGGTCTACAACGAGTCTCTCTATGTCTGGATGGTGAGTGACGGCTTGCGTATGGAGGTCGGCTTCCTGGTGGATCAGCTCACAGCAGTGATGCTGGTTGTGGTCACCTTTGTCTCCTTCTGTGTGCATATCTACACCATCGGCTACATGGCTCATGATGAAGAGAATTGGCCAAAAGATAGCCTGGCCGGTCACAACAGCTACCAGCGCTTCTTCAGCTACATCTCCCTCTTTACCTTCTCCATGCTGATGTTGGTGATGTCCAACAACTTCATGCAGCTCTTCTTCGGCTGGGAAGCTGTGGGTCTGGTCTCCTACCTGCTGATTGGTTTCTGGTCTGTCCGCCCTACGGCGGTGTTCGCCAACCTTAAAGCGT
The DNA here is from genome assembly GCA_040505915.1 of Sedimenticola sp. Taxonomy (GTDB): domain Bacteria; phylum Pseudomonadota; class Gammaproteobacteria; order Chromatiales; family Chromatiaceae; genus Vondammii. The sequence continues at coordinate 955 of JBEVXV010000974.1, read as the reverse complement.
TCCTGGTTAACCGTGTCGGTGACTTTGGCTTTATTCTCGGCATCGCTGCCGTTGCCATGTACTTCAATAGTCTCGACTATGCTGAAGTGTTTGCTCAGGCACCTAACTTTGCCAATACACAGATACAGATCTGGGGTGACACAAGTTGGTCATTGATGACCGTGATCTGCATCCTCCTGTTTGTGGGTGCTATGGGCAAATCAGCTCAGGTTCCGCTGCATGTGTGGCTGCCCGACTCAATGGAAGGCCCAACACCCATTTCAGCCTTGATTCACGCCGCTACAATGGTAACCGCCGGTGTCTTTATGGTGGCGCGTATGTCGCCGCTCTATGAGTTTTCAGAGACAGCACTGACCTTTGTCCTGGTGATTGGTGCGACTACCGCCTTCTTTACCGGCCTGATCGGTATTGTTCAGAACGATATTAAACGGGTGGTGGCTTACTCAACACTGTCGCAACTCGGTTACATGATGGTGGCCCTGGGTGTCTCTGCCTACGCAGCAGGTATCTTCCACCTGATGACCCACGCCTTCTTCAAGGCGCTGTTGTTCCTGGCTGCAGGCTCAGTGATCATCGGTATGCACCATGATCAGGATATCCGCAACATGGGCGGTATCAGAAAGTACATGCCCTGGACCTACTGGACCTCTCTGATCGGTTCGCTGGCACTGATTGGTTTCCCCGGCTTCTCCGGCTTCTTCTCCAAAGATGCCATTATCGAGGCGGTACACCACTCTAATATTGCAGGCTCAGGCTACGCCTACGCGGCCGTTCTGATGGGCGTCTTTATTACCGCGCTCTACAGCTTCCGTATGTTCTTCCTGGTGTTCCACGGCGAAGGTCCTCGTGATGAGCATGCCAAAGCGCACCTCCATGAGTCACCAAAGGTGGTGTGGGTGCCACTGGTGATGCTGGCCATCCCCTCCATTGGTATCGGCTACTTTACTATGGATAC
>JBEVXV010000973.1:0-3579 GCA_040505915.1 Sedimenticola sp. | reverse complement strand
CGATTTCGACGAATTTCTCAGAAAAATCCAAGCAACATCTAAAATTAAGTATAAATATTAATGAGTTACAATGCGACCTTGAAAGGGCTGCAGAAGACACTTAAACTTCCCTTAGCCCTGTCCAACTACTGGAATCCATCTCTCCGATAAGCAGCTTAGAGAATATTCCCTACTATTGTGATAGGTACTTTAGTATATTTTTTAAAATAACACATGCTGGTAAACTTTGCACACATTGAGCAATTCAGCTGAGTATCTATGTATTCATTAGCCCATACTTCACATATAGATAAATTTTATTTACCACAGCATCCTTTGTTCCTGATGCATGGTCCGTTTTGATCGCTGTAATTGCCGTAATTGTTGGGGTGAATTTAGTTTTCGGATTTAACTTAAAAACGCTTAAGGATATCCACTAATGAACAAAGCCGAGCGCTATAAATCCATTGTCGATGAATACGGTAACGGCGCAAGCCTACGGGAGTTGGCGTCTAAGTATAGCCTATCTCATGAGGGCGTCCGTCAAATCCTAAAGCGCCAGGGCGTCAAGATTCGCCCACATGGCACGAACCGATATTTGAAAATAAAGGGTCATCGACGATGACAAAACTTACCAAATTAACCCAAGAAAGACGCGACATTATAGACGCCATACAAAGTAAATGGCGGGCTGTTGGGCTTTGTACAAATCCTGCCGACTTCGGGACAACAGAAGAACATTTGACATTTCTATACAACAACGCTGGGTTGGATGCCCCGTATTTTGTCAAACTATCATCGCCATTTGCTGCTGAGGTTTACATAAATTTGCTGGTTAAAACTTGGCCCACAATGAAAGACCAACTCTGGGACCATTCGCGTTCATTTCCGGCTAAATTTCAGGGACAACCAGGAAATCGGCCCCAGGGGTGATCCTGTTCACGATAGGTCTTGAGCTTTGCTCAAGGTGATTCCGCCAGTATGATCGCCCGCTGCGGGGCGGGGTGGCCCTCTATGGTCAGCTGTGGGTTGGTGGGATCGAGGTAGTCGGAGGGAGACTCAAACTGCATCCACTCGGTTCTCCGCTGCTCCTCCACTGTGGTGGTGGTGACATCGACCAGTCGCAGGTTCCTGAAACCGCAACGGCGCAGCCAGCCGCAGAGTGTTGCCGGGGTGGGGATAAACCAGACGTTACGCATCTTGGCATAGCGACCGTCGGGCACCAGCACCTCTCCCGCATCGCCTTCGATCACCAGCGTCTCAAGCACCAGCTCGCCTCCCTGGTGCAGAGCCCTTAAGCTCATAGAGGTGGTCGATGGGTGATCGGCGGTGGTAGAGAATACCCATGGAGAAGACAGTATCGAACGCTTGCAGATTGGCCGGCAGCTGCTCTATGCCCAGAGGCAGCAGGTGAACCGGATAACTCTCCCCGAGGAAGTGGCGGACAGCGAGGAACTGGGCAAGGAACAGTTGCGTCGGATCGATGCCGATGACAAGGTCGGCGCCGGCCCCCGCCATACGCCAGCAGTGGTAGCCGTTACCACAGCCCACATCCAGTACAGTGCGGCCGGTGAGCGGCGTGATCCGCTTTGCCAGCCGATCCCATTTCCAGTCTGAGCGCCATTCGGTATCAATATCGATTCCATGGAGCCGGTAAGGGCCTTTGCGCCACGGGTGGAGTTCTTTGAGCAGCTGTCTGGCCTGAGCCGACTGCTCATCGCTTAGTCCGTCGCTGCCGGCTATACCCACCGATGCCTGATTTAGCTCGATAGTGCCGGGTGGTGAGGGTGGGAGCTGCTCGATGGCATCAAGCCAACGGGCAAAATCACCATGCCGATCCCGTTTTAGCACCGTTTCCATCTGTTCCGGGAGGCGTTCTCCCCAGCGCTCCAGGGGAGTACCGCGCATCTGCTGTAGTAGTGGAGTGTAATCGATCACTTACGGACAACCAGTGAGACGAAGTTGAAACACTGAAACCAGAGGTTGAGCTGGTTGAAACCGGCTTCACCCAGACGCTCTCTGTGCGTTTTCAGTGTCTCTGGTATCAACACGTTGTCGAGGGCGCTGCGTTTGCGGCTTATCTCCAGGTTGTTGTAGCCGTTGGGCGCTTGAAGGCGTGGTGCATCTCCATCTGCAGCCGCTCCTCTTCCGGGTCTTCAAAAGTGATCTTTTCCGACAGTACCAGTACGCCGTGGGGCTGAAGTCCGCGATAGATCTTTTGCAGCAGCGCCAGGCGCTCTGCCACGGGGATAAACTGAAGGGTAAAGTTGAGGGTCACCAGAGAGGCGTTACTGATTTCAACCGCCTGAATATCGGCACAGACCAGCTCTATTGGTACGCCAAATTGATTTATAACTACTTTATTTAAGTATTACTGATAGGTGGTTTTCAGATTGAACTTTGCAGTTTGTTTTTGTTGGTCGATTTAGCCCCCTCGATATGTCTGAAATTAGGATAGAAATTCCAACCTATAAAAGTGGATCGGCAAACCCTTGAGGCTTGACTACCACCTCCAGTCGCTACAACTTTCGCGTAACTGCACAGTTTCTCTCTTGATGGTTCTTTCTACGTTCTCTATGATTGAGTAAAAACCAATCAACAGGAACGACAAGGATGTCTGCTTGCGCTGCTCAGCGTTACTCAAAGCCAACCCCGGAAGCCCGCGTATACCAGCGCCGAAGACCAGAGCGCACGGCAACCTACCAGGCGGTGCAGCACCACCTGGAGACATGGCTGAGCAATACACGAGAAGCCAACCCGGATTATGATCCTATCCCCCAGCATGTAGAACGGGATCTGCGAAAGTTTCTGGAATGCGGGATATTGGCACATGGTTTTGCTCGTGCCCGCTGCGACGAGTGCGGTGAAGATTACCTGATCGCCTATTCATGCAAAGGACGGGGTGTATGCCCCTCCTGTAACACCAAGCGCATGGCCGAAACCGCCGCCCACCTAGTCGATCATCTCTTCCCGCAAGTGCCGGTAAGGCAGTGGGTAATTACCCTACCGAAGCGGTTACGCTATTTATGTACAGGATGTACGGTATGCCACGGGTGCATGGATGCACAGGAGTGGCGATGATATAGGATGTACGGTATGCCACGGGTGCATGGATGCACAGGAGTGGCGATGATACAGGATGTACGGTATGCCACGGGTGCATGGATGCACAGGAGTGGCGATGCTTCAGGATGCAGAACTGACCGGGCGCGTCTTACAAATTGGATTGCGGGTCATAGAGCGTACCCTGCGTGAGCAGTGCCCCGATGCCCCACCTGCGGCCAAATACGGAGGAGTCACCTATATCCACCGTTTTGGCTCATCGCTCAATACTCACCTCCACTACCATAGTTGCATGATCGATGGCCTCTTTGCCCAAACAGATGAGGGGCTGCAGTTCTACGAAGCTACAGGATTGAGCGATGAAGTTATTCATCAAGCCCAGAAAAAGATCAGAAAACGGGTACTGAGCCTGTTCGTTCGGCGTGGATTGCTCACATCAGATGATGAGATGCAGACATGGCAGAACGGAGGTGGCTTTTCACTGAATGCAGAGGTAAGGATCGAAGGGGCAGACCGGCAAGGGCTGGAGCGGCTGTT
>JBEVXV010000972.1:0-10162 GCA_040505915.1 Sedimenticola sp. | reverse complement strand
CCTTAGTTTTCTCAAATAGAGCTTGCTGTGGGGTAACTATGCAGCTGGGCTTGGGGTGCAGTGATGCCTTTTCAGGACGCACAGCAGCAGGGATGCTGCTGTGAGCGTACCGGGATCTATTCACCGCGTCTCCTGAAAAGGGGTTACTGCACCCCTATGGCTCGGACTTTTTGAGAAGTTACTGAATAGTTACCAGCAGAACCTACATAGGGAATTTATCCACTAAGGCACCTCTGGCCCTGCTGGCACTTGTGTAAAGAAATGCGTGATATCACACAGAGATCATGCCATATAACATATCTAGTTGTTTTTATTGATATTTATCACAGCCACTCCCTTGCATCATCTCTTCCTATCTGTAAATATCCAGCATCCAAAATAGCTAAATACGCCAGCTTTCTGATCGGTAATTGGGCAATTAAACAGCAAAAAAACAAGGTAGTAATCTGATGAAAAAGGCCTCCCTCCCTAAACAACACCGGCTCACACCACTGACCACCGCCATACTGCTGACTCTAAGCTACGGCAGCCTACAGAGTGCTCACGCTGAAGAGGCCACTGGCACCGATGAGGCGCTGGACACCATCAGCGTCACCGCTTCGCGCATCGAACGGGGTACCAAGGAGGTACCTGCCGCCATCACGGTGATCGACCAAGCGCTGATCGACAAAAAACGAATGTTCAACATCAAGGATGCCATACAGGGCATACCCGGCGTGTTGATCGACAGCAAGAGCAGCAGCTACTCCACGCGCCTGATCATCCGTGGTGCGGGGCAGAAAGCGAACTACGGTGTGCGCGAGATCATGGTGATCCGTGACGGTGTACCCATGACCGACCCGGACAGCTTCTCCCGCTTTGACTTTATCGATACCCAGGACATTGAGCGCATTGAGGTCACCAAGGGTCCCGGTTCACTCTACGGTAGCGGCTCTGCCGGCGGTACCATCCAGGTGATCTCAAAATCGGTATTCGATACCGATGAGCAACGTGTGAAGGCCGGTATCGGGGGCTTCGGCACCAAGAACCTGCACGCCCGTATCGGTGGCGACATTGACGACAACAACGCCTACTCCATCACCGCCTCTCACCGTGAGACCAACAACAACTGGCGCGACTGGAACAAATTTGACACCCAACAGATCAGCTTCAAACATGGCCTGATGATGGATGACGATGCCACTCTGGAGAGCGAACTGAGCTACACCCAGGCCGATCTGCAGTTGCCAACATCAATGACAGAGGCCGAGTTCGAGACTTACAAACAGACCGGGGAGCAGCACAACACCAGCAACGCCTTCCAGAACAGCGGCCGTTACTCCACCATCTGGTTCTTCAACTCCCGTTACGAGCAGGAGATCGGAGACATCACCTTTAAGCCTCGGGTCTACGTCAACACCTGGGATCACTTCCACCCGGTCACCGGTGGTATCAATGACAATCCGGGCACCCATGTCTTCGGCACCGATCTGGAGTTTAGCTACAATCATAACCTGCTGGGTGAGAGCACCCTGGTCGGCGGTGTCACCGCACGCCTCGACAAGACCGATGAGTCCAGAAAATATCAGTATTGGGATATTGAGAACGGAGCCACCCAGACTGCATCAGACCGTATCGGTAGCCTGATGGAGAGTGAAAGCGCCACCAACACCCTCTACGGTCTCTTTCTCCAAGAGACACTGCGACCCAATGAGCGCACCACCATGGACATCGGCTTTCGCTACGATGTCATGAACTTCGATATTCACAGCAACACCTACACCAAGTACAACTACGGCGGGATACCTGCGGGAACGTACACAGCAGATGTCGCCACCATCAACACTGATACCACCTTCAAGCTCTTCTCACCCAAGCTCGGCATCACCTACGCACTCAATGACCAGTTCAATCTCTTTGGTGCCATCGCGCAGTCTGGCCAAGTGCCCTCAGAAAGCGAGATCCAGTCAAACACCAGCCTCGACGCAGCCACTGCGCGCAACTTTGAGATCGGACTGAAAGGGCGCGCCAAAGAGTGGAAAATGGACCTCTCCCTCTATCGCACCACGGTGAGTGACGAGATCATCTCGGTACAGGTCAGCCGCTACCAGACCGAGTTCCAGAACGCCGGCGAGACCCTGAAAAAGGGTCTGGAGCTAAGCGGAGATATGCGCCTCATGGATAACCTGTGGCTCGGTGCAGGTTACGCCTACAGCGACTACACCTTCACTGACTTCATGGAGGTCGTTAGTAGCTCCGGCACTTTTGACCGTAGCGGCAACTATCTCCCCTACGTCCCCAAACACCAGTTTAACGTCAGCCTCGACTACAACCACCCGACGGGCTGGAAGGCACGCCTGCAGGCGGACAGCTGGGGTGAGTATTACACCGACAACTCCAATGCCGAGACCTATGGTGGTTACGACTTTCTGACCAGCCTCATGGTCGGCTACGAAAAGGAGTCTCACAGCCTCGACCTGAATATCGACAATCTGTTCGACAAACGCTATGCCACCGAAGTGAAGGGTAGCGGTAGTAGCAAGAGCTACTCAGCAGGTGCCCCCCGTAGCGCCATGCTGACCTATACCTACACCTTCTAAGGGAGAAACCGCCATGACCAAGCGCATCATACCGCTTGCCCTTCTCATGGCCTCTGCACTGGCCAGCGCCCCTATGGGCGCCGTAGCCCAGACACCAACTGCCGGTGCCGAGAAGCAGAGCCCATCCAATAATAAGCAACATCAGCAGCACCGCCGTGGCCCAAAACAGTTCACCTTCAGCAATGCCGAGGGTGCGGTCATTCAACTCTGGAAACCCGACCTCTCAACGCAACCACTGGAAGCGAAGATGGGAGAAATTACCATTCCCTCCACCGGCATGGATAACTACCACGCTATCGTGGCGGAGAAGGATTGGGGGAATCTGAAAGAGGCGATCATCCGTTACGAATATTTGCGAGGAAAACCCAGCGGTGAGAGTCCCACCCGGCTCTCCGCTGCAGTTAAGACTGAGTTTGAGGTGGTTCCCGCCCCTATCCCCCGCGGTCACTATCGCTACCACTCTGATCAAGAGTGGGCATTTTCAGTAAGGTTTAAAGAGACCCTCCTGTCAGGGGTACCTGTTGTGATGGAGACCGCCAACGGCAGTCGGATAGAAAGCATCTCCGATACCAAGGGTCTGGTGCAATTCCATATACCTAACGATTTCCCAAACATCGTTGAAGGGGAGCGCGACAAGCGCAGCGCCGAGTTCACTGTCAGCGCGGCATACGCAAACGGAGGCACTGAGTATCAGACCCTGCTCAGCGCCGAGTATCGCGTTAACCCACAGCATTGGAAATCCCTCAGTCTCGGCGTTACTGTCACCGCTATCGGTCTATTGGCCGGGGGCTTTATCGGTCGCGTTCGCAAAACAGGCAAGAGGGGGGCGTCATGAACCCGATAAAAAATCTCTCGGTTATCCGCAAACTGGTTCAGCTCAGCGCCTTTGCTATTCTGGTCTATGGCAGCAGTTTCGGTGCCTACTACTTGGCCGACAAGCTCAGCGGTGCGCTACCTGCCCTTAGCTGCGCCTATGATCACAACGGCTCAGATCTCTGCACTCTGATACCTTTCCAGCATCAAATGGATCACCGACTCGGCCCGATTATCGCCGATGGCGGTAATATTCTGATGGGGGTGATGCCGACCCTGATCACCCTGGGCACCTTTCTGCTGCTGTTTGTCTTTCTCAACAAGGCATTCTGTGGCTGGATATGCCCTCTGGGCAGTTTCCAGGAACTCCTCCATCTGCTAAGCCAAAAGCTCGGACTGCAGCGCAGAGAGTCTCTGGAGCCGGGTCTGGTGGAAAAGATCAGACCGGTAAAGTGGGTGATACTGGTGGTGTTGGTGTTTTTCTTCCCCCTACTTACCGGCCTAGGCTGGCTCAACCACGACTTCGGTGACACCTTCTGTAGAATCTGCCCCAGCCGTTTTCTGACGACTCTGGCCAACGGTGATACCGGCCAGCTCTTCGTCGACACCACCAACACCACCACTCTGGTGTTCTCAATTCTGGGCGACCTGATGTTTGGCCTGATGATCGCCCTATCCCTCACCGTGCGACTCCCCTTCTGCCGTATCTGTCCGATGCTGGCGCTCCACGCCGTCTTCAGAAAACTGGGGCTGTTGCGACTGGTAAAAAATGCCACTCCACGTTGTGACAAATGCGGTATCTGCGCCAAAGCCTGCCCGATGGATATCCAGGAGATCCACACCGAGATGGAGAAAAAGGATGTCACCTTCGAAGACTGCACCCTCTGCGGCCGCTGTGTCGAGTTCTGTCCTGACAAGGATGTGCTACAGCTGAAATACGCCACTATTCCGGTATTCAGTGCCAGCCCTCAATACTTCAAATCACGTAAGAGGGCGCAGAATCAGTGGGAGAAGAGCCCGCCGGTAACCCGCGACAGAGATAAGAAGGTAAAAACGACATGACCCCCCTGGAGCCGGTTGTACTCAGCTTTAGCGCTGCCCTGTTGTTGGGTCTCGGCTTTGGCGCCGGCCCCTGCAACATCACCTGTCTCCCCTACCTGGGGCCGGTGTTTACCGCAACAGAGGGAGGCATCCGCAACGCCTGGCGCCTGCTACTGCCCTTCTCCCTCGGCCGCATGAGCGGTTACGCCCTACTGGGTGCAGCCGCAGGATGGGCCGGACTGATAGCCCAGCAGTGGATCGACGCACCTTGGGTGCGCTGGCTGCTCGGTGGCGGCACTATCCTGGTGGCGCTCTCTATCCTTTGGCGCCGACGTTACCCGCCTGTGCAGTGTGATCGCGGGAAGGCAAGCAAAGGTAAATCTATCGCCACCAAAATTTCCGTACATGGATCAAAGGCGATGGAGATAGCCATAGCCGGGGCCTCAAAAAAACAAAATAATCACAAGGAGATCAATACCCTCCCTGCCGGACTCTTCCTCATGGGGATGGGTATGGCACTCAACCCCTGCGCCCCCCTCACCACGGTCGTCCTCGCGGCAGCGACCACTGCCAGTATGCTGGCGGGGCTCTCTCTCGGCCTTGGTTTTGGCATCGGTGCCATCATCATTCCCACCCTGATTTTTGCCTTTGGGGTGGCCCACTTCGGTGAGCAGGTCCGTCACCATCTACGCCAGTGGCAAACCACCCTGGAAAATACCAGCGTCGGCCTGCTCCTTCTTCTGGGCACCGGCACCGCCATGGGATGGGTTGCTCCATGAATTTTGAAGAACTGTTTACCAAAGGGGGCGTGGTGGTGTGGATTCTTGCCGCCTACTCCAGCATTGGTTTAGCTATCGTCCTCGAACGCTACGCTCTCTTTCTTCGTCTGGCCCGCCTACCCAAACTACTACTGACCCAACTGGATCGACTGCTGGAACAACCCGATGCGGCACAACAGGTCAATGGACTAAAAGGCCCTGAGGCACTGATTGTCCAGGCAATGGTCGATGCCGACCGGCAGGGGGTAAAAGATCTCCAGGGTGTCGGCGTCAGAGTCCGCGCCCAACAGCTGCAGCGAATGGAGTTTGGCCTGCGTACACTCGGCATACTCGGTAATACCGCGCCACTACTGGGGCTCCTCGGCACCATCACCGGCATGATCAAGGCGTTTATGGTGATTGAGCAGGCGGGGGGGAAGGTTGATGCCCAAGCCCTCGCTGGTGGCATCTGGGAGGCGATGATCACCACCGGTGTCGGCCTCGCTGTCGCCATTCCCCTGCTGATTCTGCTCCACTTTCTGGAAGGGGTGGTGGAACGTCGTAACCACTCAATGGAGAGCTGTATCGCCCTGCTGCTGGAGCGCCGTGAACATCCGGCCTCCACCTCCGAAACAGAGGAGCCACACCACTGGGAGGAGATTACTGATGGGGTGTGAACGGCGCCGACACTCCAATGTCGTGCTCAATCTGACACCGCTGATCGACATCGTCTTTCTACTGCTGGTCTTTTTTATGCTCACCGCCCACTTTATCGAGGACGAAAGCATCAATATCGACCTGCCGGAGGCGGTCACTGCAAAACAGGCAGATGATGAGGGCTTTGTAGAGGTCACCGTGACACCGGCTGGAGATATCCTGGTGGAGGGGACAGCCGTTGCAGCAGCGCATCTAAAGCAGACACTCAGTGGCGCACTCCATGCACCCGGCAAACGTTTCGTGCGCCTGCGCGGTGACCACGAAGCGCACTTCGGCCTCGGTGTTCAGGTGATTGACGCCTCCCGTCAGGCGGGGGCAGAGTCCCTCGACATTCTTACCGAAAGGCCATGAATCGGCATGACCTGAACTGGAGACTGCTCGCCATTGCCGCCTCCTTGCTGATCCATGTGTTGGTGGCGAGCCAACTCCTCAACCGACCTGTCCGTGCCACGGTAAAAACACCTGATACCGCCAAGACCACCCATGTCCGCCTGACTTTTCAGCCACCCCCCCAACCTCAAGCTGTGGTCACCCCAAAGCCAAAACCTAAGCTGAAACAGGAGACTAAACCAAAGCCCAAACCTGTACCTAAGCCTAAGCAGGAGCCTAAACCAAAGCCAAAACCGGTGGCTAAGCCTAAACCAAAGCCCAAACCCGTGGCAAAACCTAAACCTGAGCCTAAACCTGAGCCTGAGCCCACCCAAGAAACGGATACCCAATCTGAACCAGAGGAGATTCTGCCATCACCACCCCCTGTGGAACGATATCTGGCTGCGCCGGTAAAAGAGAGTCCGCCAACCCCATTACCACAGCAAGCGCCCGTCTCTAAAGATCATTTTCTCGCCAACCTGCTGGCCCGCATCGAAGAAAATAAGTCCTATCCGAAGGCAGCAAGACGAAAGAATCTAGAAGGGAGCATAAAGGTGACCTTCACTCTGGGGTGTAATGGTTCAGTTGAAAATCTCAAGGCATCGGGTGGACACAAGCTATTGAAACGATCAGCAAAACAGGCGGTAAACGCCTCTCTTCCCCTGCCTAAACCACCCACTGGAATCAGCTGTCCAATGCTGATCAACTACAATATGGCCTATACACTGAACGACGATTGAAGTAGTAATCCAGCGTGACACAGCAGAAATTTCTGTCATGATCATAGATCAGCGGTAGATTTTGCTGTCCTCTTCTGGTGAAATGTCTACAACGTAGTAACTATTCAGTAGGTGCTCGGGGTCGATTGCGGTGAGATTGTGGGTAAATGCACTGATTTTCATCGCAATCGACTCCGACCCCTGGTAAAAATAGCCTCGTAACAGGGGCCGCTGAGTAGTTACACAACGTAGAGGTTCTAAGAACACGATAATAACGACCCTTCGTAAAACTGCCTGAAAGGCACTGTTCCTCTCTCTTATAACGACTCCATTCAGCGCCGATAGTATGACTATAGACAGTCCCAAACTACCGAGTGACTTCACTCGGGATGTTAAAAAAAAAGGCAATGGACGTATTCGCTTTGCGCTGATGCTGTTGTCCGTTGCCGGCGTCGGCTACCTGGCCTTCACCTTTCCGCTGAATAAGTCCCCCAAGACGCCGCTGGTAGCGCAAGACAACAGACCAGAGATTGCTCCGATAGAGCGCATGCCAATAGTGGGGGAGGCTCGCCCTGACGAGAAAAAAGAGACCATTGAGGTTCAGATACCAGAACCCCAACCGGTTGAAAAGACGAAAGTAGAGCAGCAGCCGCTACCGACCATAGCGCCGCAACAGCCTGCAGAGCCGCCACTCAAAGTCACCCTGAACCTGCCCGATGGAGAGGCCGCCCGTACCTTGATCGCAGCTGTACGCAACACAGCAGACGCTACCGATTACGAGAAGCTCTACCACAAAGCCCTCCTGTTCCAGCAACAGGAGAAACATACCGACGCCTTCCTTCTCTACTTCTTCTCTGCCCGTGAGGGGCACGACAGATCAGCACTGAAGCTTGGAGAGATGAATGACCCCGCCCACTTCACCGGTGAGGGTGATCTACTGGAGGCAGCCGATCCATCACAGGCCTACAAGTGGTACAGGCGTGCGGCAGAGGGTGGACTTGCCGAGGCCGAACAGCGGCTCTCCGCACTACGCAGCACCACCGAAGCGGCGGCCGCATCCGGCGATAACGATGCCCAACGCCTACTGCTCAACTGGAAATGACCGTTAGGAAACAGATCTCATGTCACTAAAACAGATTACCCTTTGGCTCCTGGCCCTCCTCATGGTTCTCAGCAGCCCGATAAATGCCCAGGAACCGCTCCGTCCGCTACTGATGGAGGGGAAACAGTCCCTGTTTCAGCGCGCCCTGGTGATACCGGGTAGCCAGATTTTCAGTGAGCCCGCCGCCACAGAGGGTAGCAACACGGTGCCGTTTACCGCTTACTACCTCTACGCCCGCCAGACCCATGGTGACCACACCTGGGTTCAGGTGGGCGTCAATCGGCACGGAAAAATCAGCGGCTGGATTCCCGAAGCGCAGCTGATCTCCTGGAACCAGGGGCTAACAGTCGCCTTCCGTGATCCGGTAGGTCATGACCGTGCACTGCTTTTCCGCGACAAAGCATCGATCGAGCCGCTACTGGTGGCTCCCGATCTAAGCCAATATCAGGCCCTCTACCAAGCGGCAGAGAGTGGTAATCTGCCTCTGGAGTCACCCGTGGTCGCCATTCAGCCAGCCACTCACATTGATATTCTTAAAGAGTTCTATCTGGTACCCATTCGCGATCACGAGGATGTCTACCTCGGCAATGAACAGGCGCGTGTTCTCCAGGTCTCCAGCGTTCCACTACAGATGCCGCAAGCGAGCCAACCCGCCAAAACAGAACCGGCGGTCACCGAGGAGAAGTCTGTAGTGCCTGAGCTCCCGCCTTTCCGCTCAGGCGTTGTCTTTGTTATCGACTCCACCCTCTCCATGGATCCCTATATCGACCGTACCCGGGAGGCGATGCGTAAGATCTACGACACCATCACCCGTGAGGATCTAAGTGGCGATGTCAGCTTTGGTCTGGTGGCATTTCGTGACAACACCGAGGTAGCCCCCCAGTTGGAATACCTTACCCACAATTACGTCTCTCTGCGGCAGGGCGAGAGCGAGGAGAGCTTTTTCCAGGCGGTATCCACCCTCAAGGCGGCCACGGTCTCAAGTGAGGGGTTCATCGAAGACAGCTATGCCGGAATCTATCAGGCAATAGACAATATCGACTGGCACGGACAGGATGCACGTTATGTGATACTGATTACCGACGCAGGCCCGCGTGATGCCACCGACCCCCTCTCCAGCAGCAGCCTCAGTGCAGACACCCTGCGCCGTCTGGCACAAGAGAAGGGTATCGCCCTGTCAGTACTGCATCTGCTGACGCCTAGCACCATGGCCGACCACAAACAGGCGGAATCCCAATACCGCGATCTCTCCTACTACCCCGGTATCGGCAGCTTCTATTTTGGCGTGAAAACCGGTGATGTTAACCGCTTTGGCCGCGTCCTAGACGCCCTTGCCCAACAGATCACTGATCAGGTAAAGATCACCGCCATTGCCAGTGCAGGACGACAGCGGGGAGAGCAGCACTTGGCGCAAAAAGAGGCGCTGCCGGAGCAGGCGCAACCGGTTCAGGATGAACCTCAGTTAGTCCAGTTCCAGGCCAAGGTGGCAAAACTGGGCCACGCCCTGCGCATGCGCTATCTACAAAAGGGCAAAGATAACCGGATCCCCAATGTCTTTGATGCCTGGCTACTGGATCGCGACTTTAACGACCCACAACGCCAGACGCTCGACGTACGGGTGCTACTGACCCGGGATCAGCTCAGCGACCTCCACTCCATTCTCAAGCAGGTGCTGGAGACCGCCGAAGAGGGGCTGCTGTCACCCCGCAACTTTCTCAACGACCTGAAGAGCCTTGCCGCCACCATCTCTCGCGACCCCGAACAACTAGGCTCTACCACCCGCACCGCAGGTGGCCAAGAGGGAAACCTGGCGGATATGGGCTTTATGCGCGAGTATATAGAGGACCTCCCCTACACTGGCGAAGTGATGCAGCTGTCACTCGACAGCTGGCAGGATTGGCCGGCACGAGAGCAGGTCGCCTTCATCAATCGCCTGGAAGCGAAGATCAACTACTATCAGGCGCTACATGACCATACCGACCTCTGGGTCTCCCTCGATGGCGGCGCAGTCTCCGGCGACTCACTCTTCCCCATCGCACTGGAGATGCTGCCCTGAGCTAAAAA
>JBEVXV010000971.1:0-2022 GCA_040505915.1 Sedimenticola sp. | reverse complement strand
CTGCACCGCCTGTAAGAAAAATATGGAAAGGGTCAGGTCTGTTGCTTTTGTGTGTCAACATCATGTGGGTGCACCAGGTTACAATGAACCTATGAAGCTGTGCCTGAGCTGCATTTAGGGAGAGTATCATCTGAAACAACTGCTGATTGGTCATCTCTCCGTAATATGTACATATTCATGCGGGATGAGGCCGAGGTCTCTGGCAGCTTGTCGGTCCTGGTTAGTATCGAAGGCGTTGAGGACACTGCTGGCATCAGGATGGGTACCTTCGTGTGTGTCATCATGTCTTGCTTGCTCAGCCTGAGGAGCGAGATCTGCCCAGGCATCCTCGGGCGCTCCATACTCTGCTAGATCATCCACTGCTGCAGACACTTCTTCCGAGTGATATTCATGCCGTGCTCTATTTTCCGCAACTTTTGGTAGATTATTGAGGTAGAAAGTCCGATAGTTTGATTGGCATAAATCTGCCGTTTCCTCTCGCCAGGGATGGTATAGTAGTAACTGGGCATGGTAATACTGTTCCGGGTCTTTCGTCTCAGAGAACTGATGTGAGCGTAAAATGGCAGGTGTCTTTCGAAGAACCATGTGACCCAAGTCGTTATTCAGCTTGATGGATTTCGGTAATGGCGTGTTTTCTGCGTTGTCTTCCTCATCAGTGAGGTCTGGGTGTATGTCGGCTTTTGGTGGGCTTGATGAAACTGAGTATGTAGAAGCAAAATCTGCTAGGCAAAGTTGTGCTAACACAGATGGTCGAGCCTGGTAGCGATCGAGTATGTTTGTTTGAAAGACATCAGGGTCATCATCCTCAAGTGCCTCAATCACTTTCATCGGCTTAAAGAGCCGAGTCCTGTTGGCAGGTAAGTCTGTTGGGATGAATATCACTTGATGAGAGCCTCTGGTCAGTGGCAATGACAATAGTCGGTAAACTGCCTCTTGTGCGCTGATTTCCCGGTGTGTTAAGAATTTCTTTGCGACATGCTTCATGGACTCTTTTGGACCCAAATGTTGTCCCGATTCACTAACAGCCTTGAGGACGTCTCCCAGTGTTTTTTCGGACTTTGATATGTAGGACGCCACATACATTACGCATTGGTATACATTTGTTACAAACTGGGCATCTATGTTGGCCTCCCATGCTTTTATCAACACAGAATTGTAACTGTTGATTGACACTTCACAAGGTTTTCGTTTCAGTAATATTGCTGGTTGCCCACTTTCAGTTTTAATCCACAGTAGTGCTTGTATGTACGTCTCCTCAGAAACATTGGCTTCTGCTAGCAGTGTGTCAAAGGACATGTTCGTGTTTATGTCTAGTTTCTCTAGTTGCTCCTGGACATCTTGTAGCGTATCCGTGTATATCTCCTGTTGATGGGAGGGGACTGGCTCGGCTGGAGGTGATGCTGCGATCGTCCGTCTTACAAGTGGCCGTGGAAAATGGAACCTGCATTTCTTCCCATGTTTTCTGCATGCAACAGAATGTGTGTGTTTTTGCACATGTCCCAAGAGATTAGAAAGATCCTCATCATCACCTGGAATAGAGCATGTGATATGCTTGTCAACAAAGGCTTGTATCTCGTCTTCTGAATTGGTTTCAAAATTTGGAGCATCTTCCACCCAAGCCAACATGTGGGGATCCACGTTGTTGGAACTCAATTCGATATTTGTAATCTGTGATCTTTCCAAGTGGTTTAAGACGATGGTTGAGCAGTACATGCTTCAGAACTAGTTGCACCCTATGATCGAAGTGACGGGCAGCGGTTACAGGGTTAGAACGAAGCCACGTGCACCTTTCTTCCCAAGAGAGATTATGTACCTCTTCATCACCCAGTATCTGGCCTCGCTGGCAAGCTATGACTCGTATGGTGTCCGTCCACTTGAGGTCTGCGGCGGAGAGCGTGATGAACCAAGTGCATGCTCCAAGTTGTCGAATCATCCCCAGCAAATCGTATAGCATTTTATTGAAAAACGCAGGAGAGCCTCTGACCTTTTGCAGAAAATGTATTCCCAAGTCACTTCGAATGA
>JBEVXV010000970.1:0-10620 GCA_040505915.1 Sedimenticola sp. | reverse complement strand
CAATGCAATAACAGTATCAATTGTATCGTATGTTACCGTGGTGTGTTCACGACTAATCCCATCATTAATTGAGTAACCTTCGGGAAAGGATAAAACATGGATGAATCTAAACGAATTTGGTTCCTTTTTTGGGATAAGGGCCAATGGTGAGCATATTAAATTGTCAAAGGGCGGCAATAAAAAGGGGCCAAACACTCGACCTTCCGAAATTTCAGTATTTAACTGGTTTTTGAATGCAACATAATTTTCCCGACAAGATTTATGATTATGTGCCATACGAAACAAACGTTCGCCGGAATATGGGATGCGAAAACCATTTCTAAAACCATCAACTAAAAATAGTCGTGCCTTGGTGTCATAACCTTCTAAAAGGGAGTCCAATTTATCTGCGTTTACCGTTTGGCCTGGCATCAATTGTGAAATTTCGCTGGGGAGCTGAGGCCCGAAAGGACTGACCGGCCTTTGAAGTTGGGGGCCGAAATGCTGGGGGCTGGAATGTCGATGGCCGAAATGTTTGATCTGCATTCGAGAAATATGGCGGAGCGCCAACAAAGGCCTGTGGTGAACGAATCACCATTGGTGGCTCAGGAATAGCAACAGGTGTAATTGGCTGGGTATTTATTGGGTGAACGACAGGAACAGGACATCGGTAACGGGGGTGATTTGCACCGCAATTCGCACAAATGTGCAAAAATGGGCAATTTCCTTTCTTGAGGCAACCTGAACGGCGGTTGAAAGAAAAACATTGACCCTTCGGAGTTTGTGACTGATTGGATACAGGCTTGGCCGGTTGTACATTGAATTTTGATTTGATTGTGGTAGCACGCATCCATAACTCTTGGTGCATAACACCCCAAGGAAGAGCGTGAAGCTCACGCTGCTTCCTAAACGCAGTATCGTAATACGTGAATGCCCTGTGACCGAAATTCCGTTCTAAGTCTCGAATCAGAGAAATGTAGCACAGTAAACCCGGCAGTGACTCAGGATGTCTAGTAGCATACACATCAATGTATATATGGAAAGCAGTCATCCAGCTATACAATGACAATTCTTTAGTTTTCGGTTTAGAAGACACCCTGAGTACAGCATCGGGGCCGCTCTGTACATTTATCTGAACGTTTTCGTCCTGAACTGAGTCAGGTAACAAGCTGGACAGTTCAACAAATTTTCCATCAATAATCGACTGTTTTTGCTTATCAGTCAAGTGATCTGAGACCCTAATACAGTCAGTAGGCGTTGGCACTATCAGCGATTCCGCACCTGCAAAAGCCCGAAGAGCTGCTGTGGCAGAGTAGACAGTATGATCTGCTGTGTCATCCATCTGTACATCTGGGATAATGACAGGTGTCTGTACCACCCGTGGCGGTGATACTCTATCAAGACATGCTGGTGTGGCTCCTTCGGTACCATCGGTGCAATGGCGTGTCTGGGACGGTGTAACCGTCAGTCCCCGTGTTTCCAAACGAGAAACAAGTTGATCTAACAACAAGTCGAGCGACTGTTCCCCACCTCCGTGTTCATGTGTAGACGCATTGTTTGTGTTGCCATCTGTATTTGATGTTGACTGCCGCTGATTTTTTGTGCTGCTAGCTGTCCTTGGCGCCGACTTGCGTTGTTTGCTCGTGTTGCCAGGAGCCTGCGACGACGACTTCCGCTTCTTGGGCGGCATGATCAGCGTCTGCAATGCAGTTCAAGTAATGAGAAACATGATTGCTGCCGGTCCAAATCATGCTGAACCATGTCAAATTTCCAACCAACTTATATGAACTAACTCTTTTAACCAGCATATCTGAAATCATGTGTCAACCAACATATGATTTATTGTATACGTCATGTATATCAACTTAATTTGTAATTACCACTTGGCAATCACGAGTTTGTTTGCCGCACCGGCAGTTATACACAACCAGCATATAACTAACAATAATAACATAAGTAATGATCAAACAATTGTCCCCATGGCAATTGATTTCACATATAATTTATTTGTATACCGCAATAACCCCAAATATGCGGACAGCGATATTTGAGAAAACAGTGTAGACCCACACCAGACTGTTCCTTATGTGGCAGTCTGATCAGGGTCTGCACGAGTCGCGATTCCTCCAGGCTGGTTCCGACACATCACCAGAAATTAAAAACCATTCCTTCAAATTTGAGAACAAGGATTGTAACTGGGTAAGGTGTCCGAATATTTATAGGTATTACGGTACATCATCTACAGACATATCAATTAGAATGTAATTGCCACTTGGCAAATACGAGTTTCCTTGCCACACCGGCAGTTATATACAACCAGCATATAACTAATAATCAACCAATTTGCCACTTGGCAAATAATTTCTGTTTGCATTCCAGCATGTCAGCGACTATAAACAAACCAGTGTATAATTAATCAATAAATGTGGTTTGTACAATTACTAAACATTGTATATGTATAGCACGTAAATTATGTAAATGCAGTACTAGCGACATATTGATAAATAAATCCTGTGCAATGGACATCATGAATACATGTAATGCGAAAGTTGAAACACCTCAGAATAGTGACAACAGCACTGGTAACTTGGTCATCTACTGATGTTACACTCACCAACTGCATTTATTAAACGATGAAGACAGTCCTTAACACTTTGATAATATTTCTTCAGACCAATATCCGAAAGATGTATTCCATCAGGACAATAAATGTCAACCAGTCTATTTGGATTCCATAATCCACATTGATGCCGCCAAAATTGAATTTGAGAGTGCTTATCTGGTGTAAGATTTGTATGTAATGTTGTATTCGCCTGAACAATGTTCTCATTATATTCTGGATAAGGCGTGTTCAACCTCGGTAACAATTGGCTGCAACCAACTCGTTGAACGTTTAATCCGATGTTAACATATTGCAAATAAGCAATCAAATCTGAAGCAAAAGTGTCTGGAGAATAAGATGAATTGCAAAGATCATTCGATCCTATATCAATGAAAGCAACGTCACAGTTTTTTATCAGTGAATCCACTCTGTGTAAGCGAGAAAATCTATCGTTCCGTAGACATAACCCACCAATCCCATGGATATGTACTTCATAACGGTGTTCACACAAGCCAAAATTCATTCTAGATGCATCCATCATAATATATGAGTGTAATCTCTTAACGAATGAATGTCCAAATACAAATATCTTAAGTTTCCGGTCAGATTCTGCCATCGTTTATGTCAACAAAGTTCAGGTACGAACTGAAGAGAGGGCGAATTGTGCAGCGTTTACAAAGCGTTTTATCAATAAAACACTCTGAATCGGGATATTAGGTCAGTTCAAACAAGCACACAGAATGTTACCGCCCTTGTAGTATAACCTTCAACTGAAGGAAATTCGCAACGCTAGTCTGTAAACCTCTTTATTTTCTTTATTTTGTTTGATCACAATGGATTATGTTGGATTGCCCTGAAAGCGCAGATGTGAACCCCGTAGAACAAGACCGATAACCGTGGTTTTCTTAGTGCCAATACAAAATGAGTTATCTGCAATAACGTTATTTGTATTGACCCTGCATCAAAACTGACATTACGAGTGGAACAACTCACAACCTTTGTTCTAATCCTGAATCAGTATATATATGGATATGGAAGCCTGAGCTTGTTTTGAGATGGATCTAAAGACAACAGTGATCTGTTCTGTGTCATAATGTCATTTATTATACTATTCACTAATAATAAATGACTAGCTGTTATGTGTCTTAATGACACTTATTGTAATATTCCACAAAATAATAAATGAATACACAACTAAGATATATTATTTTCCATTTAGAAGATCACATCGAAATAGGTGGGTAATAATTGCACGGTGGGTGAAGGGGATGGTGGTGGGTTCTTTATTTTGTTTGATCACAATGGATTATGTTGGATTGCCCTGAAAGCGCAGATGTGAACCCCGTAGAACAAGACCGATAACCGTGGTTTTCTTAGTGCCAATACAAAATGAGTTATCTGCAATAACGTTATTTGTATTGACCCTGCATCAAAACTGACATTACGAGTGGAACAACTCACAACCTTTGTTCTAATCCTGAATCAGTATATATATGGATATGGAAGCCTGAGCTTGTTTTGAGATGGATCTAAAGACAACAGTGATCTGTTCTGTGTCATAATGTCATTTATTATACTATTCACTAATAATAAATGACTAGCTGTTATGTGTCTTAATGACACTTATTGTAATATTCCACAAAATAATAAATGAATACACAACTAAGATATATTATTTTCCATTTAGAAGATCACATCGAAATAGGTGGGTAATAATTGCGCCATAGACTTCATGCGCATCACAATCCAGAATATTTGTTTGAACACTGATGTGCATGAAGTCCCGCCCACCCGAAGGCTTCCATATCCAATTGATATATCCATACCCACTTCGATTGAAAATTACAATGCATGAATTAAATGTAGGGAAAGGAACAATATTACAACAATCAATAGAAACATGATTAACTACACATACATGTATGAATCTAATGTATATTTCCCGACTACAAATGAAACCCGTTGCACATGTAGCATTTCTGATAGCTAACTGCCTCATCACTGGCAACGTTTTGTGATTACAGTATCAATACTTAGCAGTGCTCAAGAACAAACCTACGTTTACATCCTTGCACACTAATAAATACTGAACTAACTTCAGATTTATAAATTTGAATAAGTTTGAAGTGGAAATTTAACTTATGTAGTTCAATTTCCACTGTTTCAGCTAGTAAGCCAATCATCATTTGCCAAGCAACCAAATAATAGTGAACCTAAGCTATACAAGTTACGAATTTATGAAATGTCATGTATGTAGGTAATCAAAGAAATCCCAAAATATACATTATACTAGCCAGTAAAAGGGAGGAAGAACAAACCTACGTTTACATCTTCCTCACATCATACCAACAATGAGGCAATAATACACCTGTAATAACGGATATACAAATGGCCAGTTTTCTATCAGAAATGACTGAATGTTCACGTGTCAGTAAGAAAATAGACCTAGCATTATTAGCATGATTATAAATGAACGGCAGGCAACCGAATGTAGTTCTTAACGGCGGACGATTTCCAACGACCCATGTTCCTGATAGCATCTTCTGAATAACCATCCATTAATGCAGAGCTAGCAGCACCAATTCGAAAGCTATGAGGTTTGTATCGCCCAGGATCCAAACCTATGTAGCGTATTAAAATCTGTAATTTCTCAGCTATGAAGGAGTACTTAACTGGGGTCCTGTCAAGAAATTGAAATAAAGGACCGTGTGTGTTTTTGAACATCTGCAAATATTGCCATAATAGAATAACGGGACAGTGTGGTGAACTGTCACCAGACGCCGGAATATATATATGAACAGGCTCAGATGACTTCTTGTGTTTGTAATGATGTAAGGAAATCGTAACTGCAATCGGTTGCCTGCCCGAAAATGTGAATTGTACATCAGACATCTGAACCAGCACAGACGTCTCAAAACCAGACGATAGACAAAGTTCGCCTATTCTGAAAAAACCTGCAAACGTCACAGCAAATACGGCTTTCAACAATTGCCGATAACATTGTGTTGTTATAATACATGGAATGGCATTTAGTAGTTGTACTAAAATTGAACGAGTGATGGGCAATCGACTGTCGTTCGTGCCCACCAATTTCGTGACACCTCGTAGAAACTTTTTAACAATAAATGAATCAGAAGGATCAGATAAACCAAGCAATTTGTGTGTGAATGTAATAGCTGCACTATGACTGGCAATGGTGCTAGCTGCATAACCTTCATCGTATAAAACTGATAAATAATTGACTAATTCTGTTGACCGCAATGGTAATTTAGGGTTCAATGAATGCTCTATCCAATGTTTTTCTAATTTTTTCCATGCATGTAAATACGCCATCTTGGATTTTCCGGCCATACTAGCTTGAATAACTGTCATTGCAGTAGCACTCAGACCCTGAGGAGATTGACCGGTATCGGACTGGACTGATAATCCAGCCACGGGGCCCATCTGCGTGCATTCTGGAATTCAAAACGAGAGAGCTTATCAGCGACTAGATTTGATTTCCCAGAAATGTGTTTTGCTCTAAGAACAATATTGTACTTGAGCCCTGCCAACACTAGTCGTCGTAATAATCGCATTGTCAGTGAGCATTTGGATGACATTTTATTTACAACATCTTTGGTACATGTATTGTCAGTTAAAATTAACAGTTTGTGGTTAGCCATCTTTACTCCCCATATTTCAACTGCCAAAACTATGGGAAATAACTCCATAACATTAATGTGTAAAGTGTCCATATCACTGGGCCATGACTGTGCAAACCATTTGCTGCCAAACACAGCAGCAAAACCTTTTGTTGATGCCGCGTCAGAATATAAACTTATTGTATCAGAAGAAACCCAATCGTCGGAAAGGAACAGAGACTTGCCATTGAAATCATTCATGAATTCGTACCAAGCAGCTAAGTCAGCACGAGCGTCGTTGTTCAAACGGATCATGTAAAAAGGTTTTTTAACACCAATCGTCAAGTCAATTAATCTTCGCAAAAAAGTACGACCAGGTACCACTACCTGTGTAGCAAAGTTCAATAAGCCTATAAGTGATTGCAGGTCGCGCAATGACACCTTTTTCTTGCACTTGAAGTCAGTCAATAATCCCCTAATCTTAACAACTTTATCATCAGGTAATCTACTGAACATCAAACTTGAGTCTATTTCTATGCCGTATATTGTTAAGCAAGTTGTAGGCAGCACGGTTTTCTCATATTTTATGGGTATGTTTAGGCTAGCACACATATCAATGAACAGTGCCAGAGAATCATAACAATTTGTGGAATTTGCAGGTGATATAAAAAAGAAATCATCAATCAGATGACTCATCTTTGCGCCATATTTGTTTTCCATTATCCATTGCAATGCAGTACTGATTTTTTCGAAAAGTTGGCAAGAGATATTCAAGCCTTGTGCCAATCTAGTGTCAAAATAATATTCAATCTGGCCATTGTCGTTGATTAATGTGAAACCTAAAAGCTCAAAATCTACTGGATGGATGGGTACCTGACGAAATGCCGATAAAATGTCTGTCTTTGCCATGAGTGCATGTCGTCCTACTTGTTTTACCAATGCAATAACAGTATCAATTGTATCGTATGTTACCGTGGTGTGTTCACGACTAATCCCATCATTAATTGAGTTACCTTCGGGAAAGGATAAATCATGGATGAGTCTAAACGAATTTGGTTCCTTTTTTGGGATAAGGGCCAATGGTGAGCATATTAAATTGTCAAAAGGCGGCAATAAAAAGGGGCCAAACACTCGACCTTCCGAAATTTCAGTATTTAACTGGTTTTTGAATGCAACATAATTTTCCCGACAAGATTTATGATTATGTGCCATACGAAACAAACGTTCGCCGGAATATGGGATGCGAAAACCATTTCTAAAACCATCAACTAAAAATAGTCGTGCCTTGGTGTCATAACCTTCTAAAAGGGAGTCCAATTTATCTGCGTTTACCGTTTGGCCTGGCATCAATTGTGAAATTTCGCTGGGGAGCTGAGGCCCGAAAGGACTGACCGGCCTTTGAAGTTGGGGGCCGAAATGCTGGGGGCTGGAATGTCGATGGCCGAAATGTTTGATCTGCATTCGAGAAATATGGCGGAGCGCCAACAAAGGCCTGTGGTGAACGAATCACCATTGGTGGCTCAGGAATAGCAACAGGTGTAATTGGCTGGGTATTTATTGGGTGAACGACAGGAACAGGACATCGGTAACGGGGGTGATTTGCACCGCAATTCGCACAAATGTGCAAAAATGGGCAATTTCCTTTCTTGAGGCAACCTGAACGGCGGTTGAAAGAAAAACATTGACCCTTCGGAGTTTGTGACTGATTGGATACAGGCTTGGCCGGTTGTACATTGAATTTTGATTTGATTGTGGTAGCACGCATCCATAACTCTTGGTGCATAACACCCCAAGGAAGAGCGTGAAGCTCACGCTGCTTCCTAAACGCAGTATCGTAATACGTGAATGCCCTGTGACCGAAATTCCGTTCTAAGTCTCGAATCAGAGAAATGTAGCACAGTAAACCCGGCAGTGACTCAGGATGTCTAGTAGCATACACATCAATGTATATATGGAAAGCAGTCATCCAGCTATACAATGACAATTCTTTAGTTTTCGGTTTAGAAGACACCCTGAGTACAGCATCGGGGCCGCTCTGTACATTTATCTGAACGTTTTCGTCCTGAACTGAGTCAGGTAACAAGCTGGACAGTTCAACAAATTTTCCATCAATAATCGACTGTTTTTGCTTATCAGTCAAGTGATCTGAGACCCTAATACAGTCAGTAGGCGTTGGCACTATCAGCGATTCCGCACCTGCAAAAGCCCGAAGAGCTGCTGTGGCAGAGTAGACAGTATGATCTGCTGTGTCATCCATCTGTACATCTGGGATAATGACAGGTGTCTGTACCACCCGTGGCGGTGATACTCTATCAAGACATGCTGGTGTGGCTCCTTCGGTACCATCGGTGCAATGGCGTGTCTGGGACGGTGTAACCGTCAGTCCCCGTGTTTCCAAACGAGAAACAAGTTGATCTAACAACAAGTCGAGCGACTGTTCCCCACCTCCGTGTTCATGTGTAGACGCATTGTTTGTGTTGCCATCTGTATTTGATGTTGACTGCCGCTGATTTTTTGTGCTGCTAGCTGTCCTTGGCGCCGACTTGCGTTGTTTGCTCGTGTTGCCAGGAGCCTGCGACGACGACTTCCGCTTCTTGGGCGGCATGATCAGCGTCTGCAATGCAGTTCAAGTAATGAGAAACATGATTGCTGCCGGTCCAAATCATGCTGAACCATGTCAAATTTCCAACCAACTTATATGAACTAACTCTTTTAACCAGCATATCTGAAATCATGTGTCAACCAACATATGATTTATTGTATACGTCATGTATATCAACTTAATTTGTAATTACCACTTGGCAATCACGAGTTTGTTTGCCGCACCGGCAGTTATACACAACCAGCATATAACTAACAATAATAACATAAGTAATGATCAAACAATTGTCCCCATGGCAATTGATTTCACATATAATTTATTTGTATACCGCAATAACCCCAAATATGCGGACAGCGATATTTGAGAAAACAGTGTAGACCCACACCAGACTGTTCCTTATGTGGCAGTCTGATCAGGGTCTGCACGAGTCGCGATTCCTCCAGGCTGGTTCCGACACATCACCAGAAATTAAAAACCATTCCTTCAAATTTGAGAACAAGGATTGTAACTGGGTAAGGTGTCCGAATATTTATAGGTATTACGGTACATCATCTACAGACATATCAATTAGAATGTAATTGCCACTTGGCAAATACGAGTTTCCTTGCCACACCGGCAGTTATATACAACCAGCATATAACTAATAATCAACCAATTTGCCACTTGGCAAATAATTTCTGTTTGCATTCCAGCATGTCAGCGACTATAAACAAACCAGTGTATAATTAATCAATAAATGTGGTTTGTACAATTACTAAACATTGTATATGTATAGCACGTAAATTATGTAAATGCAGTACTAGCGACATATTGATAAATAAATCCTGTGCAATGGACATCATGAATACATGTAATGCGAAAGTTGAAACACCTCAGAATAGTGACAACAGCACTGGTAACTTGGTCATCTACTGATGTTACACTCACCAACTGCATTTATTAAACGATGAAGACAGTCCTTAACACTTTGATAATATTTCTTCAGACCAATATCCGAAAGATGTATTCCATCAGGACAATAAATGTCAACCAGTCTATTTGGATTCCATAATCCACATTGATGCCGCCAAAATTGAATTTGAGAGTGCTTATCTGGTGTAAGATTTGTATGTAATGTTGTATTCGCCTGAACAATGTTCTCATTATATTCTGGATAAGGCGTGTTCAACCTCGGTAACAATTGGCTGCAACCAACTCGTTGAACGTTTAATCCGATGTTAACATATTGCAAATAAGCAATCAAATCTGAAGCAAAAGTGTCTGGAGAATAAGATGAATTGCAAAGATCATTCGATCCTATATCAATGAAAGCAACGTCACAGTTTTTTATCAGTGAATCCACTCTGTGTAAGCGAGAAAATCTATCGTTCCGTAGACATAACCCACCAATCCCATGGATATGTACTTCATAACGGTGTTCACACAAGCCAAAATTCATTCTAGATGCATCCATCATAATATATGAGTGTAATCTCTTAACGAATGAATGTCCAAATACAAATATCTTAAGTTTCCGGTCAGATTCTGCCATCGTTTATGTCAACAAAGTTCAGGTACGAACTGAAGAGAGGGCGAATTGTGCAGCGTTTACAAAGCGTTTTATCAATAAAACACTCTGAATCGGGATATTAGGTCAGTTCAAACAAGCACACAGAATGTTACCGCCCTTGTAGTATAACCTTCAACTGAAGGAAATTCGCAACGCTAGTCTGTAAACCTCTTTATTTTCTTTATTTTGTTTGATCACAATGGATTATGTTGGATTGCCCTGAAAGCGCAGATGTGAACCCCGTAGAACAAGACCGATAACCGTGGTT
>JBEVXV010000969.1:0-6573 GCA_040505915.1 Sedimenticola sp. | reverse complement strand
CAAGATAAGATAAGATAAGATAAGATATTCTTTATTTTAAGAGGGTAACTCGGTTGGTAAAACCAATCTTCCCCGGGGCCCTCTGAACATATATACAGAAAAGACAAATCAAATATACAAAATGGTGAATGCATGAATAAAAATAAAGAAAGAAATATATATATATATTTCTTGAGAAAAATATTTCAAATTATAATTAAAATCTGCAGATCTGCTTCCTTCTCCACAAATCCATAGCTTGCGATGGCAACACATAGATGTGAGGAGAAATAAGAGAAAATACAAAAACATTGTCTAACATCACGTTAAACACTTTGTCAAATTGGTTTTGTTTTTGTTAGTTTTTTTTTGCTATTTTCACATTGAACATGTTGAAATTTTTGGCTCAAATTAAAATATTGCTAAAATCGGCAGATTTTACAGTTGATCCGTAGATCCACAAAGCGAGTAAAATATCCACACAAGTAGTGCATGCACTGAACATTTCATTGTTGGGTCGCAATGCCCGACCAATTATATTAGAAATGCTTAATTACGCCCAGACGGTGCACGTAGTGAGACTAATCGGGCCTATTCACATGGCTCATTTGCTCTGTGCACTTTTAATTCTGACTGTTATGTTATTAAGTATTGCGGGCAGACGGACACAACAGGTGCAAAACAAAATGCTCACTGACGTATTGTCAAGGGAGCATAACACACACAGGTGACAGAATATATACAGGTACATGCATTACAAACGAATATGGGACATTTTCCGATGAAGTGGTCTGTTTTCTTTATATACACATGTCTACGTGTATAGTGCAGAATAGATACATTGTATATCATATATAGTGCGGCATCCTTCAAGCATTGCATACAGTTGGTTGAACAATCGATCAAGTGAAAGGTTTGTATCTCATCAGATTTGAAAGAGATCATATTTTAAGAATACAATCTGGTTGAGAATGCAATAATGCCACCTTTCTCAGAATATGTCCCACATAAGCACACATATATAACAAAATATACCCTATGTACAAACTGGTGGTGGGGTATCTAATTATCTTTCATCCACTTTACACAGTTATTTGTAAAAGAAGTGAGACTAGTTGAGTTTCGAATATTGAGCGGAATACTATTCCATATTAATGCGCCTGAGTAAGATAAACTTCCTTTGAACATTTCAATTCGCGGCCTGGGCACATGCATATTGTTGTTTGAGACCGACCTTAGTGTGATATTCGTATTCGTGTTCTCAAGGAAATTCGACTGCATATGGAACATTTCGGTTAAATAGTCTGGCGATAAGTTATTTGTTATTTTGTACATTACTTTAGCTTTTTGCAAAAATACTGTTTCGTCAAAGCTTAAAATATTTAGTCGTGTTAGGGACGTAATCATATCTACATATTCATCTCCTAGAATTATCTTACATGCTCTTCTCTGTAATTTAACTATCCTCGATATGTTTGACTGTGACGAATTTGCCCATATAACGCAGCAATAATCAATATGTGGTTGGAGATACGCTTTGTAAAACAGTTCTCTGTGTTTTATTGATATAAAATATTTGATCTTTGATAGCAACCAAAGATATGATGATAACTTTTTAGAAACAAAATTGAAATGTGTATTCCAGAGAAGATTTTCATTAATATTTAGACCAAGAATTTTATCACCATTTGTAATTTCCAAATCTACGTCATCATATGCTAAGTTGATTAAGTTGCTGGCTAATGTCGCTCGTCTCTGCCTAGTTGAAATTAACATTACTTTTGTTTTACTAGTATTTAAAAGCATTCCATTTGTTTCACACCACACTTTCAGTTCATTTAATGCTGTTTGTAAATTAATTTCTAATGTATTTTTGTCAGACTGAATATCATAAATAGTAGTGTCATCTGCGTATAAGTCAGTACCTGTAACGCAACTTGATATAACAGTAGGAAGATCGTTGATAAAGAGGAGAAATAATGTCGGGCCTAATATGGACCCCTGGGGCACTCCACATGTAACCGGTAAATCACTTGACTTCGCACCATTAATGACTGTAACTTGTTGTCTATGTTTCAAATATGATTCAAACCACCGTATACTAGTATCACTAAACTTGTAACATAGTAATTTTTTCAAGAGTATATCGTGATCAACCATATCAAAAGCTTTTCGAAAATCTACCATAACACAGCCGACCATATTACCATCATTTAAACCGTTTAACCATTTCTCTATCATGAGAAGTAAAGCCGATTCGGTCGAATGATTACAGCGAAAACCACTTTGTGATTTGTGTAACAAATTATATTTAGCCACAAATTCATTAAGATGTATGTTTACGACTTTTTCAATTAATTTCGATAATGTTGGTAAAATAGATATCGGACGATAGTTGTTAACCTCATCCTTTGCGCCACTCTTATATAACGGGGTCACCTTCGCGTTTTTCCATATGCTTGGAACGGTACAGCTACTAATACTTTTATTTACCAAAAGTGTCACGCTAGACGCTATTGCATTTGCAGATAGTTTTAATAGTCTTGGTCCAATATTATCCGACCCTGTAGCTTTTGATACATCTAGACTAGTTAGAAACTTGCGAACAAACTGCTCGTTCGTTTCTTTAATTTCAAATTCAATTATATCATTTGTTATTTTAGAATTTACAAAATCATTTAAATGCTCAAAAGATGATGACTGAATGGGCATTTTCAGTTTAGATGCCACATTTACAAAATAGTCGTTAAATAAGTTTGCCATTTCGTATTTATCCGATACCAATTTATCATTTTCACCCTTTACCGCAATAATACTACCAGATTCAGATACTTTCTTTGATGCACCGAATTCTTTAAATATCTTCCAAATTGTACGCGGGTCATCGCGACCAGTTTCGATTTTATGTGCATAAGTTTCTTTTTTCGATTTTTGTATCATAGAGGAGACCTTGTTACGTAGTACTCTATATTCAATATAATTACCATTCATTTTACACCTGTCTCTGTCCTTGATACAGTCTAATATTTCGCTTGTCAACCAATCTGGTTGAATAAGTTTCTTAATACGATGTTGTTTGAGAGGTGCATGTCTGTTGACAACGTCAAGAAATATATTTGTCCACATATCTATCATCGTGTCAATATCCCTACATGAAGAAATTGGATCCCAATTAACATTCATTAGATCAGTTATAAAATTGGCCTCATTAAACGTCTTAAACGATCTATAGGTTATTGATTGATGAGATTTCTTTTGCGTGTTACATGGAAGCTTTCTATTACAAAATATGCCATAATGATCACTTATACATAGAGGTTTCACACATACCTGGGACAAATTATCCTCATAATTAGTATAGATATGGTCAATTAGCGTGGCGGTATGTTCCGCTATACGGGTAGGCTCCGTTATTAGCTGACTGAGACCTAAAGACGTCATAAAATTACACCAATCCGCGTTTTCATGTATATGAATTAAATTCTTATTAATATCTCCTAATAAAATAATTTCTTTGCCGGTATTTATGACCGTATCAATAAATTTCTCAAACCTATCGTTCCATTCAATTTTGGAGTCTGGCGGCCTATACATATTTCCAATTAAAAATGATTTTCCGTTTTCAGGTGTTATTTCTATCCATATACAAGATATTTCATGCGTCTCTAAATCATTTCGGCGTTTGGCATTGATACCATTTTTAACATAGACAATGATACCACCACCACCATTTGAATCATTATCTTTTCTAAAAGGCGCCTGAAATCCGTTAATATGAAAAGTACCAGTAGTTTTATGAGATTTGAGTTTTGTTTCACTCATACCGAAAACATGTATACGATCATTATGGTCAGCTGTAAGCATACATTTAATTTCATCAAATTTACACAAATTTTCACCACATATGCCCTGGATATTTAAATATCCTATGTTGAAACCTTTGGTGGGTAATTTTAAATCTAACACATTGTTATGCATAACATTGGAAACTGGCGAATCATGATTTACGCTGTGTGTTGTATCATGTAGATTTTGAACAGTATGTGGAAATTGTGGAGTATATGTTAAATCGTTACAGACGCAAGCAAACTCTTCACACTGATTACATATAAAATTCATGTTTTCAAATCTGTTTGTGGTTTGCACCGCGCATGAGTCTTGTTTGGCAGTAATGCCGTAATCCTAAAAGTTCCAACAGTCGGCTACCAGATGACCGACCATGAGACAGTGGTAGCACCTTTTCTGCGACTGGAATTCAGAACTTGGTCCACGATTGAATCTCGGTTGACTTCGATTTTGTGAGTTGTGTCCATATCCATTTGCACGGCGAGCGTTTCTGTTGTCTGGTTGTCTCATATAATTGGGACGATCATATCCCCTGGGGTGGTAAGGTGTGGAGTCTGCACGGTTGGCTGTATGATTGACATTGTTTTGTGGGAGATTCGCGCTGTTCATAGCGGGGTTTCCGTTTCTGTGCTGTGGGGTAAACACGCACTTTTTGTAGTCTGTGACTATTTCGCACGACCTATTTACAGCGTCAAGTAACCGCTTGGTGCCAGCGTGCGACAAATGGATGCTATCGGGACCGTAGAACCGTGGGGCGGGTATGCCCTGCTTGTCCAAGAAGAGGTCGTGCGTATTGTCAGAGCACTGGACACCTTGCAGCTTCCAGTGTTCAGCTATACGTGCTATGCTGGCGTTAGCCGCGGATACATCCGCATCCCCACGTGGGGCAATCTTGCACATTGTTATTTCGCAGTCACTGTTTCCACACTTGATAACGCCTATTAACTGGTCGTATTTCTCTTGGAACATGTCTATATCCATGTTATTCGCCATGTCATTGCCACCTATGTATATAACAACATGCGAAAATACCTTCAAATCGTAGCGCGAAATTTCGTCATTTAATGTGTATAGTGTGGCACCACTTGTGGAATGTTTCTGTACGCCATTCTGTAGACCCCTTGTGTTTACCCCCTTCAAAATGGAATCTCCTATCAAAAGCACTGATTTGCTCCTGGGAACTACTCTTGTGTCATTGTTTATGGACAAGTCTGGTTCTTCTGGCACAAGCTTGGGCCTGGCACTTATCACTACAGGTATCTCCTGGGTGGCCGTCATGCCTAATTGGCAAGCCCTTTGAGGTGGGACTGGTGGAGCATTCGATCTGAGATTTATTGCATACTCGCTCTCCGAACTAATGTGTATTGCTGCTTCCCTGACATCAGGCGGCGGGTTGCTTTGTGACGATCCAGGTGTGGATGCATGCTGTGTGTTAACAACGGCCGCGTAGCTGGTAGCTACTGGCAGTTTGTCCATGCACTTTATGAGCGTGCATTTCAAGTCCTTTATATCGGTCTCCATCTTGTTTATTTTCTCCACTAGTAGATTGAGAATCTGCGTGTCTTGAGAAATCGGTTGTTCAGTAACCGTCGGGAAACCAGCCGTTTCTTTCCGTGTCACTACCGGCGTACTGGTGTGGATGGGATTGACGGCGGCGGTGGCGATGTAGGAGTCGTCCTCGTGTTCTTGTTGTTGATCGTCCGCTTGGTTCATCTGTGTGTCGGCTTGTATAACAAAGCGTTTGAATAGTGACTTGCTGATCGCAGGAAATCTTGAAACTCTCCATGTCTTGTGACCCACGCCAGTCACGGTTACAGTTTTGAAATGACTGTCCATTGCGATGTCGCATTTTAGTCCCTGCGTGTGAGTTGTCACCTTTGACACAAAGCTGGTTTTGTCAAGGCTGATGCTGTTGGAACAGTCCGATTCCATCTTTGCCACAAAGCAAGTGTAGTAGGCATGGGACACAAACTGGATCTTTGTGGTACAGTCTGTTTGCACAGTTCGGTACAAAACAGTTTCAAACTGATCATCACTGATGTTGTACGTTGTCGTCTGCGAGTCAGTTGACAGGGTTGACATGCTTGACGCAGATTCGCCAAGGACTAACTTCCGACACGAGTCGAGATTCATATCTACGTCGTAAGACACATTTTCTCCTGTGATATTTCGGTCATCCATGGTCGATTGTTGATGCTGCAGTGTGTAGTATAATAAATCCGTGTGGTACAACAGTCTGGTATTATGTAAGTTCGGAACTTCCTCAATAGATCTCCTGGCCGGCTGACGCTAATGGTTCTCCATTTCCGCTGTATGGATGCACATTATAAACGGCATAGGCACTTCACAATGAAACGATGCAGCATGGCCGCATTATATGATGTAACACTGAACACGTTCTTTGGTAATTCCGTTGGAATAGCAGCCGCACTTTCTGACCCAGCAGGGCCCCACGTGACTTTACACAAAGGAAAACTGCTTTTCTCTATAAAACACACATTTTAATGAACTTTAATTTAATTCCGTATGAATATTCCGATACATTAATTTATTATCTCCAAACTGATATCAATATCGAATATTATATCCACTGATAAATAATTTTAATATCCAATTTTGAGCAGAGCAAGTTGCACGTGACCGGTCAGTCCGACTCATACCAATCTCTCAACCAATCAACATGCTTGAGTCTGAGATTTGAGCAAAGTTTTATAACCTCGGGGCCTGGACGTACGTTGTACGACGTCT
>JBEVXV010000968.1:0-3812 GCA_040505915.1 Sedimenticola sp. | reverse complement strand
TGCATGACATATACTGCGATGTGACCAAAGCCATCAGGCGTAGTAGTGCGCATGCGCGGATAATGTGCAGCAATTTTCCTTCCTCTCCGGATTAAAACCAAATATTAATTAAATAACATGGAATAATTATTCAAAACATGTGAAGAGTGTGGGGAAAGTGTTCGACAATGTTCTTGTAAAATCAAAATTGCGATTTTGTCGGATTTACTGTGTATTTGAATGGATATTTCACTTTCCTTCGTGTAATTTTCCGGTGAACAATAGTCAATGGACAATGGACAATGGATTCCCGCGTTGTGTCCACACACGTAGAGTGAGATGACCATTACGCTGTGTTATGTTCGATATCTGAAGTGTCTTTCATTGTGAAGTTTCATTGTGAAGTGGACGTATATAGTATATAGATAACACATAACAGTCGCTACAAATGCCGAGCAAATCGAAAGCCCACAAGGACAAAAAGCGCAAGCCCAGTGGACCCGCTTCGCCGGCATCCCCGTCTGACAGTTTGGACGACAAGAAGCTGAGGATCGACAGCTACTTCATATCCGCCAACCTAGAACCCGACTCCGATCGACTCTCAGAAGCGTCATTCTGCTCCGCAGACGAAACCATAGCCGACGAGACGCTGCCAAACATGTCGCTGACCAAGGCCGACATCCCAGAAATAGCCACCCAAGTTAAGACCCTAATGCTACCAGAGCTGAAACTTGGGTTGAAAGAAGACATGAGAGAACTGTTCGCATCTGAACTAACCAAACTTCGAGATTCTCTCAACGCCATCCTCCAGGACAACAACAAGCTGAAGCTGACCATCGCCGAAATGGAGCCTCTGAAGGACGAGGTCGCCAGCCTACGTAACGAGAACGCTACCCTACGAGACAGCCTGGAAAACCTCGAACTTTCTATTGACAGGCAGGAACAATACTCCAGGCGAGACTGCCTTCGCATCAACGGAGTACCAGGGGACACAGGCGACTACAGCGAAAACACTGACGAAAAAATCATGCAGATGGCGGAAGCGGCGAATATCCCACTACAACCAATGGATATTGACAAGTCACACCGACTTGGCAAATTTCGGCCGGAGTTTAGTGTAAACCGAACTGTCATTGTGAAATTCACAAACTCCAAGGCGAGAGACAGGGTGATGGACGCGCGTAAATCGGTAGGAGGGATTTACATAAACGAGGACCTCTCGCGATACAGACAGAACCTCGCATTCGAATCTCGCAAACTCGTTCGAGAGAATAAACTTGAACAATCATGGGTTGGACGCGGTGGAATAATCTTTGCGAAGTTTCCCGGTGGTGATAAATTTCAAATTGCATCGAAAAGGGACATTGAGTCTGTAAAGCAGGGCAAATTGCCACGCCGACCACCCACGTAAGTGGTAAGACTTTATGTAACCACATTCCACTTCCGCATATTCCAGATGTGCCCTGTGAACACAAACTGTTGATCTTAACGTGCCATGTGTATTATGCTGAAAGCTAATTAACTTATCCACATACGCATGTTACCGTTAGTTCATTGTCCGACCGCTGAGCAACGCCTGTCCATTGTTTACCTGCCGGCTCACATAGAACCTGATCAAAGCAGTACAAATCAATACGGCACCTACCGATAGGGATAATCTGATCTCAAGACTGAACATATATTATTCTGCAAATATTGTGCCTTGATTAGGAAATCCCCCATCTATATAATAAATACTAAATACTAGTGCAACCCGTTGGTCCGTCCTTTAGTCGTTGGTAAACCTTTAAACTTCAATCAATTACATACATGCATGCCCTCCCGAGATGTCAACCTTGTATCACGAACGTCCCGGTACTCTATTCTCTATACAACCTGCCCAGTCTAGTACTATCATATCAATGTCCGATCAGAGTATATCGCGTCACATGCAATCGATCAGTGTGAGACTAGATATATTGTACACCCCACGAGAAAGACGGCGAGTCGCAGGTAATTTACAATAAATATCTAACGTGCCACGTTCGTATATGTCACCTACGCAAGTTATTTGACATGATAACTATAACAATTTGCATATACGCATAATGATCATAGCCACACATTGTATACTGGACATTGTATTTTCCATGTACCTGATCCTAGCCGAATCCTATATTCATGTCGGTCATTACCTCGTCAAAATGTAACAAACCCTTTCAACCCTACATACCTGTATAGGGGTTTGTGCAAGTGGTGCAGATCCATGTGAGCCAGCTCGTAGCGAGCCGTCTCGTCGGGATCTCCACCTTTTGCAAGAAATTTCTATATGTTCGTACCTTATTCTCACCCCCACATTATAAATGGAATCGTCATAAAACCAATTTTGTGAATATTGCATTGGAGTGCAAAATAACATGGGCAATTCCATCACATTTATTTAGGGTTGAAATGGTTAACACCATACATCACGGAACCATTGGACAATGTGGAGCCGGATCAGACTGCGCAGTTGTCTGAGCTGATCTGGGTCCACAATGACCACATTCCAAACCTCACTAATGTGTGTCTGACCCACATACTTGCTGATGCATGATAACGTATGATTACTTCCCAACCAGTATAGGCCAATACAAACATGGGGCCCTATTACATGCATTCATACGCATAATGATCATAGCCACACATTGTATATTGGACATTTTATTTTCCATGTACCTGATCCTAGCCGATTCCTATAGGCATGTCGGTCATTACCTCATCAACATGTAATGAACCTTTTCAACCCTACGTACCTGTATAGGGGTTTGTGCAAGTGGTGCAGATCCAGATGAGCCAGCTCGTAGCGAGCCGTCTCGTCGGGATCTCCACTTTTTGCAAGAAATTTCTTTTTGTCCATACCCTCTCACCCCCTACATTATAAATGGAATCGTCCTAAACTCATTTTATGATTATTGCATTGGAGTGCAAAAATAACATGGGACATTCCATTACATCTATTTAGGGTTGAAAGGGCTAACACCTTATATCACGGAACCATTGTACAATGTGGAACCGGATCAGACTGCGCAGTTGCGTGAGCTGATCCGGGCCCTCATGACCACATTCCAGCACTCATTAATGTGTGTTTGACCTACATACTTACTGATGCATGACAACGTGTGATTACTTTTGTTTCCAACCAGTATACGCCAAGACTAACCCGGGGCCATATTACATGTATTCATGAGACATCAGCCATGT
Organism: Sedimenticola sp.; assembly: GCA_040505915.1. Lineage (GTDB taxonomy): Bacteria > Pseudomonadota > Gammaproteobacteria > Chromatiales > Chromatiaceae > Vondammii. Next base: position 611 of record JBEVXV010000968.1, on the reverse strand, counting down.
GGCGAAAACGTTTTAATATATGTCTGCCTTACAACTCGCCGACCTAGAATCGGTACATGACCACCTCAAATGTCATCACTAGAGCCATGCTAGGCATTTCAGTGCTCCAGGTGTTCACGCAGTGGCATACATAACATATATCGGGTAGATTACTTCCTGGCCTTTCATTAGAACTGCCTCCCTGGATACAATTCTAATGAAATGCTACGATGTAGTTTTATGTTTATGATAAATTAATAATATTCCATACAGGGGGTCAGTATACTGTTTTCTGCAGTACGATAAAGGCATCACACATGTTTAGTAGTTTTTGGTACTCGTTACTACTTCTAATTTAAATATGGGTCTAGCAATATGAATTCACTTCAACTGGGTATTTACATGTAGGCGAATGTGCAGATTATCTGGAGCTCTGGCCTTATAATGAGTAATTCGCTGTTTAATGAGTTTTGCTCTGTCTCTATACACTGTATATCATTGGTTTAATTGTCCTAAGTTCGCACTATGATTGCTCATGTGAGCAATCTAAACTGCCATGCTGTTTGCAAAAGAATTTCATATTGGTATATGGGTAGATGTAGCCATAGGTGCTTTGTGTGGATCAAATGGTT
>JBEVXV010000967.1:0-5157 GCA_040505915.1 Sedimenticola sp. | reverse complement strand
TGAAGGCAACCTCCATATATGTCAAGTAATTTCATCCGGATTGCGTCCTAGCGATGCAATTCCAATGAAATTCCAAGACATACTTCCATAGATTCCGAGAGCATTCAATTGTCTGAGGACCAACCGCGTCGAATGGATAAAGGAGCCGGGTTAGCGCCAATGGTCCCAGTAGGTCCGTATTCAGTCCATCCGCATGGACCATGGCGGCAACCCGGATCCAGAATACATCGATGCGTGCGTCGGTCGAATAAGGATATCGGGTGGCCCGCCAATGGTCCCAGTGGGTCCGTATTCAGTCCCTCCGCATGGACCATGGCGGCCATTTTGTAGTGTCTGCTTTGAATCGGAGTAACGATCGTAATGATAATAATTCAACGTACAGTGATTTAGTCAATCGTGAGCACACCACCAGAGTTACAGACAATAAGCGCCTGTGAAATATACCTATCAATTGGAAGCACAGCCAAAGAAACAAATTGTGTACAGACACCACTACTTATCTGGAACTCTGTTAATGCGATTATGGCCTGACCAATAATGTACCCCTAAGTTCATATGCTTGAATGATGTAATTAGAGAGTTGTTTGGGATCCGTTACAGTCATTAAATACACAAGTCTATCGGTCTCGTTCGCGTTGTCATTAAGCTCATCACGTGAGAAGTATACATGTCTTAAGTCTGAGTATGATGGGCAGTTCACAAGAAAATGGGCCTCGTCTTCAATGGAACCATCGTTGCACAGACGACACGTTCTCTCGTTCACGGGAATGACTGGGCGCCGATATCTGCCAAGTTCCACCGCCAGAGGGAATGTGCCAAATCGCAATCTGGCAAGCGCGGACCGTTGTCTAAAGTTTAGTGGTCGATTTAAGTATTGCTCACATCCAATGTCGTGTTTAAATTTAACATACGTTCTTAGTTTAGGTGACTGTGTGATTTCGTTGCACCAGGTCTGGCGTGATATCGACTGTCTGTGTGATTTAACCTCCGAAACAATGTATCTACTTGACACCGTTTTGATGTGATCGATCTGAGCGTAGTTGTTTAATCCACATTCTGTCAGAATGTTGCACAGGTCAGCGTACCACGTATTACGGCATGTTTGTGTTGTAAGTATGTCCCACGTTAAAACTTTGTGCGCGATCCTGTTGGTCGAGAAGTTGGCGAGCCTGTGCCATAGTCTGACTATGTCACAGTGTCGCCTAGTTGTTGGAGAAGTCCAGTTGGTATCACCGTGCACAGCTAGAATCGGTGTTTGTTTGCCGACACAGAGGAATGTTCGAAGTGCCCGGTTCTGTAGTTTGTCCAAGACGTCGTATGGTTTGAAACCCCAAACTCCCGCCGCGTAGTCGGTTACCGGGGTTACTGTGCAGTTGTAAAGTTTTTCGTAAGTTTTGTATGTTAATCCGTTTGTGGCGAAATGTTTAGCACAAATAGCACCCAGCGCACGACTGCCGGCGTCACGTAACACATTGACCCCGTGTGTGTAATTTAAGTGTTCATTGATATCCATGCCCAAATAACGATAAGACTTCGCCACTGTCAGTATCGAATCGCCGAAAAGAAACCTGTGATCAGTTAATTTAACATTTTGTTTACGACAATGCATGATTTTTGTTTTGTCTATGTTTATGGACAGCCGCCATTTGTCTGACCAGTTATGTAGTGTGTCCAGCATACGTTGCAATTCGATTTCACTGGCAGCTATCAGAACAAAATCGTCGGCATACATCAGAAGGCTAATACATTCACCATTTGATAACTGCACTCCAATGTTGAGTTCGTTGATTTCCTTAGCCACGTCGTTAACGTATACGGAAAATAACGTAGGGGCTAAATTATTTCCCTGGACCACGCCCGAGTTAACCGTAAACCAGTCTGTCAGCCTGCCATTGATCTTCACAGTTGCTTCCACTTGCTTGTATAATGTTTGAATTATGTTGATCATTTTCCCCCTTATACCTACGTTTAACAATTTAAACCAGAGGCAGTCGCGGTTCACAGAGTCAAATGCCTTAGCAAAGTCCACAAAGCAGAGAAAAGTCGGTAGGTTTTTCAGTCTACGATTGCGGATAACAGTTGTTAGCGAGTATATGTTATCGATACATGAACGTAATTTTCTAAATCCATTCTGCTCTTCGCATAGGGTATTGTTTGTATTCAGAAATCTTGTTATACGGTTATTAAGGACGCCATTGAACAGTTTTACAACAGTGGACATTAAGCTAATGCCCCGATAACTCATTGGGTCTTTGTAACACTTGTTATTTTTCAGGATTGGGTAAATTATAGTTTTGTACCATACACTAGGGACTGTATTGTTATTGAAGCAAATGGAAAACAGTTTGTGTAATACTGGTGTCAACTTCTCCATTTTTAATATTTCATTTGGGACGTTTTCAAATCCGACACTTTTCCCTAATTTTGCATCACGGATGACTTTTTGCACTTCCGGTATTGTTATTGGCGAATTTAACTCAGTGTGAGAATCTGGATCCGGTGCTGTTCCATTTCTATTCAAGTGTTCGGTAAGTTTCAGGTAGTCGTCTTCCCATTCTGCTGTTGTGTCACGTATTACTTCTAGAAAATTGTCGTCATAGTTACCACTGGCTTCTCCTAATAACTTACTGAAGTCTTGTTTCCACTTGCTTAATATTTCGTCAGTGTTGTGTGAAATGGACCCATTGTCCAGTCGTACGCAATCTATCACATGTTTCGGTTTACCTGGGCCTAATTTATTGATATGGTTCCAGAACTGTTTTGGATTTTGGGTTTGTAATTCTGATATGTGGTGCACTTGTTCCGCCTTGTATTGTCTTTCCAGCTGTCTTAGTCGTTTATCAAACGTATTTCTAGCGATAATGTAACTTTGTCTTAATGCATTACCCGTTCTGTTGGGACCTTTGTAGTGTAGGTATGCGTTTTCACTATGTCGAACGGTTTCCCACAGTTTCGAAAGTTCATTGCACCACCACGGTTTCTTCTTAAAACGTTGTCTATTTCTGGCGCCTGACCGTATGTCTCTGTATGGTAAATTGTCATTCATTTCCTTATGGCATAAATTCACTAAGTTGGTGTATAATGAGTCAATTTCAGAGATGTTAGTATGTCCAGCCTCCAAACTCTGAATCATGTCATTTAGCTGCTGCTGGCAAGATTCGTTTGCAAATAAATTTGCTGGTACGTTTGTGACGTCATATCTACGGAATGTGGTGGCATTGTCGTTATCCGATTGTCCAGTAGTCTCAGTGATTGTGTGATCGATTGAGTCATATGGTGAAGAGTTAACCGTGCATAATAGGATTGAGTGATCGGGCAGTTTGGCGGTGCCAGTCGTTATATTGTACCGCTTTGTGCAATCACTCACTGTTATTACTCTAAAGTGTTTAACGGTGTCTAAGTGGGCGTGTGGCGCAATAATATAATCCACTACCGATTTGCCGCGCGTAGAAATACAGGTGTAATTGTCACATGTAGAATCACCACGGCCGTTCACAACACACATTTTAGTATCTTTTAGAAAATCAATTAATGCGTTTCCGAATTGGTTTCGTACAGTGTCTATATTCACACGACGGGGTACATTGTCCAGATTTTCGTTGAAGTCTTGCAAATCGGCGATACGTCCGTTAACGTCTCCCAAAACAAACAATGGCTCATCACCGTGATACTGATATATCTGTGCCGTTAGTATATCGTAGAATTCCTGGGAAAAGTCACCCCTGCTCGAGCCTTGTGGGGGCAAGTAACAAGAACACAAGTATAAACACTCTGTGGTGTCAGTTTTACTAGTCAATTTGATCCACAGGATGTCGTCATGTGAACAATCTAACACAGTCAAGACGTAATATTCCAGTAGTCGAGATTTGATGAGAAACCCCACGCCGCCGCTGCCGCGTGTGGCCCCTGGAGTTAAGTTTTTTCTGTTGTTTCCCACCCATTTGTATCCCGGAAGAATAATTAGTTCGTCATGTTTTAAGTGGGTTTCACAGAGGGACACTATATCACAGTTTATACAGTCAATTATGTTGGCCCTGAACTCACGACTAGCAACGTTTGCCTGGTTGACGTAATACCCATTAACGTTCCACGATGCTAGTGTGATGTTGCCAAGGCTATGTGACCGGCTGCTGTCCTATTGAGTCAATACACGGCCACCGCGTACACGGAGACCCGGGACCTTGTTCGCCAATGCACGAATGTTAGCCTCCAAAATTCGCTCACTCCTCGTTTTGTCGCGCTCAATGTAAATCCTACTGAATTGGTCACTGTCCCGCAGGCCGCGTTTTGATCTCATGACGTCATGCGTTTGTTCAACACTCTCAAGCGTAACAATAGTTGGCCTGTGTAAGCGATTCTGGTTATTGTTCGCGAACTCGGGTCGCTGGACACCAACACGTTTGACACATACCACTTTGACCTTGACCTTCACACTGTCCAATACGTTTTCTACGTAAACCTTCAGACTTTCAAGGCTTTCATTTTCGTCTTCCTTCAAGTTCTTAAAACACAAATTACGAGATGTGTCAAAGTCTGATCTTGGGCCGGCCGTTGCCCCTGGGGCAGATATTTCAATAGTCTTAATTTTGTCACTCATGCTCTCAATTAGCGAGTCAACCCGTGTAAACTCATTTTGCATGTCTGAGCGCAACGAGGTAACTGACGTGTTTATGAGGCTTTTCATGTCATTAGAAAACTTATCTAACCTTCGTTCCATATAGGTCCGGGTCTCCTTGTTGTCCTTCCGAATGTCTTTAAGGACCTCATATAAATCGTCAATGGATTTCGGGTTTGAGCTACCTGGGCTCAATGCATCCGAATTGTCCGCCATTTTGTGATATTTCGCGGGTGTTCCCGGTTCCGAATCCGAAGAGCTGTTCCGCGCTCTACGCACTGAACGTTTGACAATTTCGAACATTTATGTTCGTGAACGTTTAAACACACATTGTTTCCATCGTTTGTCACATTAATAATCCAGAATTAATCGGAGTACGCGCACTATATTCCATTTATATCGGAATTTTCACAGAGCGGAAAATGAACCGCCATCACTATCACGGGACATAACTATATATTCATAAATATAATTTAGGCGACGGCAAAGATATATTTGTGCCACACATGTTCATAATAATGTTTTCATGGCATGCTTGAGTT
>JBEVXV010000966.1:0-5842 GCA_040505915.1 Sedimenticola sp. | reverse complement strand
GGTCGTCAAACGTCAGAACATTAGGATTTACAGAAGCTGAAATGAGCTCCCGACTGATTAATTGGTTTAAATTTTCCTCTCCATCCACCTTCTACCCACTGGCAGGGAAGATGGTGACACTCTTCAGTGTGCTTGCTGTGGTGCTGATTGCGGTTGGGCTCTATATGAGCTTCTTTGTGGCCCCTACCGACTACAAGCAGGGTGAGGGCTACCGCATTATCTATATCCATGTGCCGGCAGCCTGGATGTCGATGCTTATCTACGTTGTGATGGCGGGTTGGTCGATTCTCGGCTTGATCTACAACACCCGTATCTCCGCTATGATGACCAGCGCCCTGGCCCCCACCGGTGCTATTTTCGCCTTTCTATCGCTCTGGACCGGTGCCTTCTGGGGTAAGCCGATGTGGGGGACCTGGTGGGTGTGGGATGCGCGTCTCACCTCTGCGTTGATTCTCTTCTTCCTCTATCTCGGTTTTATCGCACTCCAGGGGGCTATTGATGACAACCGCCGCTCCGACCGTGCCGGTGCCCTGCTGGTGATGGTTGGGATCGTTAATATTCCGATTATCTATTTCTCGGTGACGTGGTGGAACACCCTGCACCAGGGGGCGACGATCAAGATGTCTGGCGGTGCCAGCATGGATCCCACTATGCTCTGGACCATGCTGATTATGACCTTCGGCTTCTGGGCCTACGGCATCGCCACCGCCATGTCGCGGGTGCGCAGTATTATTATCGAACGTGAGCGTGATACCACCTGGGTCAGTGAATTGCCGGAGGTGAACCGATGAGTATCGCTGAATTTTTTGATATGGGGGGCTACGCCCTCTATGTTTGGGGCTCTTTCGGTGTCAGCGCACTGCTGATGATCGCTGAACCTCTGTTACTCCGTAGTCGCCGCCGAAACGCCCTACGCCGGGTAGCGAGAATTATCCGCATGAATGCTGAGGACACTAAGTGAAAGCAAGACATAAACGATTTGGATATATTGCCATGGGACTGGTCGCTTTGGGACTGGCCAGCTGGTTGGTTATTAATGCCCTCGACAGCAATCTCTCCTACTTCTTTTCGCCGACTGAAGTAGCACAGAACAAGCAACCCAAAGATCATGTATTTCGTCTTGGCGGCCTGGTTAAACCGGGTAGCCTACAGCGCGGCCAGGAGCTGACCATCCGGTTTGTGATAACCGATGAGGCTCATAACGTGAATGTAGAGTACACCGGCATCCTCCCTGATCTGTTCACCGAGGGACAGGGGGTGATCGCCCAGGGCCGGATGAGTGCCGAAGGCATCTTCGTTGCCGACGAGGTGCTGGCCAAGCACGATGAGAACTACATGCCGCCCGAGGTGGCCGATGCCCTGGAAAAAGCGCATGTCGAAGGCGTTACCGGTGAGGTGAAAAAATGATTCCTGAAATTGGCCATTTTGCCCTAATTCTTGCACTCTGTATGGCTCTGGCTCAGGGGATACTTCCCCTCGTCGGCGCACACAAGGGCATACCCTCCTGGGTGGCGGTGGCCAAGCCTGCGGCCAGAGGGCATCTGCTGTTTATTCTGGTGGCTTATGGCTGCCTCACCTACGCCTTTCTCACCAATGACTTCTCGGTCGAGTATGTGGCGCAGAACTCCAATACCAACCTGCCCACCCTCTACCTGATCTCAGGTGTCTGGGGTGCTCATGAGGGCTCCCTGCTCTTTTGGGCGGTGACCCTGGCTGTCTGGACCGGTGCAGTCACCATCTTCAGTCGTAGTGTTCCCGAGGTGATGACGGCTCGTGTGGTGGGTGTCATGGGGCTGGTCAGTGTCGGCTTCCTGCTCTTCATGCTCCTCACCTCCAACCCTTTTGACCGGCTGCTTAATGCGCCAGCCGAGGGGCGTGATCTCAATCCACTGCTACAGGACCCCGGTTTGGCGATCCATCCGCCGATGCTCTATATGGGCTATGTCGGTTTCTCTGTCGCTTTTGCCTTTGCTATTGCGGCGATGCTTGGCGGTCGGCTGGATGCCGCTTGGGCGCGCTGGTCGCGGCCCTGGACCAATGTTGCCTGGGTCTTCCTTACCCTCGGTATCGTTCTCGGCAGCTGGTGGGCCTATTACGAGCTGGGCTGGGGTGGTTGGTGGTTTTGGGATCCGGTAGAGAACGCCTCGTTTATGCCGTGGATCGTTGGCACCGCCTTGATGCACTCTCTGGCGGTGACCGAAAAGCGGGGTGCCTTCAAGGCGTGGACGGTGCTGTTGGCCATCTTCGCCTTCTCCCTCAGTCTGCTGGGTACCTTCCTGGTGCGCTCAGGCGTACTCACTTCGGTACACGCTTTTGCCACCGATCCCGGACGCGGTATCTTTATCCTGATATTCCTCTGTGTAGTGATCGGAGGTTCCCTGTTGCTCTACTCCTGGCGGGCGTCACAGATTCGTAGCAGTGTCCGCTTCAGTATGGTCTCCCGTGAGGCCGGATTGTTGTTGAATAATGTGGTGTTGGTGGTGACCGCCTGTGCCGTGCTGCTCGGCACGCTCTATCCGCTGATTCTGGATGCACTGGGGCTGGGCAAGATCTCTGTGGGACCTCCCTATTTCAATACCGTCTTTATCCCGCTTACCATCCCCTTGGCGGTGATGGTGGGCTTCGGTGCGCTGGCGCGCTGGAAGGAGGACAGTTTTGTTGAGCTGGCCAAACGGCTGCGTATTCATATGCTGATCAGTGTGGTGGTGGGTATGGCCCTGCCAGCCATATTTGCGCCCAGCTACTCCTGGAGTGCGGCCTTGGGTCTGGTGCTGGCACTGTGGGTGGTACTGGCTACTTTGCAGTGGCTGCTGGAACGCGCTACCGGTGGACGCTCGCTGTTGAATGCGCTTGCCACTACCTCACGTGGTGGCTGGGGCATGGTTTTCGGTCATATCGGTATTGCTGTCTTTATCGTCGGTATCACCCTTACCTCAATCTACAGCACCGAGAAGGATGTACGGTTGGAGCCTAATTCAACCTATGCAATGGGTGGCTATGAGTTCCACTTCAAGGGTGTTGTGCGGAGTAATGGCCCCAACTATTATGCTGATCGCGCTACTGTGGATATCACTGAGGATGGGGAATTACTGACCACCCTGGAACCTGAAAAGCGCATCTATCTGGCCAGTCGCATGCCGATGACAGAGGCGGGTATTGATGCCGGTCTTACCCGTGACCTGTTTGTCGCCCTTGGCGAACCCTTAGGTGACGAGGGTGCCTGGGCGGTGCGGCTCTATCACAAACCATTTATACGCTGGATCTGGCTTGGTGGTCTGTTGATGTCCTTCGGCGGTCTGCTGGCGGCCAGTGATCGGCGCTACTACAGACTGGCCCGCAAGGCGAGATTGACAGCCGGGGAGGCGAACGCATGAAGGCGCGTTTTCTGATACCACTGGGTATCTTCATGTTGCTGGTGGTTTTGCTGGGTTTTGGGCTGACCCTCAACCCCCGTGACGTACCCTCAGTGCTGATCGACAAGAAGGCACCGGAGTTCTCCCTCGTAGATCTTTATGATTCATCGAAGACGGTGGACTCCTCAATGATGAAGGGAAAGGTGTGGCTGCTCAATGTTTGGGGTACCTGGTGCCCTGAATGTTGGAAAGAGCACGCTTTTTTGGTGTACCTCAAATCTCAGGGCATCCCTATCATCGGTATCGATTGGCGTGATGATACCGAAGAGGCGAAGGCGATGCTGGACGAGAAGGGTGACCCCTTTATTGCCGTCGGTATAGATCCTGAGAGTCAGGCAGTGATGGACTGGGGTGTCTACGGTGCGCCAGAGACCTTCGTTATCGATAAAAAAGGGATGATTCGTAAGAAGCATACTGGCGCGCTAACGCCTGCCGTATGGCGGGATATCTTTCAGCCACTGCTGGCAACCCTGGAGGCTGAGTGATGAGAAGAGTTTTTCTGCTGGTACTGCTACTTTTCCCGCTTGTAGGCTTTGCCGCTATCGATGCTTATGAGTTTACCGACCCGGCAAAAGAGGCACGTTTCAAAGTGCTGATTGCCGAGTTGCGCTGCCTGGTCTGTCAGAATCAGAATCTTGCCGACTCCAACTCAGAGCTGGCCCAGGATATGCGAAAACTCACCTACGAAATGGTTCGGCGGGGTGACTCCAGCGAAAAGGTCGTGGCCTTTATGGTGGATCGCTATGGTGACTTTGTCATGTATCGCCCACCGCTTCGCTCCAGAACTTTTCTGCTGTGGGTCGGGCCGTTCATTATTCTCGCGGTGGGGGTGTTCTTTCTCGTTAACATTATTCGCCGTCGTGGAGATGAACCGGTGGAAGCGCTCACAACGGCAGATCGTGAACGCGCCGAACGCCTCCTAAACCAGAACAAAGATAAATAGATATGATAACTTTCTGGATAATAGCAGCAGTGCTGATTGTCGCTGCACTTGCCATCGTGGCACCGGCACTACTGCGCAGTCGCGTAGCAGCTTCTGAAGATCGCAATCAGCAAAATGTGGTGATTGCACAAGAGCGACTCTCCGAGCTGGAGGCCGACCTCGCCAACGGTGTACTCGATCAAGCGACATTTGATCAAGCCAAAGATGAGCTGGAACAGGCTCTGTTGCTGGATCTCAGAGATGAAATGGAGACGGTACAGACCGAAGCTCCGAAAGGTCCTGGTCGTTTGGCGATGGGCGTACTCGCTATCTCTGTTCCCGCCTTGGCGGTGGGTCTCTATCTGCTGGTCGGTACACCCCAGATGGTCGCTCCCGGTGCAGGCGCTATGGGGTATCAGCAGGGCGCGGCACCGACGGTGGAAGAGATGCTCTCTACCCTGGTTGAGCGCCTGAAAGAGAAGCCGGATGACTCCGAGGGCTGGTACCTGTTGGGTCGCACCTACATGATGCTCAAGGAGTACTCCAAGGCGGTAACCTCTTTTGAGCAGTTGCATAAGCTGATCGGCGACCAGCCGACAGCACTGCTGTCGCTGGCGGATGCGATGGCAATGGCAGGTGATGGCAATATGCAGGGCAAACCGGCAGCGCTGGTAAGAAAAGCCGTGGAGCTGGCTCCAACCGACAGCACAGCACTCTGGCTGGCGGGTATGGTTGAGGATCAGGCGGGTAACTACGCCAAAGCCATTGGCTACTGGGAGCGTCTGGAGCCTCTGGTTCAGGATGATGCCGATTCTCAACAGCAGGTGGCCATGCTACTGTCAAAAACGCGGGAGAAGGCGGGTCTGCCGAGCCCGGACCCGGCAGCTGGAGTAGTGGCTGCAGCGGTGAGTTCAGCAGAGATCACCCTTAATATCAGTTTAGCTCCAGAGCTGCAGCAGCAAGTTAAAGGAGACGAACACCTGTTTGTCTACGCCCGACCCCTGGAGGGGCCACGGATGCCCTTGGCCGCTGTGCGCATCAAAGTGAGTGACCTTCCTGGCAGTGTCGTTCTCAGTGATGCACAGGCGATGACTCCCCAAGCGAAACTCTCCAGCTTCGAATATGTGTTGGTGGGTGCTCGTGTCTCACGTAGTGGCAATGCCATTTCTGCCACTGGCGATCTCAAGGGTGAAGTGATGCCGGTGGAGGTGGCCGAAGGTAGCGTGGTTGATCTGGTGATCGATACCCTGGTGAAGTAGGCCGAGCCTATCCTATTCCACCTCTACCGCCCGTAGGGGAGTTGTCCACGCCGCGATGAAGGTCGCACAATCTGTGCGATACTCATCGCCCCGAGGGCGGGCGTAGTGGGTAATATATTGAGTAACTATTCAGCTGGGTTATGGGTTGCGGTCAATCGCATTGTGGGTTCCTACTCTGCGCAAAGTAGCATGGCTACCCTCAATCGCCATCGACATCTTATAATTGCCAGTGACATGCAAAGTATATA
>JBEVXV010000965.1:0-9103 GCA_040505915.1 Sedimenticola sp. | reverse complement strand
GAATAAATATCTATTTTTTATTCATATTTTTGAAAATGCGGTTATCGCCCCTGACGTCAAAATTCTGATTTCCGTCTTTCCAATATTGCAAAACACTGCCAAAAAGTTTACCATGTAATAATAAATAAATGCTATGAAAGACTATTACTCAACAATGTTTTATTTTTTTCCTTTTGATACTAAAGTAGATCAGAGCGGAAGTGGGGAAAACGCAGAAATTTTATATCCATGGTCTAGTACTATAAGGCCGTAACTGCTATGCTTTTATGCAGTTACGGCCTTACATTATTAGACCATTAACCTTTTAACCCCTAGAAACCTCTGTAGAAGCCAATTCTTGCAAACAGTGTAGATCCAGATAAGCCGGTTCGTATGAGCCGTCTCATCAGGATCTGCACCATTTGCAAGTATTTTTCCATATTTAAGAAAACAAAATCACCGAGCCGTCTCTTCAGGATCTGCACCATTTTCAAGTATTTTCCATATTTAAGAAAACAAAATCACCCACTGTTTGAATTGACTGGTCTGAATTATCGATTGGTCTGAATGTAAGAATGGAGGATTCCAGGTCAGATACATATGGGTGAACGGGTTAATATACTTGTCATAGGGTGGGTGGTTGGGTGGGAGCACGCGTAGGATAAATTTAACGATAGGGGTTCATCCTTATCTGAATTCCGAGATAACATGTACCTGGTTTGGCCCTGAGGTACATATTTTGGTTTCTTGTTAATAAAATTATATAGAATACATGTACATATTTCTGGAAAAAGAAGGGCAGGCAATAGGCAAAACCACTAGCAATAAACATATTTCTGTTTAAACAATGTTCTAAAGAACAATGAAAGACTATTACTTAACAATGTTTTATTTTTTCCTTTTGATACTAATAATTATAAAATCAAAAGTACTGTTTACCTAAACATGATAATTTGGTACAATTTACATTGGGTACATGACAATATATATTATTATTATCGATCGAGAAATATCCGCGTCTGCGATTGGTCACATGCTGGTCACGTGATCTTTGATAAAAATGTATATTGACCTGAGAAAGTAGATTCAAAATGTCATATTGACCTGAAGGCGGAGCGACGTTGTGGATTGGCTAAAGTTTCTATGACGTCAATAAAAGCCACGACGTTGCTAATCATATCACGCTCTTCACCAACAACGTCGCCGAACATGATGATTATGAATTGCGCCAAAATGACGTAAAAGAAGAAGAATCGTAATGTTCACGGCGTAAATGGATATTAATAGGCTATATCCTTTAAACGGGGCATATATGGGAATTTCTCAATTGATAATAAAACAATTATCGCCTTTTTTTATCGGTCAATACGTGGTTTTATCGACCCGATAAAAGTGATATCGACCTCGGACTGCGTCCTCGGTCCATATCACTTTTATCGGGTCGATAAAACCACGTATTGACCTGACAACAAGGCGATAATTGTATAGTATTGTTTTTGCAACACAAGCCTATTTGTTGGCAGTTCATGATCAATGAATAGGATCATATCTGGGTGTCTTTAATATTTATGTTATTATATAGATCTCATCAAATTACCATGACCGGTGAAAACAGCATGCATATATTCCATCTCTATCATAGGTTATATAGCCTTGAATGTTTGCACATTATATGCAAATGATATATGAATAATATGCAAATGAGATTTGTTTTTTTCTGCTTAAAATCATTATTTTTTGCGAATAAAAATTTGTGAAAATGTTGAAAATGTCTATCAATACATGCAGGATCAAGCTTAAAATTAAATATTTTCTGATTCAATGTCAAAAATAAAATAAATAACTTGTGGTACATTGACATCACAAGAACACATGCATCTATATTGCAAATTAATTATTTTTTAAACCGATATAAATTAATTTTCATATTCACATGCAGTTTTCACCAGTCTTATTATTATGTGGAGATCTATAATATACATGTAAGTATTACAGACAAATCCATTACAGCAGACCTCTAAACATTGTTTTTATCCCAAGATTATGCCAAACACAAATGTTGTGTTGTTTTTTTTTCCAAATCACAAAACCAGAATCTAGCATATTTATTGGCTGGTCCTCAGTTATTAACCCATTCAACAATACAGACCTCTATAAAGAGAACGTTTGCAAACAGTGCAGATCCGGATGAGCCGGCTCGTAACGAGCCGTCTCATCAGGATCTCCACTGTTTGTTAATAGTTATCAAATTTGAAAAGATTACCCTTTCTGAAGAATGGAATAGCCTGAAAATTTGAATGAACCAATGCAATAGCATCAAACAGTGGCATGGAAGGGCCCATTAAGTTACTTGGTGTTGAAAGGGTTAATATGATTAAGTCCAAAAGCTGTTTTATTTTCAAAATCACAAAAAACGGACTGGCATATTTCAGTATTGACTGCTTCTTCTCTGACAGTTATTAATATGATTAAGTCGGAGTTTGAAATTCGTAAAGTCTCATTCCTGACATTTGGTTGTAAAAAACATAATCAAACATTTTTTACAAATTTCAAACCCAGAATCAATGTAACTTGTCATATTTTATCATACAGCAGTAATACCTCCTTCAAATTAATAAAACCAATTAATTACATTGGTGCACGAAGACAATTTCTATGGACTAACGCCAAATCCCATTTTACCTATCATGCCTATTGAGAGGGAATAAGTAAACATGTGTGTATCTCATAATCTGCGAAGTTGTGTTATAAAAATACAATGTGCATGTATAATACTAGTTTGCCTATCATTGTCTATGGATTTCAATAAAGGTGCAAACTTTTACTTACGAAGTTGCGCTTGTGTGACAATAATAACACTACCGCTTGCGGTAATCTTGCCATTAACTCAATGTGTATACTTGAAATCAAGGAGCTTGATTGGTTGAGCCTCAGCTGTGCTCAGGCTCGGCCAATCAAGATGTTTGGTTAAGAGTTCACATTATCAGTAGATGCTCAAGAGCGTTCTTAATAACTGAGCACTGGCAAGATTAACGCAAGCGGTAGTGTAACCACCGGACAATCATGTGCTGTAGTGCATCCAGTTGTTATAACACTATATAATAACACCCACAAATTGGAAGAATACAGCAATGTTGCTTAAAACTACATGGCCACACTTGAGCATATATTTGTTATTATCTAAAATATTGTTTGTCTGTTTAATGGTGTTTCACAGCCTATCAACATCTAAGGTCATTTAAGGTCGGGTAAACGAGGTTTAACCTGCATCTATTGAGGGAGGGGGGATCCCCAAATCAGAACTGAATATTAACAGAGAAAATACATATTCAGCCCTGAAATTAGAATAACCAGGCCTGGTTGCATGTCTGTTGCATGGCACCCGGTCAGGATATTTTAATTTCAGGGCTGAATATATATTTTTCTGTAAATATTCAGTTCTAATTTTGGGATTTTCCCCCCCAATTCATACAGGTTGAATGCGGGACTCGAACTTGTTGATCCAGCTTTAAATGACCCTAGCTGTTGATAGGCCGTTAAACACAATTACACACACACACAAAAATAACTATATCCTTCGTAAATGAAGTCAAATATTTACGAAAATTACAGAGCATATGCAGAATTAAATTGCATATATGCTCTGCAATTATCGACAAATTTTGCCGTCATATGCGTTTCGTAATTTCATTTACGGCGATATATGACAGAGCGATAATGGTTAATTTGTCAAGAGTCGGGTTCAATTGTAATATAATTGGTTGGGTGGTGTAACGCCTGTCGGTAAACGCATGTCCGAGTGCAATATATATATATATATGTAGAACCAGAGAATCGTGCATATTCATGCAGGCACTGATTTTTATTCTCTTCAAATTGTTGTGGTGATGATGTTCGATCAGGCCATGTTCCCTCATCCACTTCATCTTTGATTTGTGTTGGCTATCAGTGTCCTGAAATCACAAACACATGCTCTATGAAACATTGTCGACGACCATAATTATTCAACATTACAGAAATGTGTACTAATATAAAGCCACTGTTGTGATTTGTTAAAATTTTGAAAAATTACGGATAAATAGAGAGGATTGATTGATTGAATGGGGTTCAACGTCCGTACAGCAGTGAAGGCTATATACATACAGGTCGACAGGGTCGAGTCCGTACCTCACCAAAAAATGGGAGAAAGTAAGAAAATCAACACTCAATATTCCCAACAAATATATTCATACATACAGAAATTATAACAATCTTGAAGTAGTGTGGGTAGATCTAAAAACACACCGGGCCCGAGGTTATAAAACTTTTCTCAAACTCATACTCAGACTCAAGCATATTGATTGGTTGATACTGAGCTTATGCTCAGGATAACCAATCAGCTTGCTTGAGTCTGAGGTGATAAAATGTTTTATAACCTCGGCCCCAGATCACTTAGCCCCTATTAAGGGGTATAACTTGATCCAACTCTCAGATACACTTCACAAATACTGGATGGCCAGACCAGGTGTGATATAGGGAACCAGTACTACAAGTAAAACCTATGTTGTTGGTACTCATTAGAATCCCCCTGCCAAGCGGACCAACAACCTATGTTTTTAGCAAGAAATAAGAAACTAGATGGCTGCGGCCCGCATGGCATTTGATAGTAAGTTTGACCTTGAAATTGAGCGCATGTGAATTTTGGAACCAGTGTTACAAAAATGCATGGCTATTCGGACACTTTCAGACAGACACTGTCACAAACAGATGGACAGACAGGGTGTCAAATATATAAGCCATAAAACAATTCTGAGGGGCATAATTAATGAGAGCGTTGGTCATGATACAAGTAGCCATGTTCAGCAGATGTAATATTTGTTCTAGACTAGTTATCAAACATACCTCGGTAGACATTTGCAAAGTCGTGCTTCGCGAATGGGAGACAGTTGTCAACCAAAATCGTCTGGTAAATCCCAGAATCTTTTATTCCCGTGAAGATACATCAATCAGTCCTTCCATAGTATGATATTCCACCCCACATAAGCACCTAGTAAAATAAATTTCAATTAGAATGCATGTTCACACTAGATCGCGCAGTCGATGGCCCGCCATCCCATATCCCCACGCCGCTTTCCCCCGTAACCCAACCACCACATTTGACACCAATGCGAGGGGGTGTGGGGTTCAAAATTCTGGGAGGACATTTTTGCACATCCCAATGGACAGACTAATCATATACCAAAAATTGAGTAAAAATGCTAGAAAATGACTTCGTTATTGGAATATTTTGATATTGGACCCCACCCCCCAAGGTCTGGGTGGGGTGGGTGGTTCAAAATTCCGAGACCTTTTTGCACATGCCAGTAGACAAGTAATCATATATCAAAGATTGAGTACAAATGCTGAAAAATGACTGTTATTGCAATTGTTCAATATTTGACCCCACCCTCAAGGTCAGGGTGGTGTTGGGGTGGGTGGTTCAAAATTTTGAGACATTTCGACACATTCCAGTGGACAGACTAATCATATACGGTACCAAAGATTGAGTAAAAATGGTGAAACATGATTATGTTATTGCAATTGTTCAATACATGTATTTAACCCCACCCCGAAGGTCAGGGTGGGGTGGGGGTGGGTGTTCAAAAATTATGAGACCTTTATGCACATGCCAGGGGACAGATTAATATTATATACCAAAGGTCGAGTTAAAATGGTGAAAAATGACCATGTTATTGCTTAGATATTTCACCCCACCCCGAAGGTCAGGGTGGGGTGGGGGTGGGTGTTCAAAAATCCTGAGACCTTTATGCACATGCCAGTGGACAGATTAATATTATATACCAAAGGTTGAGTTAAAATGTTGAAAAATGACCATGTTATTGCTTAGATATTTGACTCCACCCCCAAGTAAAAATGGTGAAAAATGATTATTATTGCAATTGTTCAATACATGTATTTAACCCCACCCCGAAGGTCAGGGTGGGGTGGGGGTGGGTGTTAAAAAAATTTGGAGACCCTTATGCACATGCCAGTGGACAGACGAATTATATACCAAAGTGTGAGTTAAAATGGTGAAAAATGACCATGTTATTGCAATTGTTCGATATTTGACCCCACCCAAAAGGTGAGGGTGGGGTGGGTGTTAAAAAATTCGGAGACATTTATGCACATGCCAGTGGACAGACTAATTATATAGCAAAGATAGAGTCAAAATGGTGAAAAATGACCGTGTTATAGCAATTGTTTCGATATTTGACCCCACCCCCAAGGTCAGGGTGGCAGGGTGGGGTGGGGTGGGTGGTTCAAAATTCTGAGACCTTTATGCACATGCGAGTGGACAAAGTAATCATATACCAAAGAACGAGTACAAAGGCTGAAAAATGACTTTGTTATTGCAATTTTTCGGTATTTCACCTTTGACCCCGCCCCCAAGGTCAGCGGGGGTGGATCAACATTCCGAGACCTTCTTGCACATCCCAGTGCACAGACCAATCACATACCAAAGTTTGGAAGTCCTAGCTCTAAAACTGTAGGAGGAGTTTCACTACAAGACAGACAGACGGACGGACAGACGGACGGTAATACATAATCCCCACTTTTTCTTCGAAAAGCATGGGGATAATAACATTTCAGAAGTTGTCTGCTTTGACACAGGATTTTTTACAGGAAATCTGGAAACCTTGTGATCTGGGGGCAAGGTTATAAAACATTTCACAAATCTCTGACTCAATCATGTTGATGGATTGATATCGAGTGTATCCTCAGGATCAACCGATCGTCTTGCCTGAGTCTGAAATTGATAAAAAGTTTAATAATCTCAGCCCCTGATCAAAGCTTCAAAGCATAGTTATTATTAAAACAGCTTAAATTTAGACTGATTGAAAGGGTTCTGCAAATATCCATGAACATGATACACTACCCTGGTATTCTTGCCAGCGGTTATAAAACCGTTGGTCATTAACTTAATATGTATACTTGAAATCCAGGAGCTTGTTTGGTTGAGCCATAGCTGTGCTCGGCCAATCAAGCTGTTCGGGTTGAGAGGTCACATTACCAGTAGATGCTCAAGACAGTTTTTAATAACTGATCATTGGCAAGATTAACGCAATCGGTAGTGTAAAAGAAATAATGTGAACATCCGACATGCACATTATGAGATACGCTTCAAACCATTTGAGTTCATTTTCAAAATATTGAGTTTTCAGGTATTTTATTCCAATAATCAATGATAAACTAGATGGCCGCAGCCCGCATGTCCAGCCCCCTGAGCATTGACCGAAAAACTTTAATAAAAAACTTTAACCGGACACACGTACCAGACGTAATGTACGAACGCTAAAGTGCTGACTTTATCGACTTTCCACATGCGGGCACGACAAACATTCTACGGGCTGCATGTCATCACACTTCTCGGTCATCAATCCGTTAATAACTTGTATCACTCGGTGGTGAATTGGTATACCCAATGTGAAGGTGAGGGTTTACCGTAAAAAGTTGACACAAAATGTGAACATGGTGAATATTTGTCATGTTAATTGGTGATCTGGTGATGGTGTCATTTGGCGGACCTCGGCAAAAAAACATTTTCTTTCTGAATAAACATGATAAAACATTGATTCTTAACTTTCTTCTTTAATATAACACTGTTTCGGCGATGGTGTCATTTGACGGACCTCGGCAAAACTTTTCCAGTGTCACCCATTCCAAAATAAAACATTATTTCTTAACTTTCTTTGGTAATACAATTCAGAATACAATGTAGTGTCTAGAAGTACACGTTTATTCGGAAGCTGTGAAAGCATTTGGAAGGAAATGATCACAGGGCGACCAAATCTGCGGATTTATCCGTTTTCTACGGATGTTTTTAACTTTTTACCCATATGCGGATCTACGGATCGAAAATGAAATCTGCGGATTTTTCTGACTTTTCAGTTCATTTCTGAAATAAAATTTAAAATAATAATAAAAAGCAGTAAAATTCATCACTTTTCACGGTTTTTGTGATATTATGATGTTATGTTCTTCATAAATGTATTTAATTATCTGTCCAATGATGCTATTTTTTTATTTCCTTTGTGTTTAATTCTTCAAAATAAGTATGCGGCCACTAATTTTCCTAAACTTTTGTCGTTCGCGCACTTACATGTAAATCTGCCTCAATTTTGTCGTTCGCGCGCTTGCTCGGTTCAATTTTTGGAATCTAAGGATCGCCAAAAAAAAGATTTTGGTCGCCCTGTGATCATGAACATTTCCTTCCAAGTACGAGGTCCGTCAAAAGAAACCATCGCCCACTGTTTATTTGCAAGCAGAGAATGCATTATGCATTTGGAATGAACTCATCCAAGTACGATGTCCGTCAAAGACACCGTCAACTGAATGATTTTTTGCTCTCTTGGTTGTGGGGAAATTTATAAGGGAAATATGATTTCACTACCAACAGTATGTTGTTATATTGCATATGTAAATGGATCATGTAAATATCCAGGCAGCCACAGTACTGATCCATGTTGTTCGAAAATAGGGAGGGTCCGAATATAGGTTCTTTGATAACGTACCATCATGTGGACTGTTCCAGCAGTCAAAAATCGTTTGATAAACATTCAGACTCCTTGTCGAAATGCATAATGATCCAGGACATTCACGTTATGGAAGATTTCAGCTGTCGATTGTTCCAAAGTGTGGAAAATTGCTGCTTGAATTCAATAAAAAAAAATCTCATTCGACATATGAGTTTGGATGAGTGAAATTAGCGGACCAGCGGTTATAAATAAGACGAAACGAATTCGTGTTTTCGGTATTCTTTTTATATTTTAGCCACATTTGAACGTATGGGCTTTTAATTAATGTGACGAATTCAACTAATACCCACTGTATTTCACTTATCATGTTTTCTTCACATAAATTGTAGGATAAATATCGATTTTAATACAAAATTTACGCATTTGCCGAGAGGGCACCTGCGAAAGAATGTGGCAGCGTTTGCTGAGCGCAAAACGATGAGCGCTGAATGCATTCATCACACGCTACCGCAAATACACGCAGAAAACCGCAATCTGCGTTCTCCACACGAAAAATCGTGAATGCATTCAAACCGCAAACTAACCGCACTCACGCGAGCGTGTGAGTGCACTCAAATGAACGCATG
>JBEVXV010000964.1:0-9180 GCA_040505915.1 Sedimenticola sp. | reverse complement strand
GCGACTGAGGGAACCTCTGAACACGTCACGGCCGATTACCTTGCACTCAGGCATAGCGTCTATACCTCGGTAGCCAACTGCTTGCTGGCAAAAAACCATGGTGACATAAGTTATTTTATTCAGTATGGTTATCGCCATCTGTTTTGTTTAATAGGTTGATAGATGGAAGCAGAATATTGGTTTGATAAATACAAAATCGGCGTTCCACTCATTGATGCGGATCACCAGAGCCTCTTTGAACAGATCTATAAATTAAGGGAGAACCTGAATAACGAGAGCGACCTTGTCGAAATGGGGCAGTCGATCCAATTCCTCTACCAATACGTCGGTGCTCACTTCGCTCGCGAAGAGCAGTTGATGATTGAAAAACATTACCCCCGCTACGTCCAGCATAAGGCAGCACACTACCACCTAAAAAGGGTTGTTTTCGCAGTCCAGCGAATTTATCAGGAGATGCCGGAGAAGGTAGACAAAGATAAACTGGAGAAATTCCTGGCGTTTTGGCTGATAGAACATATTCAGCGGATGGACATGGAGCTGGAACCCTACATCAATGGCCCATTCAGCCATCAGGGCGACCAGAGCAAACATCTCAAAATCCCACTGGAAAAGAGGGTCTCACCTCTCACAGATATTGTCGATGTAACGGTGCGTATACCCAGCGATAAGATGGAGACCCTCCAACGTTGTGCCAGCATCCTTCTTCACTCAACCCCCGAGGCCCAGGATCTGGAGGAGCTTGCCACCGCAGCTACCGGAATGACCCTGGCTGAAGCAGAGAAACTGGCTGCTGAGATACTGGTATCCCCGAACCGATCCGCACAACGCTCTGCATAAAATAGCAGTATGAGCACTACATCTTAGCCAATAAGCGCTGGGTTCTCTGTGTTCCGCTTTTAGCTAGGCTCTATTTACCCACCCGTCATCGACATGATGCGCACCACTTGATCAGGTGAGTCGTTGAAATTATGCTTCTCTGGCTTGCGCTGAATCGCTTCAAGAATCGCCTCTTTCAGCTCATCATCACTGAGGTTTTGGCGAAGCAGAGGTCTGAGTTCCAGCTTGTCGTTCTGCCCTAGGCAGAGATAGAGAGTGCCTTCTGAGGAGAGGCGTATCCGATTGCAGTCTTCGCAGAAGTGCTGGGACATGGGGGTGATAAAGCCGATCTTGAGTCGCTTACCTACCACTTTTAGATATTTTGCCGGGCCAGCACCCTTCATCCGTGCCGGTTCCAGTTTGAAACGCTCTTCCAGTTTTTTGCGTACTTCATCAAGGCTGATGTAGTGGTCCTTCGCGCACTGACCTCCGGCACCCACCGGCATGGTCTCTATAAAGCGTAGAGTGAAGCGGTGCTCCAGGCAGAAATCGACCATATCGCCGATTTCATCGAAGTTGAGCCCCTTCATGACCACCATATTGATTTTGATGGGGTGCAGGTCCGCTGCCTTGGCAGCCATCAGGCCGTCTATCACTTTTGAGAGGTCACCTTGGGTGATCTCTTTGAAAACATCGGGTTTCAGTGTGTCGAGACTGACGTTGATACGTCCAATTCCAGTCTCTTTTAGCATCTGTGCATGTTCTGCCAGATTGGAGGCGTTGGTGCTCATAGAGAAATCATCAACCCCCGGCAGCGCCGCAATGCCGCGCACCATATCACCGATATCCTTACGCACCAGAGGCTCACCGCCGGTGAGGCGCAACTTACTCACCCCCAGTTCGCTGAAGATGCGTATCAAGCGCAGGAACTCATCAAGGGAGAGTCGGTTTTCGCTCTCTGTGAACCCTTTAAATCCTTTTGGTATACAGTAGAAACAGCGTAAATCACAACGATCCGTGACGGAGATCCGAAGGTACTCGATCTTTCGACCGTAACGATCAATCATTTCAGTCATCTGCTACACCTTAAGTGGGATGAGCCATTCTTCTCTTTTAATCTGCAAAAAACAATAGCCCGGTGAAGAGATTCTCTTCACCGGGCTATCTTTTCTACCTTACTACATTAAGGATTATTTTTTTACAGGCATATACTCTGAAGGGTCATAACCCTCTGGCAATGAATGCGCGATGCCTTTGTGACACTCGATGCATGTCCATTTATTGTCGATCGCCTCGTCATGAGCTTCGGCGCTACGGCTCTCTTGACGGTCAAAATCCATGGAGTCGAAGTCATGGCAGTTACGACACTCGCGAGAATCGGTTTTTTTCATCACCCTCCAGACATTTTCGGCAAGGTGTAGACGCTTCTCTTCGAACTTCTCCGGGGTATCCACGTCACCTGTTACAAAGTGGTGGTAGAGCTCGTTGGTAGCCTGGATTTTGCGTATGATCTTGTGAATCCATGGTCTTGGTACATGGCAGTCAGGACAGGTTGCGCGTACACCGGTTCGGTTGGAGAAGTGAATTGTCTCTTCCAGCTCGACATAGGGAGTTGCCTCCATCTCATGACAGGAGATGCAAAACTGCTCAGTATTGGTCAGTTCCAGAGTCCAGTTAAAACCACCCCAGAGGATGATGCCCAATACAATACCTATTAGCAGCAAGCTAATGGTTCCACGTTTTGTGCCTACAGTCATGGTTAAACCTACTATCTTTAATCATATTGATCTACCCGCCACGCTTGATACTCGAAAACACCCCGAGAGATCTATGGCGGATTGGATATTTAGAAAACAGCACTCCCAATTTTAATAACCGGGAGCGCTGTAGCCGGCCGTTATAGCCTACTTGACGCCTTCAAAGGAGTTGCCGACCAACGCATCTGCATTCACCTGCGGTGCATGACACTGATTACAGAAGTAACGGCGACTGGAGACTGTATTCAGCCTCTTTCCATCGCTGGTTACGTAGTGGCTATCACCCACTTTAGGCGCCTTCTTCTTTTCGTAGGTCTTTTCACTGTGGCAGTTCATGCAGGTGTTGCTCTTGAGATTGATCTTATCCTTATCAATCTTGTGAGGGATCATGGGTGGCTGCTGTTTGTAGCTACGCTCAATGCCTCCCTCGACTATCATCTGCTTCTTTTTTGCCGGTTTCTTGGCATCAGAGTCAAGTTCCTGGCCTCCCCTTAGAGAGGTGATGCCCGCTACGGCGCTGCCTGTGAACATCATGACCGTGAGGGCGGTCAAAAGGATTACATATATCTTTTTCATCATAATCTCCATCAATCTAGATTTCTGGACTATCGTTTTACTTTAAGCTACATCGGTAAAGTGCTGATTTTTCTCTGTTGTTTCAAACCCTGCATCTTTTCCGTTAGCCATTACCTTGTATTGGGTAAATCGGGTTCCAAAGTGAAAAACATCCTCTGCACAGACATCCATACAGCGTCCGCAGCGGGTGCATTCCGATGACGAGATGATAGGAGAGAGACCTCTCTCTGCACCTTTTAGCGCAGGATTGATTACCTGAGCCTCAGGGCAGACCAGGAAACAGTCCATACAGTCATCACACTGATCGCGCTTATCAGCGACCACATGAAGCAGACTCTTTTTACCGAGCAGGCTATAAAAAGCACCCACCGGGCAGAGCCTGCCACACCAGCCATCTCTGGCAATAAGCAGGTCGAAGAGAAAGATTGCCAACACCATCACCCAGGCCATGCCCACTCCGAAGACGATGCCGCGAAACATCATCGATACCGGATTGAACAGCTCCCAGACAATTGAGCCGGTCACCAGTGGCAGGATCAAGGTCAGCCCCAACATCCAGTAGCGTGTTGACCTGGAGATTGTGGTGCTGGACTTAAGCCCCAGCCTTCTACGCAGCCAGTCAGCGCTGTCGGTGACCATGTTCACGGGACAGACCCATGAGCAGTAGACCCGCCCTCCTACCAACAGGTAGAAGAGGATAATGATCACAACGCCAATAATGGCATCCTGGTGTGGTTCGACACCGGCCAATACCGCCTGGAGAAGGATATGTGGATCGGTCATGGGCAAAACATCCAGCGTCATGCTGGCGGCAAGGTTGCCCTTTATAATCCAGGTCTCTCTCTCCAAACGATCAACCAGTAGCGGGCTGATGACAAACAGGCCTAGAATCGACAGCTGACTAATCCGACGGAGAATCAACCAGTTATGGGCTCTTACCCAACCTTTGGCTGCGATGGCTTCAGCACCTACTTTTATGCTCTCTGTCATCGTTTAATCTCCTATGCCTCGGTTCAGGGTATCGAGAGGATTGGATGAGAAAGGAATCTCAGCCGCCTCCTGTTCGATAATTAACCCCTTGCCCTGCAAGTCATAGCGCACCCCTTCAGGAAGGTTGTATTGATGCTCTATATCCGGTGTCACCAGTGCTTCTCCTGCCCTCTCTTTCTCTTCCCAACCGATTCGATAGTGTTTGCCCAGCTCTCCCTTTGCGAGATGCATCGGAAAAACTTTTATCGCTGCCTCGTCCAAAATGCACGCTTTCTCGCACAGCCCACAGCCAGTACAGGCTTCGGAGTGCACCACCGGTATAAACAGTGCGTGCTTTCCTGAGCGAGCGTTGTGCAACAGGTTGAGAGTGATTGCATCACCCCGAACCGGACAGACGTTGAAACAGACTTCACAGCGCAATCCAAGAAAAGCGATACAGCTCTCCTGATCCACCACCACGGCCAATCCCATACTGGATTGGGTGATATCGGTCAGGCTGTGATCCAGCGCATTGGTCGGACAGACCGGAATACATGGGATGTCGTCACACATCTCACAGGGGCCGGTCCGAGCGGTGAAATAGGGTGTGCCGGTTGGCACCTCGTCACCCAACTGTCCCAGCTTGAGTATGTCGTAGGGACAGTCCCGTACACACAAGCCGCAACGAATACAGGCGCCGAGGAACTCATCTTCCGGAATGGCACCCGGTGGACGAATTGCCGTAGCAGGTAGGGATGAGGCTTGCTTGGCATACATGCCAAGCCCCAAACCTATCAAGCCAACCCCGCACACGGTCTTAAGCGTTTTGCCCAAAAACTGCCTGCGGTTCAAACCCTCTTTCATGCTCTGGTTGTTACCTGAATCACTCATCCTAATACTGCAGCTGCTTACTACTCGATTCGGTATCAGTTTTTCACTTTAAAACCCCGTTCCGGCTCAGCCGGAGCGGAAATTTACCCTATGCCTTAGTGATCTTTACGGCACACTTTTTATAATCCGTCTCTTTCGAGAGCGGATCAGTCTGATCCAGTGTGACCTTGTTGATCAGGCGACTGGCATCGAACCAGGGGACAAACACCAGCCCCTCTGGTACGCGGTTACGACCACGGGTCTCAACCCGGGCGATGATCTCACCACGGCGTGATGTGATCTTTGCCATTTGGCCGTTGCGCAGCTTGCGTTTCTTGGCATCCTTTTTGTGCATGAATAGCACCGCATCTGGTACGGCACGATAGAGCTCGGGCACACGACGGGTCATAGAACCCGAGTGCCAGTGCTCAAGCACACGACCGGTACAGAGCCAGGTGTCATACTCGGCATCCGGTGACTCAGCAGGTGGCTCATAGGGCGCTGTGATAATATTGGCTTTACCATCAGGTTTACCGTAGAACTTAACCCCTGCCCCGGCAGGGACATGCTTGTCGTAGCCCTCACGGAAACGCCACAGGGTCTCTTTGCCATCGATTACCGGCCAGCGTAAACCGCGAGAGGAATGATAGGCCTCGAAGGGTGCCATCTCATGGCCCTTCTTAATGATATCGGCAGCGGAGTTGAACATCCGGTACTCTTCAAAGAGCCCCTTCTGTACGTAGTAACCAAAGTGCTCGCTCTCATCATTCTTGTACTCGTTGCCACGATCATCAACGATCTTCCCTTCATACGGAAATTTGTTGACCTGACCGTTCTCATACAGCACCTCATATAAGGTTTTACCCTTGTACTCAGGTTTTTGATCAAGCACTGCAGCGGGCCACACCTCTTCCATGGTAAAGCGCTTGGCAAACTCCATCAGCTGCCAAAGATCGGACTTGGACTCGCCTGGGCCCTGAACCTGCTGACGCCAGAACTGAGTACGGCGCTCAGCATTACCGTAGGCCCCCTCCTTCTCGATCCACATAGAGGTGGGCAGCACCAAGTCGGCCGCCATAGCGGAAACCGTTGGATAGGGGTCGGTGACAGTGATGAAGTTGTCAGGATTACGCCAACCGGGATAGGACTCTTCGTTCATGTTGGCGGCGGCCTGCATGTTGTTGTTGCACTGAACCCAGAAGCAGTTCATCTTGCCGTCTTTCAACATACGGTGCATCTTCACCGCGTGGTAACCCACCTTGCCGTTGAGAGCGCCCTTGGGCAGCTTCCATATCTTCTCTGAGAAGTTGCGGTGTGGCTCTTTCTTCACGACCAGATCAGCAGGCAGACGATGACAGAAGGTACCTACCTCACGAGCAGTACCGCAAGCTGAAGGTTGACCGGTGAGAGAGAATGGGCTGTTGCCCGGCTCTGCGATTTTGCCCATCAGCAGATGGATATTATAGACCAGGCCGTTCATCCAGACACCACGGGTGTGCTGGTTCATACCCATGGTCCAGAAGGAGGTGACCTTCTTATTGGGATCGGCATAGATCTTGGCTAGTTTCTCAAGATTTTTCTTGGGTACGCCGGAGAGTTCACTTGCCTTTTCCACCGTATAAGGGGCTACCGACTTGGCATACTCTTCAAAGCTGATTTTGCTGAGCTTACCTTTGTTGCGGTTTTTAGCCTTTCTCTCAAGCGGATGGTTGTCACGCAGCCCATAGCCGATATCGGTAGGTGTCTTGGTGAAGTTGACGTGCTTACCGATAAAGTCTTTGTTATAAGCCTTGTTCTGGATGATGTAGTTAGCAATGTAGTTGGCAATGGCCAGATCGGTCTGTGGTGTGAAGACCATGCCGTTGTCTGCCAACTCATAGCAGCGATGCTCATAGGTTGAGAGCACATGCACTTCGCAATCCTTCTTGGTCAGGCGAGTATCGGTGAGACGTGACCAGAGAATAGGATGCATCTCTGCCATATTGGCACCCCAGAGTACAAAGGCGTCAGCATGCTCAAGATCGTCATAGCAGCCCATCGGCTCATCGATACCGAAGGCGCGAATAAAGGCACCTACAGCAGAAGCCATACAGTGACGGGCGTTGGGATCCAGGTTGTTGGAGAGGAATCCGGCCTTCATCAATTTAGAGGCGGCATAACCTTCCCACACAGTCCACTGGCCGGAGCCGAACATACCGACATTGGTAGGCCCGCCCTTCTTTAACGCAGCTTTCCACTTGTCTGCCATAACGTCGAACGCCTCATCCCAGCTCACAGGCTCAAACTTGCCATTCTTATCGAACTTGCCACCTTTTTTCCTCAACAGCGGCTGAGTAAGACGATCCTTTCCATAAAGTATCTTGGGTAGGAAGTAGCCTTTAATACAGTTCAGACCTTTGTTTACCGGTGCATCAGGGTCACCTTGTGAGGCAACCACCTTGCCATCTTTTACCCCCATCAGAACACTACAGCCGGTACCGCAGTAGCGGCAGGCCGCCTTGTCCCAGCGGATGCCATCATCCTCTTCAGCTGCCAATGCAGTCTTGCCCATAGGCAGAGTGACTCCCGCCACGGATGCCGCCGCCGCAATAGCATTGCTCTTTACAAAATCACGTCTAGTTAACTTCACGGACTACCTCCTCTTCAAGATCTTCTCCACCATAGTGGTAGATCAAGATCGAACTGATTACGCCTTCCACTTTATTAAATGCCATCATGGTATCCGCAGCCGATACATCGCCGGCATCCTCCACAGTAACAATCAATTTCCCTTCATCTTCCCCACCGTGAACCTCCACGCCGGGAAACGCCTCAAGCCGGCTCTGCACCACACTGCAGTTTGCTGGCTTTGCATGAACAATAACGCTACATACATTCATAGTTTCTAGGTTCCTCCCTCCCTTTATGCCGCTTCGTCACGCGGTTCAGTTGATGATATTTTTACTGCTTTTATCGGGCAGACTGCGAAACATTCGCCGCAACCTGTACATAAATTGGTTTCGAGTAGTGGGCGGGCAATTCCGCCTGTCTGCAGCTTGAATGTAATTGCCCGCTCTTCACAAACCTCGCTGCAGGAGCGGCAAACAATGGCATTGAGGGAGAGACAGGTTGGCAGAATAGTGGCCTTGAGATGCCACGGAGGGGTTTCATCTGACACTTCACGGTGAAGTGCTCCAAGCTTGCAGGCCGTCAAACAATCACCACAGAAATTACATCCGTAATGGGTAAAATCAATCTCTGGGAATTTCCCCCTACCCTCTGAGATGAGGTGATAGGGACAGGCGGTAATACAGTCGCCACAACCGCTGCACTTTTCTTGAAATTGAGCGTCACTAAGAGACCAGGGGGGGCGAAGAGGATCTCTTGCTCCTTGAAAATCACCCCGCAAAAACTGAATTCTATTTATTGGCCCAACCATCAAAACCTGCTCGTGATAGTGCGATGGGCAATTCTCAGTATATTAGCGATAAGCGGCATTGACCTTAATCAATTAAATGTCAAATATAATAATATTATCAACTGGTTACCAAATTATAGGTAATTCGGTAGTACCACTATTTAGGTATATGATTGTGGTATAAATACCTATTTTGTCGTCATGGTATTCGTATATCACATAGGTATATCTACCAACTCTCTATAGCATTATCACAATTAATACATTAATTATTAGTAATTTAGGTGTTGGTTTGGTAGCTTCTCAGTAACCCAGTGCCGATGGATAACTTTCAGGTGGATGCAGTGACACCTTTTCAGGACATACCGCAGCAGAGTTGCTGCTGTGAGCGTACAGGGAGGTATTCACTGAGTCTTCTTAAAAGGCGTTACTGCACCCCTATGGCGCGGACTTTATGAGCAGTTACCTAGGAGCCTGTCCGAGAATAGGAGACCTACTGCGGAAAGCCCATTTCGGCCCTTTTTTCCGCTCATTTTCGTTGAATAAGAGTAACTATTCGCCTCAAATGACCGAAAAAAAATGACTCAAAATGGACTTCCCTCGCTACGGTGCCTATTCTCGGACAGGCTCCTAGTTTGTTTGCGGGTGTGTGGTGGCTGGAGTGGAAATGGCCTTCAACCGGGCGTCACAGAATAGTTACATTGTTATTCGTCTCGAAAAAAGGTTAAAACCACCGCCTTTAGGCGGTCAGATTTATCTGAAGTAGTGATATTGCAGTCATGATGGTGGTGAGAA
>JBEVXV010000963.1:3459-5859 GCA_040505915.1 Sedimenticola sp. | reverse complement strand
TTTCTCTAACGCGTTAGGGCCACTGGCTAACGCGTTAGAGCCACTGACTAACGTGCAAGACAATTTCTCTTACACGTTAGTGGATCTTAGTGCATGCGACCTAACGTGCAAGTTGATTCTTTAACGCGTTACAGAAAT
This sequence comes from Sedimenticola sp., assembly GCA_040505915.1. Classification (GTDB taxonomy): domain Bacteria; phylum Pseudomonadota; class Gammaproteobacteria; order Chromatiales; family Chromatiaceae; genus Vondammii. The sequence continues at coordinate 5,721 of JBEVXV010000963.1, read as the reverse complement.
TGTCCAATCGGATGAACGTTTACAAATGACAGGAATGGAGCGCCAAAAATGATCTGCTGCTAACGGGTCCGTCTAATAAGAAACGGCACTTATGACATGAACGGCCACTCATAGCCCAGGGACGTGGCCGTGTACGGGGACAACGCCGCCGTCGTGACGATGCCGGTGTAACAGGCCAGATTACCCCCTGCTAAAATTATACCGGGTAATAGTTTCGACAGCGGGTTAATCTGGCCTGTTACACCGGTTTATTTGTATATCGAATACTATCGTGCATCGTGTTAAATCATGACAAGCCTGTGACTATGAATTTACTAAATTATAGGTCTTAATCAGAAGTAATTATTTGGCAGTTCTACCCAAAAAAAAGAGAAATAGCCGCTGGAATTTGTGATTATCCGAATTGGTTAGTGAGAATTCGCCAACATACGTCCGCAATCTTAGATTTCACATGGACAGAAAAGTTACTTATTTTGAGTGAGAAAACTAACAAAGTGGCATATGCGTAAAGCATCGACTCGGATCAAACTGCGCAGTCCGCGCAGGCTAATCCGGGCCGACACATTCCGCATTTTGGAGAATTTCTGTTGCATGAATCATTACTCTATACCTCTATCACCAATATGCGGGAAATGTCAGGTCGGAACAGACTGTGTGGGCTGCGCAAGGTGATCCGGATCGATACATTACGCAGATGTCACATTGTTGGATTTCTCGTGATGTTGCTCATGTATATTTTATCGGTATCCTAGCCGACGTAATGAGCGACATACATGTACTTGAAGTAGAATGTTGAGTGCAGTCTACATTGTTAAAATCCGTCATACAAATTTACGTACGAATGAGATGAATGATGTCATGACAATGCCCGTATACAGTTTCAACAATATATAGTAAAGACAACTCGAGCAAGTGAGCATTAGCTCACGTATACCCCCAACCACCGCTACCGCCACGATGCGTACATCGTGGCGAAAAATATACGTAAACAATAGGCCATCATACGGACGGACAATACAAATTGAGAGAAGACAAACACAATTATGAAAACTAAATACTCCTCAATACAAATATTTGTTATCTTACCAATTTTGTCCTCGTCTTTCGTACAATCGGATCACTGGGCGTTGCACCAGCTGTTGTAAACGTACTGTTTCATCTCACGCACGCACATACACACGCACATACACCAACACACACTAAAATGATTAAACAACGAAATAAATAAAAACCTACCAGTTTGTCTTCTCAACGAATTCTTGACACCCGCTTAGTTCCCAGAGAAATGTGAATGTGGTTAAAGTGCATACATAATGCATTGTATGTAACTCGGTGTTATGGCATTGTTGGTGCATTATAAAGCGGAACAAATTGGCTCCATTTCATTGGATAATTTACTGACTTGTGATTGGCCAATAGGTAGATATAAATAGTAGCTTCTGTCAACGGGTGTGGATTGTAATAAACAAGCAGAAAGTAGGGTGTGGATTGTGGACAGTTGGATACTGAAGGTATAAAACTAATTAGTGACCTCAGACTCAAACACAATCTTCGTCATTAGCTAACAAACTCAGGATCAACGAACACACTTCCTTGAGTCTGTGTCTGAGATATAGAATAAAAGATTTGTAACATCGGGTCCATGCTTTGCCAGAGGGTGTGACAATTAGTGCGTGAGTTCATGCTGGTTGCAAATCTATCATTTAGCCGTGAAGGCAGGCCCGTTGGAGTGCGGGGTGGGGTGGGTATGGTGAGGGGGTGCTGGCCCCTGCGAAACGGTGATCCATTGCGTGTCGCATTCCGCTGGCATGCGATGGTAGTGCCATCCACCTGGTGTGTGGATCTGGGTGTGCATGATGGGCGTGGGATGTGGGTAGCCACTAGAACATTATTTATTTGTGTTTATTTAGATTCTCTGACACATGCAAGCTAGTCTTCACCAGTCTTGTTAACCCTTTCACCCATATATATCTGACATGGAATCTCTCATTCTCACATTCAGACCAATCTATTTGCCATAAAATCAAACTCAAACCAGTCCATTCAAACAGTGGATGGTTTTGTTTTCTTAAATACGGAAAAATACTTGCAAATAGTGCACATCCTGATGAGAAGGCTCATATGACCCGGCGCGCCTATCACCATTCATATATTCATTCTACCACCCACCCATGTTGCCTTGACCCTGCCTTGACCCTCAAAGGTCCAGGTCAAATGACTTAGATTTTTTTTTTTTTTATTTTTTATTACGATTCATATATT
>JBEVXV010000963.1:0-3449 GCA_040505915.1 Sedimenticola sp. | reverse complement strand
AATTCGGCGAGTAAAGATATTTTTTTTATTTTAGCGCATTTTTTTTAAGTTGCATGTCAATTAGAATCGTTCATATATTGACTTTAATCTTTTGTTTGGTCGTTACATGGCACTAGTAGACGACACGTCTTGTTGTTGTTGTTGTATTGTGCTCGCGAAGTCCAGGCGCTGATTTTTCGCCCCACCCCTCCGTAGCCAAGATACCGAACTAGTATACTTTTGACGCATCACGGTTGACTTTAATAAGATTGGATAATATGCGAAGCCCAATTCCATTAAGACTTCAGATTAATTGTTATTCTAAAAAAAATCGTCCGCAACATAGTTACGGCCATGATACCAACCATCGGAATTCTGGTTCACACAATGGTGAACATTAATTACGCCTCATCTTTTTAGCTCACCTGAGCCGAAGTGCCGTGTATTCCATGCATTTTTCTGTCATTGTCTTATTGTTTCAAAATTTAAACGTTTCCAATCAAAAATCATATCTAAACATACTCTTATGTTTTGCTCTAAAATGTGCCAGAACGCAGGAAATGGAATGTAGATATCAAAAATTTCCAGGGGGCATGCGCCAGGACCCCATAGCAGTCTCCCAAGCTCCGCTCGGTCGAATATATAAGTAAACTATTTAAATTCAGTTCCGCCCCCCCCCCCCCCCCCCCCCCCCCCCACTAACACTAAATCCTGGATCCACAATCTTAGTGCATTAACAAACTTAACATTGGGGACATTTTTGTAATGTATGCTTCCTTTCTCAGAACTTCTTGATATTTTACACATGCCTTTCTCTGAGGGTCCTCTATCATACCTGACAAATTCACCTTGCTCCGTCCTCCGCTAACCTTAAGGTCAAGGTCACAGACTTAGTGCATTGACAAACTTAACTTTTGCGGTCATTTATTGTAATTTATGTTTCATTTCTCATAACTTCTTGATAGTTCACACATGCCTTCTTCTCAAGCTCCTCTACTATTCCACAACCCTCAGACCCCTGCTAACCCCAAGGTCAAGGTGGCAATCTTAGTGCGTTCACCAACTTAATTTTTACGGAAATATATTTCTGGCTGCCAGCAGGCGAGTGTCGTTGTCTTCTGATGACTCTTGTTATTCATGGTGTTTTTTCGTGGTGGTTGGAGCTTTTGTTTTATACATCAAAATATATTACATTCAGACACAATAATCACATATATAATAATATTCAAAATCTTTTTTCTAATTTAATATGGATAAGCAGTAATGGTCTTTCACCCACATGGATAAGCAGACCAGACCACAGACAACACCCAGACCGTGAGAAGACCCAACAGCAGACAATGACCAACCCTCTGTTAGCCTGTTACATAATGCATTTGTTACATAATGATTGTTACATAATGACGCAACAATTGTTACATAGTGATTGTTACATAATAACGTAAAATTTGTTACATAATGACTAATTCTGTGATTTGTTACATAATGCAGCATTTTTTGTTACATAATGAACTTTTTGTTACATAATGAACTTTTTGTTACATAATGAACTTTTTGTTACATAATGAACTTTTTGTTACATAATGAACCTTAACAAACGTCATTGTGACGTAAATTATTTTCACAGATTGTCTGTCAAACATGCTGAGAATCCTGAAGCTCTGATACTGTGATATTTCATACATAATTGAGCCATTTTCGGCATGAGTTGCGGTACATGTATACTTTGTAGTTTATACAGTTTATTAAAGTCTCATCAATGTACATGCAAATAAATTAAACAATTAGAAAACAAATAACGACAGTACATTGTCATTCACATAGGAATTGTAGGAGACTATATATGTACATGTATATGCACGTTAAAATCATTCCCATTAATGATACTAAAGATTAGTTTAACTGAGTAAAAAAGCAAAATACCAGCTGAAATTGCCCTTGTCACCGCGCTTTATCATGGTTAAAATAATCGGTGACAACGGCAACAATAAATAGTATTTAGCTTGTTTACCTCTCATCTTGCATGGCTACCGTTAATCGAGACAGTGAAGTTATAACATAGGTTCTAACTTCCTGTCTAAGAACGCATTAAAATCATGTTTATTAAACCTCATACGGATGACTGATAATACAAAGGCAGAATTCTACAAAATATCTTAAAACATCCATATAACCTCAAATCAGATTTGAAGTTAACTGATTAACAGCAACCAGGCAAGTGAGAATAAGAGTAGTTCAAAAACACAATAAAATACCGGTACCTTACATTATATACAGGTAAAAGTGTTGTGGATATTAACCAGTTATGAAATACAAATGTATAATATAATTTACGTCATATGTACTAGTATCACAATATGCTATGAAATTACCATAAATTACCATAAAACAAGAGGGCCAGTGTGGGCCATATATCGCTCACCTGAGTCAAGATGCTTCTACAAAGCAACGACGGAGGGACGACGGACAAATGTCGGTCAAAATAGCTCACTTCGCACTCCGTGCTCAGGTGAGCTAAAAACTATATCACAATTTGCTAAAATTATTGCACAAACAAGGCCGGACGAATCACAAATTATATAGAAATCTTCTCCTTCTACTTAAAATATTATGGCAGGTTTTGGCTGAGTATTTAATTATGTCTTCATTTTTAAAAAAGATACAGAACTGATCCTGTTGATTAAAAGAATCGAAATTTGGCACGTTAACTCGAGCATGTGCAAATAACTCTTCACGTAGATCCTCGTATAGCGGACAACTCATTAAAACATGCATTTCTGACTCAATTATATGCACTCCTGCATAATAGCTGCAGTGTAGGCATACCCTCAGTTCTAGAGGTATATGTTCATAACGCCCAGTTTCTATCCTTAAAGGGGCAACACCACATCTAAATTTAGCAAAAGCACTCCGATATTGAAAATTTAAGTTAGATAATAAGTAATGTTCTGGCTCATATCTGGTTTTAAATAGCCTATATGTTCTTAGCTTATTACCTCCATTAATGCCATTTCTATCATCAAACAAGTTAGAGTGCCATTTTTCAAGGAATTTATGTGCCAATGCATTGTCTACTATTGCTTTGTCAAAGGCAAAAATAGGTATAATATCTCTTCTAAAATCATGTATATTAAGTACTGCCGATTGGTTAAAAATGCGTTTTGACCAATTATTACAGTTACCACGCGCACATGTATAAGCCCAATTGAATATTTTCTTGTTTATCCTGTTTGGGTCCATTGTTAAACAACGGTTCCACTGGTTAAATACTCTATTCCATTGTCGAACAGTCGGCGGTTTCCAGCCCATATCTCCTGTTACAGCCAAATTAGGTGTATATTTGCCTAGTCCCATATAATATCTACATGCTCGATTATGTATGGCATTTATACATGTAAATTCACGTGTGCCCCATATGGAGGCTCCATATTCTATAACAGGTGCCACTAATGAGTCGTAAAGTTTTGTAT
>JBEVXV010000962.1:1820-6034 GCA_040505915.1 Sedimenticola sp. | reverse complement strand
CCTCTGTAAACCTACAAATACAACATGCACCATAGGTGACGTCTCCCATTATCAACGTGTCTGCCTCTGTAAACCTACAAATACAACATGCCACAATCAGAGGAACAGATAAGAGGATTTGATGATAATTTTGGGATAATTTTCTACAATTCTTCAGTAATTCGTCTCCTGATGATACATTTGTACATGTAGTATCATTTCCGCTAAACGACACAGACGACTTTGGTTACTAGCCGAATTGTCATCACTGAGTCAGGTGTGAAGTTGACCCTTTATGCCACAAAGGTAATTTTTAAAGGCTTTTTAAAACAATGTTGGAACGGGTCAAATTGCTCATAGGTGAAATCTGAACTATTCCTACACTGTTTTCCAGTCTGCCCGATAATGTACACACAAATAACCTCTAACTGAAGAATGATAGAAGCTTATAGAGTAGAGGGGTATTACAGGATTTAACGACTCGCCAGATTAATACGGTAAGTTGCTTAACCCTTACAACACCAAGTAACTTAATGGACTGTTCCAAGCCAATATTTCACGCTATTTCATTGGTCCGTTTAAATTTTCAGGCAATTCCATTCTTCAGAAAGGGTATTCTGTTCAAATTTGAAAACAATTAGCAAACAGTGGAGATCCTGATGAGACGGCTCGCTACGAGCCGGCTGATCTGGATCTGCACTGTTTGTAAACGTTCTCTTTATAGAGGTCTGTAGTGTTGAAAGGGTTAAAACAAGAAATCCGCCTCGAAGCGGTGTCGCACCTGCCGTGCCTTGATAGTATAACTTTAACATTTTTGCTTTACAAAAAAAAACGGACGATGACGACGGAAAAAGCGCCGACAAAAACTAGTATAAAGTTCTACTAGTCCAACTTTCAAACATATCTCAAACTAGATTTTTCGGTAAGCAAGGGCTTACAGAATACCCCCGCTTGAGCTCTGACCATTAGTGAACCCTGCGATCTATTTTCAGCAACAGTCACATGACCTTGGATGGGCATAGACCATATGCAATAGGTGTCTTGCCCTAATTGATATCAATGCACAGATGGAGTTTTATGAAGATCGGATATAGAAAACCTGAGTTATCGTGCGGAAACAAAAATGTTGAACATCAATCTATTTTTAGCAACAGTGACCTTGGATGGGCATAGCCCATATTCAATAGGTGTCTTGCCCTCATCGATCTCAATGCACAGGTGAAGTTTGATGAAGATCGGATATAGTTTTTGTGCGGAAACAAAAATGTTGCACAGGTGAAGTTTAATGAAGATAGAGAACTTGAGTTATCGTGCAGAAACTAAAATATTACAGACGGACGAACGAATGGACAAGGTGAATCCAGTATACCCACCCCCACAACATATAACAATGTAACTTACTCTTCAATGATGTCAGCTATGGTGCATGCAAACAAGAGGAGACCTTCTGGAAACTGCAGGGCCACTGAAAAACAAACACGTTTTCAACAGAGTGTCATCAGTTTAACCTGTTCACACCTATATATCTGACATGGAATCTCCCGTTGTCACATTCAGGCCAATCATTGAATCTGAAAATGGAATTCAGGCCAGTCCATTCAAATAGTGGGTGTATTTTTTTCCTCTTACATATTGAAAATACTTGCAACGAGTGCAGATCCTGATGAGACGGCTCATCTGGATCTACACTGTTTGCAAAGATAGGCCTACGCAGGGGCCAGTGGGGTTGAAAGCATTCACCCTTTGAACCCTAGCGGCCTCTTTAGAGGCCAGAGTTTGCAAACAGTGTAGATCCAGATGAGCCGGCTCATACGAGCACTATTTGCAAGTATTGTAATGTTCCATATTTAAGAAAACAAAATTACCCACTGATTGAATGGACAGGTCTGAATTTGATTTTATAGATTGGTCTGAATGGGAGAATAGGAGATTCTATGTCACTCAGATATACAGGGGTTAAAGGGTTAAATGGATTACCGGTACATATCCTTCTCAATGCACTATTCAAAGCATAAACACAAGATTATTACCGTATGAATTTAGTGTATAAAAATGAAACATATTTCCAGATAAAGATGCTTGAAATTTTGACATGTAATCAATTATCGCCTTTTAAAGTCATTGTCCTTCATATAATACCATAATACCTGAATTAACAGAAATGTGTTTACCTGCCTTAGTTCATTTAATATACCTTAGTGTCTATAATGCATCAGTCAATGTGAATCCCCGCCGCCCCCCCCCCCACTCCGGGTTAGGGGGGGCCTTTACCGGAGCATACCCCGGGGCTTTCACATTCCATGTTGCCCCGCACTATTCACCCGGAAGGGGAGGGGGGGCGGGGATTTACATTGACTGATGCATAACTAGAAGTATTATTCGGGGGGATATCCCCAATTTGCTACGTAGCAAATTTTCTAGGTTTCCTGTATTTCGTGCCTTTCACAACGTGAGTGATAACAATTTAGAATCGCACGCAAATCTAGAAAACTTACGGAGATCAGTTGTTTTTTAGTTGTTGAATGACTAGCTTCGACCGGTCAGCCTTGATTCTTCGCGTATCATGGAAGATTCATTCATCACACGATTTCTTCCGTAGCAATTGGTAACATCTGGTTTTCTACTTTCGGTTTCGTAATACATACAATACTGCCACTATAACACAATTCTGGCGAAAGTTATTGTATACATGTACATGTAGTATCATAGATAACGATTAGCTTTATTCAATACATGCTTTTATTATATATGTTTAGATACACTCTGAATGTAGTATTCAAGCGTCGGAGTATGCCTTTAAACATGGGTCCGAGGTTATAAAACTTTGCTCAAACTCAGACTCAAGCATGCTGATTGGTTTATCCTGAGCATACGCTCAGGATAAACCAATCAGCTTGCTTTAGTCTGAGATTGATAAAAAGTTTTATAACCTCGGCCCATGGTAAAAACTGACAGTGGATCCCACAAAATCTTACTGTAAATATTTACATTCTGAGGTTACACACTACCTGGCTATTATCGATTTGTCAGTTTGAAACATCATAATGAAGTTAGCAAACTGCTGATAGCACACATATTCAACACACATTTGCTACAACATTTCCAATATTTATTTATTTATTTTGACCGCTTTTTTATGTTCCCACAAATTTACCTTTTATTTGTAAGGGACAGTTTCTAAATAATGATATGTTGCAGATGATATATTATATATTAATTGAATGGCTTATACTAAACAGGGGTTGACACTATCATTTTTAAGTTGGTGGTATTAAAGTAGGACACCCAGCTAAAATCAACTAGTGGTCCTTCTTGAAGTATGGTTGTCCTTCCTCACATTTTAACCATTTATACTCCATACACTGACGTTGGACGCCTCTACCACACCCAATAGAAAAGGCCTTTGAAAACAGTGTAGGAACAGCTCAGATTGCTCATATGCCCTGTTTGAACTGTTTTCTTACACTGTTTTCTAATCAGCTTAGAACTCAGATTTCTCATGAGCAATCTGAACTGTTCCTACGCTGATACATATCTGACAAAAATAACCTCTGAAGAATATGTTTTTTTTTAGATTCATTTTCGAAGAGTTGATAATAATAGCTTACAAGTTTAATAGTAAGAGTTATTAATCCCAAAACGAACATTGATTAATTGATTGAATGGTGTTTTCCGTTCATCAGCAAGGAAGAGCATTGAGAGAGCTACCTAAAATTCCAGGGACTCCATCGGACATCCAGCCTAGAAATTCATGGGGTCCTTCCACATATTTGGGGGTCTCGGGTCCCCAGACACCTGTTAGTGTCGACCCATGCTAAATATGAGAACAAACCTACCTCGCTTGGCACCAGCCATTTTTATCCGCCATATTGTCTTGGGAATCTCAAAATTGTAGTTATCTGGTAGCTGAAACATACAAGTGGGCCCCTGGCTGCGAAAAGGGACCTTACGACATGGGCACAGATTCCAGCATCTGACCCTCCTGCACATCCATACCGTGGGATTAGAATGCAGATCTATGACAATAAGGCTACTTAAACAACTGAATCGCGAGCAACGTAGGCCCTGATCAGACTGCGCGGATTCGCAGGCTGATCTGGGACTGCGTTGATCGCAAACATTGTAAGGTCCTTTTTCCCAGCAGGCAGCCCAAGTATAAAACAGAGGAAAAGTAAGGGGGTACCGTATTTCCTCTATTTAACGCGCCTCCCCTAATAAACGCGCCCCCCCCCCCC
>JBEVXV010000962.1:0-1782 GCA_040505915.1 Sedimenticola sp. | reverse complement strand
AAAAAAAAAAAAAAAAAAAAAAAAAAAATTGTTTGCATTTTTGCATTTTAATAAACGCGCCCCTTTTGCAGTTTGCATCGCGCCCGGGAGCGTTAAATAGAGGAAATACGGTATTTGATGATAATTTTGGAATAATTTTCTACAATTCTCAAGTACAAATGGTTTTGGAAAATTTGGATATTGTGTCTGTGAGACACAGTGATGCCCCCCGTTGTCGTGGTGATTGCCAAGCCCTTTATTTTTCTTTCTGTGATATAAAAAACCAAAACCCCATGACAAAATGTTGGAGGGGCGGGCAGACAAGTGTGAATAATGAAAAAATGTTGGAGGGGCGGGCAGACAAGTGTGAATAATGACAAAATGTTGGAGGGGCGGGCAGACAAGTGTAAATAGTGACAAAATGTTAGAGGGGTGGGCAGAAAAGTTTAAATAGTGACAAAATGTTGGACAGACAAGTGCAATAGTGACAAAATGTTGGGTTGGCGGATGGATAGACAGACTGACAGGTGCAAATCATAATACCTCATGAAAGTTATTACCTGGGAATAAAAAGCTTACAGCTGAATTGTGACAATACATCTGTAAATGAAATCTGTTTTGATGGCTTTGCTCAATCTCTCTATAACTATGGGTAACACTACAAAAGTCATGTGCTATGTGAAATGGCTACAGAGGCTATTTTAACTGACAGAAACGTAAAATTCGCAACACCTTTGCATTTTGTTCAGCTGACTTTGTCCCCCACTCACCTGTTTTAATGCCAGCTGCAGTTTTGAATTGTTAATTATTTCATCTGGTACTTGGTGGGCGACGCCCCGTCTCGCACCTGTACAAACCAACATGTGATTTTTTTTTAAAGTTCTACAGCGATGATCAGGGGCATAGCCAGAAGGCAAATGATGTGCAGGCCCGAGGAATAAATATTGAGTGAGCGTAGCGAGCGAGGCCGCTAGGGGGGTCCGGGTGTATGACCCCGGAAATTTTTGTTTATGAGGATGCAATTTCCTGCATTTTAAAGACCAATTCGGACTGAATTTAATGCCAGTTTTTGCAGCAAAAACACATTTTTTTTGTGTTTTTTTGTTTAGTCAAAACGATGTGCAGGCCCGGGCCTTTTGGCCTAATGGCAGCTATGCGCCTGATGATACTGAACTGCGATGTATGGTTGGACGTATGGACAGTCAATTTCAAACCTATTACTTTGGTTTGATCATTGGAATTAGATCCAGATATATATGTGGTGGGGCAAGAGAAGTCCAACAGTACATGTACTTGTATTATGAATATATCCATGATTTGACTGAACAACATTATATTCTTTTCCGGGATAGTTGTTTTGCATAAGCGTGACAAACTAATGGCTTATCACCTATTTTGCGATCAGCTGAGGCTAATAATAATGACTTCAATAGCCGTGTATACCGTCTAACATGCATGCTGTTAATTGTCGGCAATTATTAAAGTGTTCATTGTCGCCAATTATTAAAGTGTCTACAAAAGATAAAAATATTGAAATTGAGGTGGTATTCGCAGATCGAATGTCATATTCGTGAATATCAGGGTTTCCGCTGGCGGTCGCCACATTCTCAATTGGCGAATTTAAAAAGGAAGTGGCGAAAAAAAAAATTATTTGGCGATTTTTTATTTTTTTTATCTCGAGTAACAATTGTCCGGCCCGACAGCCATACCTGAATTTTGAACTCTTTTCGCCAATAATCCATGATGGGTAATTACCGATTGGGACACTTGGTAGTGAGACATGTTGAATGAAAGTTGAAAATA
>JBEVXV010000961.1:0-4947 GCA_040505915.1 Sedimenticola sp. | reverse complement strand
GCGACGTCAGATATTGCGACAAATTCCGTAATTTTCAAACGCATCTTTATTGCTTGAGCATTTTCAGCCATATTTAAAGAAAATTACAATTTTTCTTTTGTTATTAATTCAGATATGTAGTGCCGATAGTACCTGGACGTTTTTTTATTGTGAAAACTCTGCCGGGTAAAATTATTTTATCGTAATAAGCGAATAATCATGGTTTCTGTAACGGCATTTTGACGTGTAAAACGTAACATTAGCATGTTCGCGCTTTTCATACAACTGGTCCGCATTTGTTACATTTTGCGCGAAAATACGGGATATTTCGCATGGATGCTCGACGTCATTACTAGAAGGTGTAACGTCAATTTTAGTGACGTCGGCCATTTGTGTGTGTTTTGCGAACCGGACTTTGATGGACGACACTTCAAGAAAAAATATGTAAATTTTGAATTTGAAGACGTCTTCGTAAGTTGTTGCGACTAACGGTGACCATAAAAGGATCAGGTATGTATAGAACCTTATAATCAGCAGAAAGTTCATTATCTATCCTGTATGTTGATGTAAATAAATTTACAATTTCACCTTCTTAGCCATTTCAAAATCACGAAATGGAATGTGAGACAAATGTGTGACGCCCTTAAAATAAACGTTATTTGTAGAAATGCATCAAGTTTGTGCGGTTATTAATACCAAACCATTTGCTAGTTTTCATTGAAACGTCGCACGGTGTGGAGTTCAATGCATTCCCGTGCCAAATACATAATATTAGCTCTGTGCTACTGTGTATAGCAACACACCAACGATTTCCCCATGTGAGACAAAAATGTGACAGCCACGATTTTTGACGTTTGCATATAAAATACCCTACGTCGACGTTTCTCGCTTTTTTTTAACGAGTATTAACGTTATATGTCATAGTGATTTTGGTGCCCAGCGAATAAAAAACATATATATATGTAGACATGGTAAACCATGCATTTAGAAATGTAGTTTTTATTTTTATTTTTGTGTATTGTGGTGGATGGGTCATTAGCTCAGTCGGTATAGCACATGACTGTCGCCCGGCCGGCGTTTAAATCCAGAAGAAGTCGACAAAAATGCGATGTAATTTCTTTATATTTTTATATTTATTCCTTATTTTATTTAGGGTAACACAGTTGACCAAGGCCAGTCTACCCTGTGGCCCTCATCAATCCATATACTACTACATGTATACTAAACAACAAATGAATTATGCAGATTACAATGGTCAAAACTGAAGAAGACATACAGTGCAACCTGTACAAACGGCCATCCCAAACACGCATGCGACCAGTGTAACCCCAGATCAGCCTGCGCATCCGCGCTGTCTGATCAGGGACTACAATGTTCGCTATTTTCTACATATTCCTCGTATTTGACTGATCCTACCTAGAAAATATGTGGCGGCATGGAAGGTCACCGAATCAATTCCCGTAAACCATGTTTTCCTTATTATGTTCCAGCAACGGAAATACAACGAATGCAGAGTCATGAGTGAAAAGGCAAATTATTATCGTGCCCTTAAAAGAGAGAGAGCAGCCAGCCGAAGCCGGATGCGTTACAGAAACAATAAACACGAGATAAACGAGAAACGACGAAGGGTGTCGACAGACGAATCTCCAAAACCACCAAAATCAGGAGGCGCCGAGCGGACACAAAAATGGCGACAATCCAAAAAACTTAAACGCCAATGGCGGAGAGAGTATCAAAAGATGTACCGCGCGCGTGCTAAATGTAATGAAAATACGCATGGTGAAGAAGACAACACACGCAGATTCAAAAACCGTATGAGTCGATATAGAGCATTGCGCCGTTTAAACGATTCGCTGCCGAAAACGCCGTCTAAACGAATTGATGTTATCGAATCGTACCTAGCAAGGGATTCGCCGACCGCAAATACAGTTAAATCAGACTTGATAAACTCGGTAAAGGAAAACAACAAATTAACGGAAAATGTTCTCAGTAATATGAAGACATTTATTGATTCAACAAAATGCAAAAGGTCGAACGATTGCAGAGCTACCATGAACATTTTAACAGCGTCCGTAAGCGGGGAAAACTTAGTCAACAGTAAAATGTGTCTCGCCAAAAAGCTGGGTGTAACTCCGCGTAGACTCTCAGGCGGAAAACGAATTCGTACGGAAATTCTTAAAGGAGAAAAATCGTGTTTTCAGTACACACAACGAAAAACGAGAAGTGACTGCTTATCAGATGAAAACAAGAGGATTATTTATGACTTTTGGAAATCTCACGGAATTTCACGACCATCCTGCAACAAAAATGAAGTAAAGCGAGTTCGTTTGGACAAAAATGTGTATTCTAGCCATGTTATATATGTACTAGAAAAAACACAAACAGAGTGTTTTCTAGAGTTCAAAGCAAAATTCACAGACATCAAATTAAGTCAAAGATCCTTTGAAAAATGTAAACCATATTTTGTTCAACCGGCCCGTGAAAAACACCGCAACACATGTTGTTGCCGCTACCATACGGAAATTCACTATGTTTTTAAATCATGTATGAAATTCAGAAAAGCGCAACACCAGACATGGTCAGCTGATGATCAGTTGGAGTACCCAGTTTTCGACCACCTTTCGGACGCAGTTGAAAGTACGCTTTGCCCAAAACCAAAATCTGAGACTTATTCAAAGAAAAAGTGTCTGGACAGAGAATGTGGAAACTGTGGTGTCCATAAACTGCTAACCCACCCAACTGAAATGAGCGAATCAGAGAATTCAGAAACGGTCACCTGGTCTCGTTATGAGTATGCCGATCTGAAAGTGAAAGGGAGATGCATCAGAAAACTGATGCTTGTTGAAAAAAAAACTAAACCTGGACAACTGTTTTCGTACTTTAAACATATCATGGGAACATTCTCGTCACACAACTTTAGGGCATCCTGGCAAAACGATCAGATGAAAGCATTAATAGAATCTCTCCCAGAAAATCACTGTATTGCCATTCATGACTTTAGCGAAAATTACTCGTGCTCTGAAAGAGACGAGCTACAGTCCACATTCTTCTCAAAAACAGAATGTACAATACATGTCACAATATTACATAGACATGCGATTTTAGAATTTGACGGGGAAGAAAGTACCCCGGATAACCGAAAGATAATCACAGAACAGATATTTGTCATCAGTCCCGATTTGCAACATGACAATTGTTTCACCCAGGAAGTACAGAAACGTGTGGCCGGACATTTGAATGATATCGGGTATAACGTAGAATGCATGTATGAATTTACAGACGGCTGTAGTCAGCAATATAAATCACGACATTGTATGGGTGATGTCAGTAATATAGATTTGGGATACAAAAGTCTGGTTCGTAATTATTATGAGACCAGCCACGCAAAGGGCCCGCAGGACGCTGCGGGCGGCTGTATCAAGCACATGGCGGACATGGCAGTAATTCGGGGTAGTGCCAGTATACAAAATGCAAAAGATTTTTACACATTCGGCAAGAACAATTTGTCGTCAACTAAGTCGGTGTGTAAGCGACGCATTTTCAAATATATCGAACAAGTTAACAGGGAGAATAAAGTTGGTTACAAATCAATATCAAACAATCGAAAAATTCACCAAATAACACGCGATGGTCCCTTTGGCAAGCTTCAAGTACGAGAATTAAGCTGCTACAGTTGCAACCGGTGCATGGACGGACAAATTAAACGTTGCAAAAATAGCCACATCTGCGGAAATATTAAAAACATTACGCTTGAGCCTGAGGGCAAACAGAAGATTGAAGGAAGTGAATGCTTGGAGGAACGTGTTTCTAGTTTTAGAGATATCATACAAAAGGGCAATGTGGTTGCAGCCTTTACAGACGACCCACAGGCTGAGTACTATCTACTGCAGGCTAATAGAGAGCCCCATCGTTTGGAGACAGATACAAGTGACAATTGGGGGAACGTATTTAATGCGGGTACCGAAGTCGTCAGCGGTTATTATTACAAGCAGCAAGGTCTAGGCCATTCATATACATTGATCCCCAGACTAACGGCCATAGTTCCATTCCTATCCGTGCGATACATATGTTCTGACGTGGGTCTTTTCAAGCGCAGTATAAATGTCAGTGAAAATGTACATCTGGATATATTAGAAAGCATTGAGCAGTTCATGGAAATCACCAATATTTAATATTTGAGTCATGATGTGATGTGATGTAACTTTTTTATAATGTCAACCTAAATGTCGCAATTGTGTAATTGTAAGTCAGTATGGGCCGGGGGAAATCAACAGATCAAAATCAAACTTTGTAGATAGATAGTAAGTACGAGAAGCTGGGCTTGCGATTATAAAACTTTTGGAGCATGTACTCCATTCTCATGCTCGAAATCAAGCTGGTTGATTGATTGAGGCTCGCCTCACCCTCGACCAATTAAACCGCTTAATTTCGAGCATGGGATTGGAGTAGATGCTCCAAAAGTTGTATAATCACGGACCCTGATCATACATGACCTGTCTATACAGTTCTCACACCCGTTCATGCGTATGTGCCCTCTATGTTCTCTGTTCATGGATACGTGTATATGCATGCTAAGTACGTTAATGTATTAGCATATTATAGTTTACGAATTCCGTTTCTCTCATGGTCTTCCACCCTCTGACAACTACATATACATGTATTTTAACTCATTTCTGGATAATGACGATAATTATCTAAAATATTTGATATGCCTAATGTAATATTTTATTTTATGTCAATTACATGTTTGCCTCTGACATCACGATATCAGACTAGACTCTTACAATACAGGATGCATTTAACGACGTCGTACTTTTTACGCCATTTTGACGTTATTTGACGTTACGCACAGTGGTAGCAATATCTGACGTCGCGTCGTAGCGTTCCATATATATTATTATTTCCCTACAGTTATGTTATTACTTTAACATAGAGGGTGTCACCTGTCGGTATGGTATGATTCATATT
>JBEVXV010000960.1:0-2375 GCA_040505915.1 Sedimenticola sp. | reverse complement strand
TCACTTCCGCCAAAATCCGTGGGGCTGGTGGGTGATGCCTCTCTGAATACCGTGATTTTGGTTGATTTTATGGGTTGAAATTCCTATCCTTCCTTCAGATGTCGCTAGGTTGAAGATCTGTGCGTTGATGGATCTCTTCAAATTCTTCTGGAACGATTTGTCTTGCATATTCATACA
Source organism: Sedimenticola sp. (assembly GCA_040505915.1). Lineage (GTDB taxonomy): Bacteria > Pseudomonadota > Gammaproteobacteria > Chromatiales > Chromatiaceae > Vondammii. The sequence goes on along the minus strand of JBEVXV010000960.1, from coordinate 2,198 downwards.
ACTTTCGCTGCCCTGAGAAACTGAATAGCTGGCCGACCAACGACGCGACGCGGGACGCATTTCCGATCCTGAATAGCTTTCTCGACGCGCGAATGCAGAAGCGGAGGAGCGAAAACAGCCTCAACTACGTCGCCCGCAAGCTGTTCAAGAAGAAATCAACTGACCTGGACGAGCGCGACAGCGAGCGACTGGAGGAGATCATGCTGCTGATGCAGCAGGGAAGCAGCGAAGCATCCATCGAGCGGAAACTGACGATACCGGTATAGTGTCGGATCATTCTTCCAATTCAAGTCGCGTCTGAACCAGGAGCCTTTCCGCGCCATTCGAGCTTCCCAAAGAGTTTGGTTTGAGAAGTAGAGCAAATCAGAACTGCTCTATCCGGATCGGGTAGTGAGGACCCGCCCACGTCCGCTCCGTACCGGCCCCCGAGTTCCGCGAGACCGAACCGAGTTCCGGGAGACCCAGGCGGAAGCCTCACGCGAGTTGCAGTTGGTACTCGATCCCGAATTCCTAAAACCGGGGCCCGCTGCACATTTTTCTTTCACCCGGAATTCTGGGCCCGCTCGTGGTGCGATCCCAAAACCCGCTCCAAGCACGCGGACGAGCATGTCTTGCGCGATTCTTGCACTGTCGAGGCCAATTTCGCCGCGAAGCACTGCGTCCGCTCCGTTCATCACGGCGCGAAATCTGGCGCAGCGCCTGGAAAATGCTCGGCATCTCTGGCAAAATTACCCAACAATCGGTGTCATTAAAAGCGCCATCAGTAACACTGTTCGTTCTCACAAAGGAGATAACGATGCCAACTGCGGCGGAGATCGCTCATATGACGACTTTGAAGAATGCTGCTAGAAGTGCGACAAAATTCTTTAAGAAAGTAAAACCGGTAAAGAGTACAAACAACCCTTTTGCTTGTACAACGGCAGCAGACCAAGCCACTCTGGAATCTTGCCGGGCCGAAGCCTATCACGTGAACACAATCGTTGGGACCTTTGATAATGCGGCAACCACAGGTATCGGCAACTGCGACGAGAAGGGCCGCATCTGCTACGCCGCGCTTGTAGGCAACCCGCTTCTTGCAAATAGTCAAGTAACTCTGTGCTCGGTGATAAACTACGACCACATATTTGTCGTGGTGGCAAATAACGCGGTAGGCGGGCCAACTAACTTGCCGCAATTAGGTCTCACCGCAATGATCGTAGATGGCTGGTCGGAAGATTGGTATTTTCCAAATCTGCAGTGGTATCACTCTAAGTGGTACGGCCTCGGCAATACGCCGAATCCACTCCAACTTTACGTTCGAGTGCAAATTGAAAGGCATCAGTTTCAAACTTACGATTACGGTCCCTAACATGTAATCGTTCGAACGACGATACTGCGCCTGATCACTGGTTGTGCTTGGGCACCGCGTGATCACTGCCGATGGCACTACAGTCACGATGGCCGACACGCCTGCGAACCAGGCCGAGTATCCCCAGCAACGCGCGCTGAGCTTGAGTTAGAGGGGGAGAAGAGGAGCGGGGGAGACAAGGAGACGACGAGAGGCGGCGGCCTCTAAAAGGGTGATCGCGCTCAAGGCGGCTGAAGCCTGCACACCAGCGATGCGCACCTCTGACTGGAGGTCGATTGACGCAGTTGCTCGACCCTCTGCCTTGGCTTGTTGGATGCCTTTGTGCCGTTGCGTTGAATCATTCGTCGTGGCTTAAATTAGCGCGCGGCGCCGACCGAACAGGGCGGCAGGCCGAAATCCTTTAACGCAAAGGCGCGAAGGTGCAAAGAACGCAAAGAAGAGTCGGCAGGGTATCACGCGTGACAGCGGCGTCTTTACATTCAATCAATCCGCGCACCGACCCGGCTACAACATCACCTACCCCTCCCTAGAATTCCTACCAAGAAAAAGTTTGACAGCGACGATTCAACCCGCAATAACAAGTGACTTCAAGGACGGGCAGACAATCACTGCAGATCGAAGCAGCGATGTCATCATCCGTCAAACATTGCGGCTGGGGTATCATGGCACGCAATCATCTCAAACATGACATTCGTATCGGCACCTCCCGCGCGCCACCCCGACAAGACGTCGCTGGGTCGGACCGACCGCGGGTTCAAGGAAGGATAGGAATTTCAACCCATAAAATCAACCTATTTCACATCACCCAGCAACGTATCGTGTCACCACAACATGGATTTTGGTGAGCACG
>JBEVXV010000959.1:0-4608 GCA_040505915.1 Sedimenticola sp. | reverse complement strand
GAGGTCTAGGTAGAGAGTCAACATCTTCACTTTCCACACTTGCTGCTGCTCAATCTTCTGGCGTCCGGGCCAAGTCTCGCCCCTGCGTGCGAAGAAATCTGTCATCACTTGCCTGTCTCTCGGCCTCCTCTCAAACCTCGACCAACACTGTCTGTTCCGTTCTCTGCTCGTCCTATCATTTTGCTTACTTGCTTGCTGATGATTATACCATTCATTAAACGTGGTCACCAGTCCGAAGACCCCGTGGGCCACAGTGACACGTATGTCATTAATGAGTCCTAATTTGGAGGTGTACGCCAATGCGGGATATACATGTTGCTATCGACCAATTTCGGTCTAATTCCGCGCTATACCCCGTGCACGGTGGACATGTCCTAGATAGAACCGGACATCCTGTTCTGGCTGTTCTGGATAGAACCAGTAACAGCCGACCGCTTCAGTGGGACGGGAAACACTATACAATATTTCACTAATTCCGGCTCAGGGTATCGAACTCGGACCGCCGGATTCCAAGGCTAGTGAGCTAACCACTAGGCCAAGGGACCATCTCTTGCTTGCTGTCGGACTGAAACTCCTATTTGTACCCTCACACTGACATACATAATGCACGACGGCCATGGGATTGGTTCAGTTATTCTGATTGGTGCTTTATTGGCCAAATCGCGGCTATAAAAGCGCGTATTTTTTTCTCTCAAAAATGAACTCGACCAATTCGAACAGATACGTGCTGTGCCCGAAGGTCACGACCAGCCTCAAGACATTAGATGTCTGAGAATCGTGGGACGGCGAGCCGAAGCCTCTGTTCTCTGTGGGGGCTGCGGAGACGGCAAAGGACATTCGAGTTACCGAGAACTTGGATGCGGAGATTAGAAGGAATCCGACACCAACTTTCTTCTTTCCCGGAAGACCAAGAGAACGACCCACCAGGTTCTGTTCGGTTGCAGGAGCTGGGGGTACAGAAAAAGTGGTACACGCCCACCCCAACTACATATCGCAGGTCGCGACATATATCAGTCTAGCCGTCCAACAACAACGGCCCTTTTTCGCGCCAAAAGACATACTCACGAAATATACTTTTCTCTTGTCTGAAGATTAAATAACTTTCTTCTGGCTACACTGTATATACATGTATCCTAAATTGGTAGACGATTACACACGGACTGTGATGTGGCCGAGTGGGGTAAGAGCAAGGTTACTGATCCAAGGTCCTTGGTTCGAGTCCTTGTCCGATAAAAAAACACAAGGTTCGGTGCATGCCTAGCTCAGTGGCTGCGTTACATCGACCATCCACTCAGTCGTGACTGACAGAATCGGAACAAAGTCACTCACAATATAAATTACTTTCTCGCAGCTCTCATTACTCACGAATTGTGGTGTGGAGCCAGGCTGTTGATCCGAGGGTCGATCAAACCAAAATAAAACTGGGCTCGGCGAATGCTTAGATCAGTGGATGCGTTACCACGACCTAATCGCAGTCTCGAAGCAAAGTTCACAATTACCACACTAGAGAAAGAAACTTTTCCTTGTACTTTATTTAAAACAAGATGTCCATACTGGCAGAATATCGCTCACCTGAGTCAACCTGCTTCTACCGTGAAAGTAACAATTGTAACTTCATGCCAGTGGCTGCAGAGAAGAATACATATTGGTCACTACTTACATACATGTATATAGAAAATGAGCCACACTCCTGGCGGCCAAGTATGTAAACAAATCAACATGACTTGAACAATTGTTATAGAAGGTAATCCAAGAAAACAATTTACGAAAATAGTTCTGATTAGCCCCACCTGCTGGCCGCCTTGTGTTTTAAAGAAAGGCGGTGGCTTGAACAAACTTGGTAGAGAGCACTGAAGACAAATTCCTGTGAAATTATTCTGAAATCGGACCCGCGGTTTCTGACATGAAGATTTTTAAAGTTTACACTATAGCCATATACGGAAAAAACTACCCCGCCACCTGGAGGCCATGTTTTTTTTAACGAAATATGGTGTATTGAGCAAACTTGGAAGACGGTCGCTCAAATAACCGAGGGGACATGGAAATATGTTTTATTGTCGCGTGTGCACGCGTGCGCACCCGAAACTAATGCGTGGGCACGCGGTAATAAGAACTATTCAATATTACCCAACATGCAAAGGGTTAAGCCCAGTGTCCATAACACCAGAACAAATAAATAAAAATCGAGCGCATGTGACAAACGTCTCGCCAACGTAGCACAAATGTGCAGATAATTATAAACGCAATAACTTTGTACGAAACACAAACACCATTTTCACCGCTAGCAGGCAATGAGTTGACATGCTTACTAACGTGCATGGTTGTATTCTGATATTTCATGTGGACCCCATGATGGGTGAACATGTCCAGACGTTCATCTTTGCGAGTCCCTTCAATGCACGACGTGTCCGGATACGACCCCTAGACAGTGGGGACGGCAAGTTGTTGTGTCTTCGACTGGAGCTCATAGGTGGCAGGTTACTTGGTAAGTCTGTGATACAGGGACGGGAGGGTACGGGTGCAATTCTAATGGACTTCAAGATATATTTTCAATGAGAAATATGAAAATACGTTCGATTTTTCTCCTGCTGTTTTCACTCTCAGCATGCAAAGGGTTATTTCTGAAATGAATTGTCATTTTGTCTTTTAAACTTTCCCCGATGATGAAATACTGAGCAGGGATACAATTTAGTGTTAATTTTAGGCTGTGCCATGTTTCAATGTCTGAATCAATCCATCCATTCAGCCAGCACAATCGCCAGCCAGTCGGTTATAATGGATGTTTCACTACCTGTATATTCGCAGACATGTTATCACAACCCGACAACACCAACGAAAACAACAACAACATCAGTTACACAGGCAACAACATCAGTTACATGGACAACACCGCCATCAGCAACACCAGCAACAACAGTTACACAGGCGAATGGCTGGAATCAGAATTAGCCTACGTTTCCATGACGAGCTACCACACTGCCGTACAGTGGAACACTCATACTGTGACCAGCCTACAGCAGTGTTACGATGTATGTCTGGAGTCGTCGTCCTGGTGTACTGCAGTTAGATACGTGTCTCTCAATGACAGCTTGCAGTGTGTCGTGTATGATGATATGGCGGCAAAGAATTACCGAAAGATAGAACGTCAAGACTCGACAATGGATACGATTCACATACTGCTCAAGATAAATAGTGAGTATATTATATATTTGTTTCGCCCGATCGTCGTTCGCGTGAGCACAATACTAGTACAATCGACAATTTGCAATAATGTTTTCTATCCAACGACAAGCGAGTCAACATTTACTGTCCCAATGTATGAGTATTCGTAACATTTAAAATTGTTATCCACGTCCATTTGTTTTGGTGACATATTGCTTGAAATCCACGACTTGTCTTGATCACTGTTTAATTTACTGATACATGTATCAGTGTTTTCCCTAGATTTAGCAAAGTGGTCAGAGCCCTTTGGAGAGGCAGAACTATTTCCATGGCGGAAAATGTAACATGAAATATGAACAATTTCGTTATTCCATAGCCATAGGGGTAAGGGGATATAGCATTAGTCCATGTCCGTCCGTCCGTCCGTCTGCTTTCCCCCAGGTGCATTTGTGGGGTTTTAGAATAATAAAACATATAGAAGGATAGTGTCCGTGTGTCCGTCCGTCCGTCCGTAACACTTTGTCATCGCAATAACTTTTGAAAGGTTTTACGTATTCCACTAAATATTCGGTGGCCATGTGTATCTGAACATACCCTTGTCTTACACATAAACCTCGATTTATCATGTTCCATGGGTGACTGTTAGCGTTTATGCTTAGCATTTGTTTTAGCAAACGCGTTTAGCAAATGCGTTTAACTTAATTAAATTAACAATATTTGGCAGCAATGTATATCTGAAGATAATAGAGTGTCACATGTGTACGTGGGCTCCTACGCCCAATATCAAGGTCGCATAATTGGACTAAAAGCAAATGCGTGTAACTCCATTTTTGTTGACCCTCTTGGTGGATTGAAATAATATTTGGAAGCATTGTATATCTGAACATAGTAGAGTATCACATATGTACATGTTCTCCTACGCTCCAGGTCAAGGACACAATATCGGACTTAATATTTACATTACTATCAAGGCTGCCAGTGAGGGGATCAGATTAGTGCAAACGAGCAATTCTTGTTCTTATAAGTGACGCTTAAAGTTGAACATGTGCATTTTGAACGTCATCTATAGAAACGAACAATCTAGTTCACATCTGAAATGGGTCTTTTTTATTTTATTGTCAGATTTCAATCATAATATGCAACATTGTTAAACTTAACATGACAAAATGTCACATATGTAGCAGGGCTACATTTCCAAAGGTCAAGGTCATATAATTGGATCTGACTTCTTGGCATTTGTCATTTGGAAAAAATAGCGATATTTTCACTAATTGCTTTCGGAAGTTGGAGTAATTGACGGTGTAAGTGCGGAACGGAATGGTATTCCACATTTGCTCTGAAGGTTTCGCCAAATTCCAGATATTTGTAATACGGTCATAATGACAAATATTAAAATCAAGTTCGGCCTAAAACAGCTACATTTATGTCAACTGAATACAACCCTAA
>JBEVXV010000958.1:0-8353 GCA_040505915.1 Sedimenticola sp. | reverse complement strand
TCATCGAGTATCAATACACACTGAGTAGTATCAGTGCCCACCGGGTATCAATACACACTGAGTAGTATCAGTGCCCATCGGGTATCAATACGCACTGAGTAGAATCATTGCCCAATCGGGTATCAATACGCATTGAGCTGTATCAGTGTACATCAAGTATCCATACACACCACAGGGATCGAGCTCGTGTGGTCCCGCGGTCGATTTGTGTGTATATATAGAGAAGGGAAGTAACACAGCCGTTTACAAAATACGACCATGTCGCTTTCAAGCTTAAAACACAACGAAAATCGCTAGAATTGTACAGTGTTCTCGGTAGCATTCGATAGAGTAATGATTTTTACGTAAGATCACCAAGTTTCAGCTTTGTACCCCTCATATAAGCGGAGATATGCTACCTACAAAATTGACGAATGTAGAAAAAATCGTAACTTGGACAAACAGGTGTCCACAAGAAACCGCTCGATTTCTCAAGACATCAGCGGTCAAAGTACACGATGACACACACATGTACCATTATAGACAACAAGAACATGGAAAACTATGTCCACCTACCGTATTGCGTATCCAACTTATTGAACGTGTAACGAATTACTCGCTGATTTCCTACACATTATTTTCAAATCTGTACACAGACTCCATTGTACATGTTGTATTCGCCCGAAGCAACACGAGCGCTGATTGGCCAGTTTCCAAACATGTACAATGGAGTTTGTGTACAGATTTGGAAAGAATGTGTATGAAATCAGCGAGTAATTCGTTACACGTTCAATAAGTTGGATACGCAATACGGTAGGTGGACATAGTTTTCCATGTTCTTGTTGTCTATAATGGTACATGTGTGTGTCATCGTGTACTTTGACCGCTGATGTCTTGAGAAATCGAGCGGTTTCTTGTGGACACCTGTTTGTCCAAGTTACGATTTTTTCTACATTCGTCAATTTTGTAGGTAGCATATCTCCGCTTATATGAGGGGTACAAAGCTGAAACTTGGTGATCTTACGTGAAAATCATTACTCTATCGAATGCTACCGAGAAAACTGTACAATTCTAGCGATTTTCGTTGTGTTTCAAGCTTGAAAGCGACATGGTCGTATTTTGTAAACGGCCGTGTTACTTCCCTTCTCTATATATACACACCAATCGACCGCGGGACCATTCGAGCTCGATCCCTGTGGTATAAACGTATACTAACCGATATTAGACGAGTCTGGTCAGATTTCTCGGCCGGGACACAGGAGTCACAGAACAAATAAGCGTAGAGCTCTGGTCTGTCTGAAATCTGGGAGTCGTCTGAAGCACATGACCGTGACCGTGCGGATAGCCACAGGTAGTGGCTCGTTTTTCTATCCGCGTCCGAAAACAGAAATAAAACTTCAAATTATACTTTTTAGAAGCTACTGTCATCAACAAGAACCATCATAAACTGAAGAGTATATATCTTTCCACCATGTCTAGTGAGGCGGCATATGATTTCGAAGTATAAGTAACATTATTTAGAACTGTCATGTGTTTTCGCGACTAATCTCGAAACAACAACAACAATTTAATCACAGTAATTTGACAAACGCAACAAAATGGGAGTATCTGTGGACCAGTGGAGATCTAGAATCGGCTGTTTTACTCAGCCGCGCAAATGTAGAACACATATTCAAACATTATCAGTTGATCGACACACCCTGTCGCTGGGTATCCGTACCATATTATTTTTCCTCCTTGTCGCTCATGGTGTGGAATCAAATCCAGGACCCAGGCCTGGTAACAGAGGTAGCGGAGCTACTGCAGCCACAAGAGCCCGTGGTGCTGGTACGTCTCGCGATTCACTTGATAGTGCTGACAACGAATCGTCTAGATCTCGTGCCCTAAGGAGTTCACAATCAAGTCAGCCACCAATAAATGCTTGGTTTGGAAGAGACAATGAAGCTGAATTGACACCAGATCTTGTGGAGACTGACATTCGCCAGTTAATGGGTAACATATACACAGAAGTAAAGCAGCTGAATAAAAAGTTTGACAGTATACAAACTGATGTCACCGATATAAAGACGCAAAATGAGTTTCTGACAAAGCGCGTGACTACATTAGAAGAAAAATTAAACGTATGTGAAACACAGTTGGAGCACATTGAGTCTCAGTCCAGACGTGACAATCTGCTGTTCCATGGTATCCAGGATGAAAATGGAGAGAGTTGGGAATTGGCAGAAGAGAAGGTTCAGAATTATCTTTCCAGCGAACTAAACATCAACGGTGATATCGAGATGGAACGTGCACACCGACTCGGGCGAAATGTGGGAGCACGTCCTATCATTGCGAAATTCTCCAAATACAAAGACAGAGAGCGTGTGTTGAAAACGTATCGAGACAAGCAGAGAGAGGCGCGGGCTGCGGCGGCTACCAATCCCGGAGAGACACCCCAACCACCTAACATTCGCATATCTGAAGACTTCCCCGCCAGGGTTCGCAAAATCCGATCCAAGTTAATTCCGTTTTTGCGAGAAAAACTAAACGATGGAAATACTGCGTTCATTCGCTACGACAAACTGATTGTTAATAATGTGGCTTATTCTTATGACAGTATTGGTAATAAACTGACCACTGCATAGGGGTCCGGCGACGGTCCCAAAAATACGGGCAGACTGAATCAAACACTTAAAATATGCTACTGGAATATCTCCGGCATAAGTTCCAAACTAACTGGTAGAAGTATAGACACAGACTCTAGCGACTTTCTGAATTATATTACACGTTTTGATATTATATCATTCGTTGAAACATGGGCGGATTTCAAAGGTCAATTTGAGATTGAGGGATATAAGCTTTTTGACACTGTACGAATAAAATCTAAAAATAGTATTAGAAACTCTGGTGGAATTTCTATATATGTAAAAAGTACTCTATTTAATATCCTAAATGTGACTCAACTCTTTACAGATACTAAGAATATAGTGTGGCTGAAATTTGATTTTCTGAATGCACATTCTGCAGTAACTCTTGGCAATATCATATGTGGTTGTGTTTATATGTCCCCAGAAAACTCCTCAGTACACTCGGCAGAAAACTTGTATGATATCTTGAATGATGATATTGCTAGATTTAAACATAGATATCCTGATCATAACCTGGTTACAATGGGTGATTTTAATGCATATACCAATACTATACCTGATTATATTCAACATGATGAAGCCTTTGATTTATTGGATGACATGGGATATATTGAGGATGGTATTCCACCACTGAGGAGTAATCTGGACACACGTGAATCAAACACATATGGTAGAAATCTTATTGACCTTTGTAAATCCACTGGTTTGCGAATTTTGAATGGGAGATTTGGTAGGGATGCGGGTGTTGGGGAATATACATGTATTACTAATTATTCCGCAAGTTGCATTGATTATATGCTGAGTGAGCCTGCTTTGTTTTCAAAAGTTATTGATTTTGAAATTGCTGCAAGAACCGAATCTATACATATGCCACTGCTTGTTACCTTTGATATTGGAGAGTATTTGCCTACGCATGAGGCACGTAATGACTCATCTCATGCTACTCAGTCCACATGCAGATATAAATGGACAGATGCATTAGGCCCTCAGTTTGCCTTAACTTTCGTGTCAGAGCTAGATCTTAACCTCGAAAGTTTTTCAACATGTCTTGATCAGGATGATATTACAGCCGCATTGGTTATTTTGATGAATATTGTGAATACAGCTGGGTCTATTATGAAAGTTAAACCAGTAAGTAGTAGTATTACACACAAATTTAACTCTGTACAAAAATGGTTTGATTCAGAATGCAGAATTTTTCGACAAAATGCCCGTCAGGCACTCGGTCATTTTAGAACTACTCGTACAGATGCAGCACTGGGTCTATATAAGGAAACTAAGGCTCTCTACCGTAATTTATGTCGAGAGAAAAAACGTGCCTATATGAACTCTGAACGTGAGAAACTGATGCATGCTTCCCGAACTAAAGACTCTAAGACTTTCTGGCGTTATCTAAAGAATAACAACACCCAGATTAGGGCTAATATTCACGCTGATGAATGGTTTGAACATTTTTCTAAAGTGTTTAACCCAGAGTTGGGTGTGGACGGTCATTTTGACGACTTAAATTCTGCACTAATCATAAATAATGAAGATCTAGATCGTCCAATTTCACATGCGGAAGTTTTTAAAGCAATACAGGACCTGAAATTAGGCAAATCACCAGGGATTGATGGGACATTATCTGAGTTTATTAAATGCGTCAGTGATCGTTTGACGCCTGTACTGACGATGCTTTTTAACAAATTGTACGATAATAGTATCTTTCCAGAACAATGGTCAACTGCGATTATATCACCTATCCTAAAAAAGGGCGACTCAAATGACCCCAACAATTACCGGGGAATCAGTCTGCTCCCTATTTTTAGTAAGATATTTACTGACATATTGAATAAGCGCTTATATCTCTGGTGCTCAGAGCATGAGACTCTGTGTGAAGAGCAGGCAGGATTTCGTAAAGGTTATAACACTAGTGACAATTTATTCTGTTTGTATACAGTTATTTGTAAGTATTTACGTAAGTCAGGAGGGAGATTATATGCTGCCTTTATTGATTTCGAAAAAGCATTTGATAGGGTTAATAGACAAGCTTTGTACCATAAATTAATACATGAACATGTTAGTACAAAAATGTGCAAAATGATACAAGCAATCTATACAGATGTTAGAGCATGTGTGAAAGTTTCATCAGCTAGGACAGATACTTTTCAATGTCCAGTGGGTGTACGGCAGGGATGTACTCTCTCTCCTATACTTTTTTCACTTTTTCTGAACGATTTGAAAGCTTATTTGGCAGAGGATTCTCATGGAATTGATATAGACTCATTTAGACTTTTTCTTCTGTTGTATGCAGATGACATTGTAATCTTTGCTGAGACAGTTATAGAACTACAAAGACAGATTTGTCGTTTGAAGACCTACTGTGATATATGGAAGTTAAAGGTGAATACACTGAAAACAAAGGTTGTTGTTTTTCGTAATGGTGGTTATCTTCGTAGTTACGAAAAATGGTTTTATGGTGATTCTCTATTAGAGACAGTCAGTTATTACAAATACTTGGGGTTAAATATCTCATCTCGGTTATCATGGTTCATGACACAGAAAACACTAGCTGAACAAGCTTCGAAAGCTATATTCTCTTTGAAGTCTAACTTGGTACGATTTGGAACACTCAGTAGTGTAACATTAATGAACATATTTGATACAAAGGTTCTACCGATTCTGTTGTATGCATCAGAGATCTGGTTCTCCCATAAAGCAGAGGACATTGAGCGTGTACACCATACATTTTGTAAACATGCACTCCGTATCACCTACTATGCCCCTAATTGTTTTGTGCGAGGCGAACTTGGTCGGTACACAATTAGGTCCACAAGAATGGTTAGAGCAGTTAAGTATTGGTTGCGAATACTCAAGTTACCTCATGATAGACTACCTAATAAATGTTATAAAATACAGTTAAAATGGTGTCCCTATAACCAAAAATGTTGGGCTCTAGATATGCGTGATATGCTCTTTAAATATGGTTTTGGTGAAGTTTGGTTCAACCAGGGTGTAGGAAATGAGCATTTATTCTTGCAACAATTTAGACAAAGGTGTTCAGACATTTGTATGCAAGAATGGAGTGCCGAGGTTGACGGAATGGACAGGTTGAGAACATATCACATTCTAAAGGATGAGTTTGGTCAAGCCAACTACATTAAATCATTAGAATTCCCAATATATAGTAGACTAATCACATGTTTAAGGGGCGGATTACTTCCCCTGAGAGCAAATACAGGTCGCTTTGACTCACTTCCTTTTACTGAAAGAATATGTCCACTCTGTATGTCAGATATTGAGACTGAATTGCATTTTATACTGTATTGTCCAGCACTGATTTCATGCAGAACAGAACACCTTCCAAATATCACAGTTGGTAATCGTTCGGTAAATTTGTTTATATCATTATGCAACTCGAATAGAAATGAAATCCTTGTGCATCTTGCAAGATATACCTATTTTGCCATGAAACTCAGAGACTCTATTCTCAGTGTCCAGTGATTCTGTTAAAGGCAATGAAAATGATATGTTAATGTTTATTTTAACTCTTTGCCTGCTAGTGGTGAGTACAACAGCCGGATATGTCAGCGGTTTTCGGGTATGTCAGCGGCTTTCGTTAGGATTGTGTCGTCTCGACCCGATTCTGATTGAATCCAGTGACATATTTCCATAGTTTTCATACATAAAGAGGAAAATAGTTATGAAGTGTCGTCTGCTGCTTTATTTGATTTATTTGTTGACATAAATTGCCATGTATGTCGGGGGGATTTCATTAGGATTGCATCTTTGTGATGCAATTTTGATCAAGTTCAGGGACATACTTTCATAGTTTTCAAGTATCCATAAGTGTCGTCTGTTGCTATTTTGCACTATTTGTGGCCATGTTTTTTCCTAGCATGCAAAAAAGGGTTAAATGATTGACTTTTTTGTGGACATAAATTGCCATGTATGTCGGGGGACTTCGTTAGGATTGCACCTTTGTGATGCAATTCTGATCGAATTCAAGGACATACTTTCATAGTTTTCATGGACCCAGAAGTGTCGTCTGGTGCTATTTTGAACTGTTTGTGGCCATGGCTTTTCCTAGCATGCAAAGAGTTAAATGATTAATGGTGATATAGCAGCCAAGTATGTTGATGCAGCCTGATTATCTCCCTTGTATGTAGTAATGATAATTCATGTACCTTAACTTTTGTAAATTTTGGGTTTTGGGACCCTTGGTATGTGACTTTGGCGCAGTGTGGACGTTGGTTAATGTTTATCTTTATATATAAAGATGGGCGTTGACTAGTGTCTACATTGTGCCTGGGCTGCATGCTAGGGGTCTCAAAACTTAAAATATATATACTCTGACAAGACAGTTAAATATGAGCTGCTATGATTCATGTATTTTATCTGAATTTTAGTGGCTGATAAACAGTGTATTTTCGCTCCGATTTATCAAACTTCTTGAAATAATTTTTATAACCTTAAACACTGCCTGTACATGTACATGGCAAGTACTCTTTCTGCTTCTTTACTAATGATAGTCAGATACAGAGTGAAATCCTGCAGTCTTGTTGTCACATTGCTTTTACATGTATTACGGTCACCCACGTATACATTATTTCATGTAACAGTTGTAATTTTGGGCCAGAGGCCTATATTACCAATAAATATATATATATATATGTAATATATATATAGAGCATATCCGAGCCGAGATATCGAATTTAAACTTTAAAGGGAGCGGATCACGAACCGTCACCTCTGGATTTGTTTTATTGGCGAAGATTCTTCAAATTTTACAAATAATCCACTATTCTGATTGATGAATGGACTGGTCTTGAAATTAACGGGGAAGAGCTCACACCAAACAGCTGTTGGTGAAATGGTTAAAATGTGCAGAAGCTACTTAAATTTGTTCCATTCCATGACCTCGTGTTTCTAACAGTGCAATACGTACCGTGCGTTTAAGTTCCCATACGTTTTAGTTACACCGCACGCTACTTATTGCACGGTAACTCATGAATATTAAGCTCCGCCCCTTTAGATATACCGAGTTCGGGAAGTAATAGCAGTGCGTCTATAATGGTGAGGGTATTACATGTATAGCCATGATACAACGTTTTTATTGACGTCGCAAGAAATAGTACATGCGTTCTTGTCACAGTAGTTGACGGGCTTTCTCTCATGAAGGAAATCAAGCAAATAGCAGTTTAAATGTAATACATAAATTGTAATACACTTTTTGTGTTATGTAAAGGCGCCTCAAAATGTAATATTTCATATTTTAGTCTTCACTTCTAGTCTTCCCTTCTCCCTTAACACGTCATTCAGACCTTGGCGATTGTTAAAGAAACATCACTTTAACAATCGCCAAGATCGGAATGGCGTGGTAAATAAGAAAGCGCATGCGCGAGTAATTTCAGGTGTGCGATAAATATCCACCAATGAAATGGCTCTAACACAACATGTATCGCACGATGAACACTGCTATTATGATTTTATAAGTCAGGATGAAAGCGTCGATTCTAATCTGATAAAATATACTTCCAGAAAATCGGCGTCAACGGATTGATGGATACATATAACTGCACTGATCCGGCGCGTGCACTGAATCATTTTGTCACGGAAACTGAATGACCAGCGAGTGGACAACGTGACAAGAACTGATGTTGAATTTTTCGTCAATGAGAGGGAAATCGCGAGAGAGTGACCTTCCTCTGAAACGCCGGTTGAAGGTCAAGGTCATCCGACCGTTGCTTGCCATGAGGTATCGCAAG
>JBEVXV010000957.1:0-4095 GCA_040505915.1 Sedimenticola sp. | reverse complement strand
GTTTGTCATGGCGAGTCATGTAATTATAATCCGTCTTAGAGGCGTGTTCTGACAAAAACTGGCTTGTTGCAACTCAAGACAGGAATGTACGACATAACCGAGCCAATAGTTCAACAATACAGACTTTTATCAGAACGACGCTAATCTCCCTCATTATGGCATCAATCGTATACAATGGGAGGCCGGAGGACAAAAACACACCATATACACTAAGTACAGTACGAGTAAACAATTAGCGAATTTGAAGACTCTGATCAGGCTGTTCATATGCACAGGCTGGTCCGTGTCTATGCTGGTCAGACCTCTCAATAGGTATGATTTGTCCACCACTCACCCACATGTATTAGATAAAGGAATATGTATATAACCCTTTGTCCACCTAAATATGAAGCTAATGAGTATCGCATTCCCAATTTAATTCGATTCATGTCACATGACATTCTTACAGTCACTTGTCAAAGGGACATAACTCGCACCTAATACCATGTAGATAATGTTTGGTAATCCACCAGTGACGCCAGAATTCACCACTTGGAATAATCATGCATGTAGCAACGTGCGCCTACGTTCATAACAGTTTATTATGTAATTGGCGAGTAACTTTGGGTTTGAGTTCATAATGTATGTAAATTTGCTGATATCGTCTGGTAGGGTAGCAAACGAAGCATGGTCATTTAGTTGGTTTAGAAACATACTCCTAAGATCCGTATAACCAACACAATTCACCAGAAAATGTATCTCATGCTCAACCTCTCCAATGCTACAGACTTTGCAGATCCTTTGTTCAACTGGAATCGCTGGCCTACGGTACCTACCTAGTTCTAGAGCTAGTGGGTAAGTACCAGCTCTAAATCTAGCTAGAGTAGAACGTTGTTTGAAGGTTAAATGACTATTCAGGTAGTTTTCGCACGATATTTCGCGTTTAATTTGTCTGTAGGTCCGTAACTTTGGGGAGAGTTGTAGCTGATCATGCCAACGAGCCTTTGCATTGTCAATGAGACATGCCCTGACCTTATTAATGACAAACGATGTACCAGTGTGTTTTATAAGGTCACGGTCATAAAAGCGTAAAAGGTCACATTCCTCTAGAATTTGTTTTATTTCACGGGACCAGGTATTCCTATAGTGTGAAGCATAGTTTATGTCCCACTTTAGTATCTTGTGGGGAATTCGGGTTTCCTCCATTTTGCACAGTCTACACCATAGTCTTATAATTTCACACTTTCTACGGATATGTGGAGACGTCCAGCCAGAGTCGCCGTCTATCGCCAATAAAGGGGTCTGCTTCCCGACGCCTAAAAATGTGCGCAGCGCTTTGTGTTGCAATTTGTCCATAGATCCATATGGTCTGAAGCCCCATACACCGGCGGCGTAGTCTGCGATCGGGACAACTGTGCTGTCGTATAACTTACTATAAGTTTTAAAGTCAAGACCTTTAATGCTGAAATGTTTCGCTGTGAGGGCGCCTAGTGCACGACTCGCCGCGTCATGTAGAACGTCTGCCCCATGAGTATAATTTAGGGTGTCACATATGTTCAGCCCTAGGTATCGGTAGTTTGATGTCGTACAAAGTACTGAGTTGCCGAACTTGAATGTAAAGTCAGTTATTGGTGTTGTATGTTTGCGGCAGTGCATAACTTGAGTTTTGTCACTGTTAATACTTAGACGCCATTTCGTTGACCATTGATGTAGGTGGTTGATCATGCACTGTAATTTTTCCGGTGTGTCACTAATTAGAACGATGTCATCAGCATATAACAGTGTACTGATCATTTCTGTGTCTGTGATTGATATACCAAGATTTAACTCGTTTATTTCTGCCGCAATGTCGTTCACGTAGATTGCAAAAAGTGTCGGTGCCAAAGAATCACCTTGTCTGACACCGGAAGTGACCGAGAACCAGTCCGTTACACCACCGTTAACTCTAACACATGCTTCTATATTTCTGTATATTGTTTTTATAACGTCGTAGATTTTTCCTTGTACTCCAATGCGCATTAATTTATGCCAAAGACAATCTCTGTTAACAGAATCAAAAGCCTTAGAAAAGTCTACAAAACATAAATAAGTCGGCAGCTTAGCTTCTTTGCGGTTTCGGATTATTGTTGTCAGTGTATAGATGTGGTCCAGACAAGATCGTAACTTCCTAAATCCGTTTTGTTCTTCGCAAAGAAGATTATTGTCATTTAAGAAGCCCGTGACACGTTCATTTAGGAGTGTGCTGAACAACTTGGCAACAGTGGACATTAAACTAATCCCGCGATAACTCATGGGGTCCCTATAATCCTTTCCAGGTTTTAATATTGGGCTAATGATCGTTTTATACCATTCTGAGGGGATCACATTGTTTACAAAACACACATTGAATAATTTATGTAGGATTGGCGTTAACTTCTCAATTTTCAATATTTCATTCGGTACATTGTCTATTCCAACGGCCTTTCCCAGACGACACTTTATTATTGACCTTTGAACTTCGTCAATTGTGATTGCACCATTTAACTGTACGTTGTCCGTTACCTGGCTACTAGGAAACAACTCAATTTCACGTTCCCATTGTTGAGTCATTAAGCACACTTGGGTGAGAAAAGGTTCATCATAATCGCCATTGCTTGCGGTCAGTAGCGTATTAAAATCATGTTTCCATTTATGCAAAATGTCGGATTGGTCACGTGACTCACAGCCACCGTCGAGAATAACACAGTCTATCGGTTTATGTTTATTACCCGGCCCCAATTTCTTTATTTCGGCCCAGAATTCCTTGGGGTTTTGAGTACGCATGTCACAAATTGTTTGTCTTTGCTTGGCGTAATGTTGACGCTCTGATTGGCGTAGTTTTTTATCAAATTGTTTCCGACTGGATGCATATTTTGATCGCAATAACTGTTTCTCGGATGTAGAACCTTTACATTGAAGATACTCATTTTCACACAATCGAGCTGCTTCCCACAAATCTTTCAATTCACGCGACCACCATGGTTTGTAGAAATGGCGTTTACGTCGTTTAGCACCTGCGTTTACGTCTTTATACAGTAATTTTGCGTCCATTTCACTATGCACCACTGATAATAATTCATTGTATAGACCGTCTATTTCGGATTCTACATTTTGAGTGTTTTCTAACTTAGTGACCAAATTATTCAACTGTAATTGACATTCATCACTGCTAAAAAGGTCTTGCTGTACGTTGGTTACATCGTATTTGCGAAACACTTCCGATGTCCTAGGATTATCGGTATAATCACCGTTTATATGGTTTTCGTCGGCTGCCGGTTCCCGTGGCATACATTCGTACTGCGATAAGTTCAGTCGGGTCATCAAAACAGAATGATCGGGTACTTTGGCACTACCTGGTGTAATGTTGAAATCACTCAATAGTTTAGACACAATTTTCACTTCAAAATTGGAAAAGTGGGACAATTGGGAGTATGGGATCAAAATATAATCTACTACTGATTTGCCCCTTGGCGATACAAATGTATAGTTGTCATTTTGTGTGTCGGATCTACCATTTAGTACGCACATTCTAGTGTCTTTCAGGAATTCCACCAACGTCTCTCCGGAAGCATTTTTTGTATGATCGACAGGGACGCGCGTTGGGAGGGAGTCAAATTTTTCATTAAAGTCAGATAGATCTCCTATACGACCGTTGAAATCGCCGAGCACAACCAACGGACAATCGTCATGAAATTGGTATATCTGCGACAGTAGGTTGTCGTAAAACTGCTGTGATGAATCACCACGCGAGGAGCCAGAAGGGGGGAGGTAGCACGAGCAAATATATACACAGTAATTACTTTCCTCTTTGTGTGCGAGCTTGATCCAGAGAACATCTTCAAAGTCATTGTCTAACACCACTACATCGTATACCGCGAGCAAACTACGTTTAATTAAAAACCCAACACCCCCACTGCCACGTACAGCGTTCGGTGCTAGATTAGTGCGGTTATGTCCCTTCCATATGTACCCCGGTTGTGCTATCTGCTCGTCGTTTCGTAGGTGCGTCTCACACAATGAAATAATATCACAGTTTAGACAGTCAATAACGGTTTCTCGTAACTCCCTGCTATTATTACAATTGTGTGACACATACCA
>JBEVXV010000956.1:0-3535 GCA_040505915.1 Sedimenticola sp. | reverse complement strand
TAGTCTAGCGCGTGCATACTACGCTGGCACACAAAACGGAAGCGGCGTCTAGTCTACTGCAGCGACAACAATCGCTTAATGTGCATCTTATGGCACATCTCTGTAGTCACTCGGGTTATGAAATCAATGTCCTCAGGTTTAGGTATAATATGTTTATATGTTGTGCAGTCAATAATCAGTTTTGTAACGGAGATTTTATCACTGAAGTGTTTATTCCAGCCGTCGATACCGATCACTGAGATTACGAGATGCTTCAGTTTGGCGAGCCCTTCCTTTCTGGCCTGGAACAGTACCGGGCACGTGGTCAGCATATGAGTAATATCCTCACTTTCCATCGCGCAGGATCTACACGTCGGATCTTCGGAATGTTGGTTGAATCTATGCTTAGTTGCCTGGAGCATGTAGGTGCCAGTCAGCATTCGACATTTGGTAATGCCCTTTTTCACGTCGGCGACTGACGAGTGTAGGGAACGCCACACAGGATGAGTAACTCCAATCTGAAGATCCGCTTTAGCTAGAAACTTCAGTGTTGATTTGTCGGCAATGTCGCTGTTGAATTTTTCAGTCCAGTAGCGGTTAACAGCTTGCTTGACTTGTATTTTCCAGCTGAGTTTGGTTGTTAGGGATTCTTTAAGCGACGCGATGTTTGGAAGCTCATACAATGAGAGCACTTCATTAACTCTACAGTAGAAACTAAGCTGATTGTCCAAGTTAACAGCAATCTGCCTTTCATTTAGGGTTTGTATTGTTTCATTTTCACACGACAAAATGTTATATAGGAAACTTAATTGGCGCTTATGAATTTCTGCTTCAACCGGTAGGGCTCCCAGTAGGAGATACACAATTCCTGTAGCAGTTCTATCAGGTAGCGATTGCAATTTTCGTAGGACTTGTACGTGAAATCTGGTCAGAGCGGATGCTTGCGTTATAGTTAGTGGAAGCACTTCAAGCCCGAACAGCAGCCTCGGTAGCACATAGCACTGATATATTCTAAGCGATACAGCTGGGTTAAGCCCATTTGAGCCGTGGAATCCTGTGTTTATTAATGAATACATAGTCCTTCTCGCCAAGCTCAGTCTATCTTCAATATTGATTTCATTTTCCTTAGTTTCTGCTCGAAATAAGCCAAGATGCGTTGTTTTGCTACTAGGAACAACTTCAGTATCTCCAAGTGTCCATTTTAGATCTGACTTTGTATAGCGAGTAGTTTTATTTATAACTATGGCGTTTGTTTTTGTTGGATGTAATGTAACCCGACCCTGCCTAGCGTGTCTTGCGGCAACGTCCAGCATACACTGAAGCTCATCCTTACACTCCGATATCAGGCACACATCGTCAGCAACAGTAGGGCAACCAATATATGTGGTACCAATGGACAGTCCAAGTCTGTTATTTTTCAGTTCTACTAGCACGTTATTGATGTATGTCTTATATAGGAACGTAGATAACACGCCACCCTGTCTGACTCCCTGTAGAATATCGAAGCTAGGTCCAATCTCTCCAAGCCACTTTACTTTGGATGTTAATCCAGAATACATATTCCTTACTAAGGTCCATAGTGTCGGATGTACCCCACTCTCATAGAGCTTGTCCAGCATGATTGTGTGACAGACAACGTCAAATGCCTTGCGGCTGTCGAGTGTGACGAGGAATAATGGAGACTTAGTGTTACATTTCACCTCCGCCCTAGCCTCAGATATTAACAACGCCGCCATTAGTGGGGAGAGTCCTTTGCTGAATCCAAACTGTAGCGAAGACTGGTCTACATTCATTGATAGTCTCGGTAGTATAGTATACTCGAACAGCTTACTTAGGATAGGAGTCACAGTAATACCTCTGTAATTGTCCAGGTTTGTTGCATCCTTCGATTTCTTAAGAACAGGTGTCACGATCCCAACTCTAAAGACGTCCGGCACCGATTTGTTGGTAACAATTTGGTTAAAAGTGCTAGTTATGAGCGGTACTAGAATGTCTTTACTGCATTTCAGTTGTTCCGCGACGAGACCAAATTCATCTGCTGCTTTACCAGTATTCAACTGTTTAATTGCGACATTGACCTCTGATTCTAGGATAGGTTCGAATTCTGTACAGTCATGGTCACATATTTGCGTGATGAGCTGCTCTCTTACGTTTGTTAATTCAAGAAATGCGGAGTCATAACCTTCATCTTTAGGGATGGACAGATCCTCGAAATATTTCGTGAAGCACTTCCTTTGGCCATCGAGTGAGTAGTACTCTTCACCGTCCTTGCGAATGCAGGCTGTAGTTTTAGCACTACCGTTTCTATTGCGATTGATAAGTCTATAAAATAGCTGAGTGGAGGGGTTTTCCATAATTTCTGCATAAAAGCTCTGACGATCATTAAAGTTCTCCTGCCTAATCTGCCTACGTAGCTGCCTCTGTGCTTGGATTTTTTCAGTTCTGAGATTATTATTTGGTTTACCACTATCAACCCATAACACATATTTGGCCTTGGACTGTTTCAATAGTTGTAGGACTTTAGGCGATGCTTTCCACGAGGGACCTTTCAGTTTGATGAGCTTAGCCGGCACAGATACTTTTGTAGCTTTAGTTAACGCATCATTCAGGAAGTCAATTTTAGCTTCAACCGACTGTAGTGATGACCGCGATACACTTTCTAGTTCCTTGGATAGCTCATTCTCAAACCTCGGCTGATTCATCCGATTCCACTGATATTTCCTAACAGACTTTCTCGGTTTGTTGGAGTTAATCCGTTTACGGGTAGTATCTATATGTGTACTAATCGATGATGCTACCGCACAATGACTAGATAGGTTCAGTCCAGCAACCTCCACTATGATACTTTCTGACACCAACCTCGAATCGCTACTGACAATATAGTCGATCTGGGAGCTTGAGGCTCCAGAGTGGTGTATGAAGGTTGGTTTGTCCGATTTCTCAGTGACATACAAACTATGCTCGGCAATAAATTGGGCCAGTATGGTGTCGTGCTTGTTATACGGCCGTGGTTGTAGTAGAGTCCCATTAAAATCACCGGCTATTACTATCTTATGGCTGAGCGCATACTTAGTCATTATATCATGCAGGATATCGAGACACTCGCGATAATCCGAGAATGAACCAACCGTGGAATAGTTTGTTGGGAGGTAGACGCTAATGATTAGAATTTTACACTCTGCATCTAACTCTATCGCGATCACCCTCTCATTGCCACAATCAAGTTTATTAACCTTGCTTGACCATTCTTTTGGCCAGGCTATAGCCACCCCTGCTTTCCCCCTTGGCAGCCTATCACCTGTGATATTATCGTAAGTATCACTGCATCTTATATAAAAATCTTTATTTGGAAGAATACTTTCTAGCTCATGTTTTTGACACTCAAATAACCAATGTTCTTGAAGACATACAATTTCATACACTTCACCTAATTTCTTTAAAAATAAAATATTAGATTTTGCCCCCTCAATGTTCGCCGTTACAATGCCTACAGTCTTGTCACAACTTCCTCTTGGAGTATCGATTCCGGTGGGTTGTGTTTCACTGATGGAATTGA
>JBEVXV010000955.1:9013-15941 GCA_040505915.1 Sedimenticola sp. | reverse complement strand
AATATGGCGGGGTGTGAGAGGTTATTAGAATTGGAGCGAGAAGATGGTGAATCGGTGCTTTCTTTGGACATGCCAGTTGTTAACGGATATATGTTCGAGCCAAGGAGAAACCAGACAGTCTATTTGTCGGATGATTCTACGTCAGATGACTCGTCCAGTGACGAAATCGAACGAGAAATGGACCCGCGAATCGGCAACAATGAGTGGTAACACATATTTCTGAATATTTACCATTGAAACTACAGTTTAAACACATTTTGTTTATTATGGCATGTCTTGTTTACTTAAAGTCGACTACTGTAACACACTTTTATAATTATTTGCGATATGTAGGTATTGGAAAATGCAATAATGATTTGCATGTAGCTGGTCATCTCGTACCCAGTCCATGTCGTACCCAGTCCATGTCGTACGCAGTTTGGTCATTGCACATCCAAATATCGTCCAACGTTAGCATGTTTACCAATTGGTGGGGTACGAATGTACATGTATCTGCTGAGTGACTCTGTTATTGATAAATTAGTAATACACTCCGGATAAAATACACGTCCTTCCTTAGTTGCGACACGTAACTGCTACATACTGTCGATGTAGAGTTACGAATCCTTCCATAGGCTTCCGTAGCAGAGTAGCGAATCAAATCTGATTCGCACTTTGGCTGTTAATTACAGCATATTTTCTATATGTTTCCACAAAATTTAAGGTCAGTATTATGTTAGAACCATATTACAACAACATTGTAATAAATTTAAAGAAGTAGATGGCCTGGTGTGTAATATTAACATAGCATCTTAATAACCCGGTCACTGGCAAGCACAATCTAAATGTCAAATATATAGTGGGGTCCAGTTACTGAAAAGGAGATATTTAATCTTTAAGACCTACCACGATGATCCGGTTTGTTTCAGAATTACCAGTTTGTTATAATGCATAAAAAAAATATGTTGAAAAGTCAAGACAATATGCTGTAATTAACAGCCAAAGTGTGAATCTGATTTGATTCGCTACTCTGCAGCGGAAGCCTATGGAAGGATTCGTAACTCTACATCGACAGTATGTAGCAGTTACGTGTTCACAACTAGTCCTTCCTAGCCTATTTTGTTGAGCATTTTCTGTCATCTATTCATGTTTTAGATGACCCTCCCCCCCCCAAAAAAAACTACATGATTTCTCTGTTAACACATACCGGCATGAATCTCACTGAATCACGAACCACGGCATAAATCTCACCGGATCACGAACCACGGCATAAATCTTGACGTATCACGGCATAAATCTCACCTTACCAGTGCAGTGTTTGGCATTCACTTAATTAGAAATTATGAATAGGTAATAACACATGAATTGTACAACCAAGAAAATCATTTTTATTATCTACGGCCAATAAATTAACATTTTGCGTCTAGAGGCAATCTAACGTCGTTTCGATCTTTGGAAATGATGGGAGTACTGTAGGTAATAAATAGAATAACAACCACCCTGCAGGGATTTTTACCCTGGGTCAGATTTGAGTGAGATAAAATCTCCCATTTGTCTGATTTGTGTGAGATTTTAGTGAGAATTACTCCCATTTGTGCAGTTTTCATGAGATTTTACCGATTTTGATGTGCAAAATATCTCAAATCTCGGCCCAAAGTGATCCCTGCCCTGTTTTAGTTACAGTAAATATTTACCTCGACAGCGGAAAATGATTTGGTTGAAGAAATCGTTCTCCGAACTCGCTCGTTCTCCGAACTCGTTCTTTAACCAAATCATTTCCCCCTGTTCGGTAAATATTTCCTGTAACTCACACAGGCGGGTAGTTATTCTCTAGTATATAATATTTGTATTCGTTGTAGGTGTGAATGTGGTGGCTGCATACCAATGCCGTCATCTGCAGAGAGCATTTGTTGCCAACAAGTGACTCCTGTGAATGCGCTGAGAGAGGAACTGTCCCTTCGGTGTATCACAGAACATCCTGGTTTTCATGGGAATTGTGTCAACAAATATGTTGTAGAAACATCATTCTACGAGTTTCTCGAAAAATATGGACGCATCGGTGACGACGATCCAATACACGAGTAAGTTGTTGCTGCAGTCAGTATATTGATACCCCCACCCGCAACGATAGTTGTGGGGGTATACTGGTTTCACCTTGTCCGTCCATTCGTGCGCAATTTTTTGGTTTCCGCACGATAACTTTAGTTCCTTTCCTCCTATCTTCATCAAACTTCTCATGTGCACTTATTTCAACGACAGCAAGACACCTATTGAATTTGGGTTTTGTCCGTTCAAGGTCACGGTCACTGTTGCTAAAAATACTTTGATATTCGTGTAACATTTTGGTTTCCGCACAATAAATTTAGTTCCTTTCCTCCGATCTTCATGAAACTTCACATGTGCACTTATTTCAATAACAGCAAGATATCTATTGAATATGGGTTTGTCCGTTCAATGTCAAGGTCACTGTTGACAAAAATACTTTGATATTCGAGTAACTTTTTGGTTTCCACACGATAACTTAAGTTCCTTTCCTATGATCTTCGGAGGCTATCGCAATATACCCGCTTTTATTCAAATAGGAGTACAGACATTATTCTGTTTTAATGGGAGTGGACATAACATGATTTAGATCACAATTACCAGGGGTCAAATGATACATGAGGACCAAATCATGTATGGGTGGCATACTGGTAAGTTAGGGAGCCAAAGCGGTATATGAGGGCCAAATCATGTAGGTGGGCATTACCATTTGCATGCTCCCAAACACCACCCATCTGATATGATAAATATAAAACAATCGCAAATGAATAGTAATAATTTATTCAAGTGTAGCTCTTGGATGATGTGAATCTTGCAATTGACACACCATGAGAGTTTGTACATGTACCTTCAAGTTCAGACATGTGCGTCATTTTATGAAATACAAAAGTACACAATTACCTGTATAATTATATGCTGCATGTACTCGGAAATTTGTCTATTCATCAGACATCATTTACAGAAAATACTAAATTATATTTCAAGAAATATGGCAGATTTCCGAAGGTACAACATCAAATTCACCCACAAGTTTAATACATTATATATACATTATACACAGTTTATTTGTTACATATTATCGGGGTATGGAACTATACTGTGTCAAACAAGAGGGCCATGATGGCCCTGTATCGCTCACCTATTAGAATATCACGAAGTTTGACCATCATGTAGAGAAGAATTTTTAAATCTCGTATTAAAAGAACAACGTTTTTACCTCTATTTGACCCACCAGATCACACCCATGTTTGACCCAAAGTTCACGATTTTAACAACTATGAAAGAGCATGAGTGGTCGATCATTCCTACAAAGTTTCGTCAAAATCCGGCGGGCGGTTCGTGAGAAGATTTTTTTTAAAGATTGTGATATTTTTAGACGGTGGCCATCTTGGATTTCCGACGACCTCCATTTTTACAAATATGAAAATCCATCACCCGTATACCATCCCTATGAAGGTTGACTGCTATCGGCACAGTGGTGCCTGATAAGAAGACGTTTGAAATCTCTTAACTCATCCGATTTCAACAAAAAATGTTTCAAAGCATTCGTCTCATCAATTGCTTCGATTTGAAATATGACATGACCATATTTGGACAAAAAAATTGACCCAGGGGTCACGATTTGAACAACTATGAAAGAGCATGAGTGGTCGATCATTCCTACCAAGATTCGTCAAAATCCGGCGGGCGGTTCGTGAGAAGAAGATTTTGTGCTATTTTTAGACTGTGGCCATCTTTGATTTCCGACGACCTCCATTTTTACAAATCTGAAAAAGCATCACCCATCAATTGTAACAACTTTCTTTTCCCGTGACCTGTGTACCATGTTAGTGAAGTTTGGACAACATCGGCCCAGCGGTTCGGGAGAAGACGTTTGAAAACGTTCACCGACGACGACAGACTGACGGACGACAGACACTTTGCCATAACAATAGCTCACATGAGCTTAAGAAACTTATCATACTTGCTTTGAATGAAATTGTGTACAAAAATAAGAAATTGTGTAAAAGAAATATTTGAAAAAACGAATTGGTGTAAAAAAATTAAAAAAACATTGAAACAAAATATTTGTGTAAAAAAATTAAAAATATTTGAAAAAAAGTTTTTACAATATTTTGTTTACACATTTTTTTTCAAGTACTTTGTTTTTACACAATTTCTTTTGTTCAAATATTTTTGTATTGTGGACGGAGTATACATGTTCTATATCAATACGACCACGGTTTCAATTGTGATACTTTTGCAGGGGGTTTATGGGTGTTCAGTCTCTCATCACTGCATGTTTGTCATTAACATTACCTGTCCGCATGATACAAAATTCAGTAACATTACACATGTAGTTTGTCCAAACATTCTACAGAGAAGTTTGATTCACATTATAACCATGCTTAAACAAAGTAAACATTCTCTGCAGATTGTTCAGACTAACTACACATGGAATGCTTCTAAATTTGTACACAGACGGAGAAAAATGGCAACACATGCCTTTCATCACAAATCCTTCCGGTGTGTGCATACCCCATTAAATTTACATTCCATGATGTTGTATTTTCAGGCTATACAGACATGTAGCATATCGGCGATTCACTAGATGGGTATGGCATGTACTCGGAAAAGGCGTCAGGAAAGTGATACCATCATGTGCCGTACATAAGATACGAGAAACCTGGCCATCCGAAGGCTACAAGGGATTCGCTTACAAGCGATCGTAACAAACTAAATTGACATTCCACGCTGTTGTTTTGTCATGCTATATATACTCTGTCAAAAAAGAAACTTCTCAGTATACAATTGTCTGTAAAAATAAAACTTCTATATCCACAAACAATATACATGTATGTTGTTGATGGACAATCGTTCCACTGTCTAACCACAAAGTTTCGCCCGTGCAGACCCAATATAACTCGGCCAGTGTGACAAAATACTGATTTGCGACATCGGCACGTGCACCCCATTTTCGATCGAGATAAAACTTTTCCAATACATGTATAGCCACAGTTGATCGATACATGTACCGAAACACAAGTGATATTTGTAAAAAAAAAAATGAAGAAAAAAATTGTGTAAAAAAAATAAATGAAAACTTAAAAAAAAAATCAAAAAAAATCTTCAAATATCTTTTTTACACAATATTTTTTCTCCTCAATATTTTTGTATTCAATATTTTATTTCAAATATTTTTATTTTTACCCCTGTGATATTGTTTCGTAAATTAATGGTCCGTGGCATCACATGGAAATTACAGAAGTTATTCAGAAATATTCATAAATGATCAAAGTTAACATTTTCGATCCCAGCATCCAAATCCATACATTAGCTTCCAAGAAATAGCCAATGCAAGTACTGAGAAGTTTCTTATTTGGCCGAGTATATGTATTTATTACCTACCTCGAATAAATTAGCATGTGTTGATCAGTGTGATATTATTGGTATTGTTAAAAAAAACTGTCAAGTAATATCAGCACAGTGAGCAATATCTCCCTGACCTAATTCTCGGATCTACGACCATGTGATTTGATTTGGCCAATGAAATTGCCGCAAATGACAGTCGGCGGGAAATGAAATGTGACGTCGCCATGTGCAACAAGGACAACAACAATGTGACGTTTACCGACGTGACGTCACATAATTTTGTTATTTTGCGTCTAGAGGCAATCTAAACGTCGTTTTGAAGTTCGTAAATGATGGGAGTAGGTAATAAATAGAATAACAACCAGCCTGTGTGTGTTACATGAAATATTTACCTCGACTGCGGGAAATGATTTGGTTAAAGAACTCGTTCTCCGAACTCGTTCTTTAACCAAATAATTTCCCGCCGTCTCGGTAAATATTTCCTGTAACACACACAGGCTGGTAGTTATTCTCTATTTATTACACATTCAGAGCTCCAGCTTTGGTGTGTAATTTAACTTATTTTTCAGTGTATTTGTCTGATCTCTTCACACCAAGAAAGCCAAGTTGGGAGTGCTTTAGAATCGTCTCAATGAGACCATTCTAAAGCACTCCCAACTTGGCATTTTTGGTGAAGAAAGTTAATACACTAAAAACAATATTCGTCAGAGAAACGATTCTTCTCCTGGATTGCACTCGATTGTCCATGTACTGTGATTGACGATTGGTGAATAACATGCTATCAATGTCATTTACAGCATGTATAAAATGTACTTTGAATGTCTGAATGTATAAAATCAGTGGATATCTTTATTGTTTGGATTGATTGATTAACAGCAGAAGACAATTTAAGTTCCCCGCTGTGTATAAATCTATTCTCACTATGAGCAGTCCAGGTTTACACGTTATCTAAAATCTTGAATCAATATGAGCTATACACCGCAATAGTGAATACACACTGCAATGTTTGCATTTATCAGGTAACTTCGCTAGCATTGACTGAATATACATGGGATGATAACATAATGTGTTGTCAGGTCACTGCCTTGATTTAACACAAAATTGTAGTTCCACCTATTTCTATTGGTTGAACGACATTACGTGACTCTCTAATTCAATTAATGCTCTCTCTAATTCAATTTCATTAATAATTGAATTAGAGAGAGCACAAATTGAATTAGAGAGCATTAATTGAATTAGAGAGAGCACTAATTGAATTAGAGAGAGCACTAATTGAATTAGAGAGAGCATTAATTGAATTAGAGAGAGCACTAATTCAATTGGAGAGAGCACTAATTATTTGAGTTTATGTAGATTCGGCGTTCCACGAGTGCCAAATCTACATAAACTCAAATAATTAGTGCTCTCTCCAATTGAATTAGTGCTCTCTCTAATTCAATTAGTGCTCTCTCTAATTCAATTAGTGCTCTCTCTAATTCAATTAATGCTCTCTCTAATTCAATTAGTGCTCTCTCTAATTCAATTAATGCTCTCTCTAATTCAATTTGTGCTCTCT
>JBEVXV010000955.1:7097-8913 GCA_040505915.1 Sedimenticola sp. | reverse complement strand
CATTAATTATTTTAGTTTGTGTAGATTTGGCGTTCCATAGGAATGCGCATACATGTATATGAAAAACAATTGTTCAAAAGAAAGTAGTGCTGGGTTGGATCTGTTTGATTCCCACGTGAGGGAAGTCAAACTTCCAACACAATTATACAGTTTGTTGTTGGCTTGATTCAATGGTTGAATCGTGACTGATGGCGTTCAATCGTGGCTTCTTTATCCACAGCCCCGAACTTTGCCGACACAGGTTCGGGAATTGTGGCAAAGACAGGGGTCAGGTCCATCAAACATTCCCTGTAGCTTGGCATTTCATTGCGTCTGATGAGGACTTCATCTAGTAGTCTGTCCACATAGTCTGAAGTAAAATATACATGTTCACAGTGACACATCATGTATAATAGAGCATGCCAGATATAAACTACTACTGTAGCCTCGTATAGTTTAGGAATACAATGAGCCGGTCACTACTGTTTAAATTTGTCCGCTATTCATACAAATGATGCCATGAATTGACAATGACATTTACATTCGTTTTCTCATTCCAAGGAAATTGGTATTTATTCATCCTATAAATTTTCAGTCTAATAATTATCCATTCGCCGATAGGCATGAGGGGATATAGCGATAGTCCATGTACGTCTGTGAAGGTGTGTGTGTGGGTAACACTTTTCATTTCCGAATACCCAAGGTCAATGTTTTAAGTTCACCCACTTAGCCTTTTTGTAAGGCAAATGTGTAACAGATCAAGGCTGCCGCGAGGGAATGGCCATATCTTCTACATAGGTAGCTCAAGTGCTTCAATATATACCGACAAACTTCTATCGACTATTTTCTTTTTATGGTAAATATAAGATTGCCATCAGTTTACTTACTGTACGTCGGCAGAGCCTTGATTGGTTTTGCGACTGCAACACCTTTCTTGAATTTTGGTGTGTGCACCGACCACTGCGGTTTACCGGATTTTGTCACCATCTGTGGTTTGGCCGAATTCTCATTGAAGTGAAGGCAGGCCAACTTCAGTCTGGAATATTTTTTATTGGTTTTTCAAACAAATGAGTTGATGAACTCGATTATTGTGCACTGTAAAAACGTGTACATGGCAATGATGTTAATAGGCTGACATAGCAATGTCCAATAAATATATCACCAACTCCTTGTTAATCTGGTTGGCTGCACACAAGTTGTATGAAAGTACCGGATCACACGGCAACTGATATTTGATAGACAGAATAGTCACGCACAAGCTAGATTTAATCAAGTGGGGTGTGACAATTAATGTCACAGACCATTTTTACAATATTTGCAAGCCGTACATCAATATGTACAGACTCATGATTCAGTGATAGATGAATGGATCACATGAACAATAGTTTAAATCAACGCACCTTCCTTCCATGCTCAAGTAGAAGAAGTGCACAAACTTCGTCGCAAAGTAGCAACACGTCTTGTGAAATGACTCGAGGCTAGACGTCTGATCTCCTGGTGAAAGTTTCTGTATGTCTTTCAGCAGCGCCTTCCTCTCAATGACGTCTCGTAGCTCCTTGTGCGGTTTCGATCCTGGAACACAACATTTATATGTGGTTGACGAGCATTCAGACATTGCAGGTCCAGATCAACCCAAGCTTATGGTTGCAAGCTCAGTAGACATTATGGTTGCAAGCTCAGTAGACATTATGGTTGCAAGCTCAGTAGACATTATGGTTGCAAGCTCAGTAGACATTATGGTTGCAGGCTCAGTAGACATTATGGTTGCAAGCTCAGTAGACATTATGGTTGCAAGCTCAGTAGACATTATGGTTGCAAGCTCAGTAGACATTATGGT
>JBEVXV010000955.1:0-6997 GCA_040505915.1 Sedimenticola sp. | reverse complement strand
TAGACATTATGGTTGCAAGCTCAGTAGACATTATGGTTGCAAGCTCAGTAGACATTATGGTTGCAAGCTCAGTAGACATTATGGTTGCAAGCTCAGTAGACATTATGGTTGCAAGGTCAGTAGACATTATGGTTTCAAGGCCAGTAGACATTATGGTTGCAAGGTCAGTAGACGTTATGGTTGCAAGCTCAGTAGACATTATGGTTGCAAGCTCAGTAGATATTATGGTTGCAGGCTCAGTAGACGTTATGGTTGCAACTTGCAAGCTCAGTAGATGTTATGGTTGCCAGCTCAGTAGATCAGTTATAAGCTAACCTCTCTTTAACCACAGCCGATCGTCAAGTTCTCCATGTTGGCAGCTCGGGTAAAGTAGTCCGTGTCCATCATGAACGTCAGCAACATGGTTCATGAGTGATGTCCATATCTCCACAAGTAATTCCCCATTACCATTGCTGAACGCAGCGCAGAAGTAGAGGTGATTCGATATCGATGGTGACCACTGGCAGAGAATCTCGCAGCCTTTACGTTTTCCGGCAGCTTCAACCTTTTTCTTCACAGCTGCAGAAAATGAAAATACAAATTCTAAAATGGCCTTCATTAACATGAACTGTATAACTAGACTGAGATGATGTTGACCCAACAACCAAGGTCTACCACAACATAAAGTGGCATGGACCTTCAACATAAACTTCAAAGTCATTTGACCTTGGGTATATTATATGGGGGCAGCACGGAAGGGTTGCAGAATGAAGATAGATGTGACAGTGATTATGTGCATCTATTCATCATAATGAAGCTATACATACCAAGTATCAAGGCTCCAAATGCTATGATTTCATTATTTGGTAAAAACTATTTCATAGATTTGAGATGAGATAAAAACTATTTACCTTTGGCAACATGCCAGACGTCGTACCAATGCGTGATCTCTGGCTGTTGCTCTCTCATGTACTTTTTCACCTGTGGATGTCTGTCAGTTGTGAGGCTGTCGATATCGACATTCTCCTGTAGTAATACAGCGAGTCCCCGCTTCAAACCCTCCAGTTCCATCGCATTGGAGTTGGCCACCTCGCTGCTCTGGAATAAAATAGTCGTAAATTGAATAATTGCAAATTAATGGCCCGAGTACAATGTTGCAATGGTGGAACTTCCGAAGTATTCAATATTATGGCAAATAAACCCCTCCATTTTTAGAGGGTTTTCAGACACCTTTTGGATGAACTGTACGTCCCTGAAAGCCTCTATTGTTTTCACTTTTGATTTCCGACCGACTCCATTTTAACAACTTTGTTTCAGTGAAGTTTGGGCAACATTGGCCCAGCGGTTCGGGAGAAGACGTTTGAAAATGTTGACGACGGACGGACAGACGAAAAGCTGTAACAATAAAACCAAGCCTTGTGCACACAAACATACTTGCATACTTTTTATTCAACTTTGTGAGCTGATAGCACTGTAAATTTGTTAAGGTCAATTTCTTGCTTAAATTAATACTAATTATTTGGACGACTACTACTAAATAGTGGTTGTTCATACATGCAGTTAGTCTATGTACCTGTACTAGCTGCATGTCCATGACTTTGCTGGTCTGGAGGTTCATCAGTGAGTAGCTTCCATACTTTGCGGTGTGGCCAGGCGAACAGCATCGAGCGTCGCCACCCAGAGACAGAGGACCTGTCGCCAGATGTAGCTGAGCTTCCCGCTCGTCCTCCCAAATACTGTCTATGGCCGGAAGTAGGTATGAACTCTGTATAGAGTAGAACGTCCTCAAACAAAAGGACTGGATGTTCACGAACTTCAACATGTTTATCGCCTTCGCAGGACTCGATCCACTGAACAGAATAGATGCCGCGAGCAGCAGATTACCCACTGGCATTCCTCGATGGCTGGGTTGGCTCTGCCAGTGCCGCACATGACCACTATTGGACTTGCATACCCCTTCTAGAGCCACCATTGTCCCACGGACTTGCCTCCTACGCACCTCTGCACGACTACCGCAGACCTGGCAGAACTGAAGAAGTTCCTTCAGTGCGGACTCAAATACAATGTACTTATGATCGTCTTTTGGTTCTATGGTGTCCACCAGTGGAAATATTTCAGTGTCACTGAAACATAGTAAATTGATTGTTTTTTATGTTCGACGGCTTATCAACTGCCAGGGTCATTTAAGGCCAAAATTTTGTCAAAATCGGATGATTATTTTTTTCAAGATGGCCGCCGAAAGGTCAAATTTCACATTTGACTGAATATGGTCATGTCGTATATCAAATCAAAGGTATTGAGGAGGCGATCAATCGGGACCACCTTTCATCGGAATTGGATGATTAGTTCATTCAAGATGGCCACCGAAAGATGAAAAGGTTGTTCTTTTATTAACAATTTCCAAATTCTTCTCCACAGGTCAGGATATTCTAATTTCAGGACTGAATACCGGTATATATTTTCTGTAAATATTGAGCTCTGATTTTGGGAATTTTCCTCATCATGGACAGGTTGAGTGCAGGATATTCTAACAGGTGAGCGATTCAGGGCCATCATGGACCTCTTGTTCAACTTGTGTCGCGTGTATCTCCAAAACTATTTCACCTAGTATCGTGAAACTTTCTAACAATACTTGTCATCATGTGAAGTTACGCACATGGGGATTCGTCCAGTATTTACCGAGTTATTGTTCAAATCCGATAACATGAGCGGTGGGGGAGGGGAGACATACACGTTTTTTGTCCAAAAACACACTTCTAGTTCAGTCCTGGAATTAGAATATCCTGACCGGGTGCCAGGCCCATACTGCGCCAGAGTCACTTAGCTCCAGCCCCAAAAACAACTAGATGGCAGCCGTCAATAAGCGAGGCTTACGGAATACCCCCCCTGTGGGCCCAGGTAAACCTAAATATGTAACAAATTATGTAAAATAAATCCAAGTGTGTGACCTTGACTCTGGGCTTAGCGGTGGGGGGGGGGCACAAACGTAAATTTGTCACAGGGTGGTAGAGGTCCATTCGAGCAATGTATGCCTGAAATGTGAAGCAGATCCGAGCAAGGAAACAGAAGTTGTAACAATATTTCTCTGATGTTAAGCTTTGTAAAGCGACTAAGTATTTGACCTTGACCCTGGCATCAGCGGGGGTCGCAGGCTTGTTGCAGAATGATGTATGAGTGTTGGAGAAGGGGTGGGTAAAATATGAAAGCATTCCGCAAAAGGAAAGATAGGTTAAAAGGAAATTTACAATTGTTAAGTTTTCGTTTTTTTCGAAGTTTCTAAGTCCGTGACCTTGACCCCTGGCATAAATGGGGGTCGCAGGTTTATTGCAGAATGATGTATGAGTTTTAGAGAAGGGGTGGGTAAAATATGAAAGCATTCCGCAAAGGGAAAGACAGATTAAAAGGAAATTTACAATTGTTAAGTTTTCGTTTTTTTTCTAAGTTTCTAAGTCTGTGACCTTGACCCCTGGCATAAATGGGGGTCGTAGGTTTGTCGCAGAACAATGTATGAGTGTTGGAGAAGGGGTGGGTAAAATATGAAAGCATTCCGCAAAGGGAAAGACAGGTTAAAAGGAAATTTACAATTGTTAAGTTTTCGTTTTTTTTTAAGTTTCTAAGTCTGTGACCTTGACCCCTGGCATAAATGGGGGTCGTAGGTTTGTCGCAGAACAATGTATGAGTGTCAGAGAATGGGTGGGTAAAATATGAAAGCATTCCGCAAAGGGAAAGACAGGTTAAAAGGAAATTTACAAATGTTAAGTTTTGTGACGGACAGACGGACGCACGCACGCACGCACGGACAGACGGACGGACGGACAAGCTGACTCCAGTATACCCCCCCACCAACTCGTTGGGGGGGTATAATAATTTCTGTACAGAACATATTCCTTTTTAATGGGGCATAACAGGGTTTAGCTCTTAAGTACCAGGGAGCCAAAGTGGTACATGAGGGCCAAATCATGTAGGTCGACATTCCATTAAGGATTACCCTTCACATGCTCCCAACCTCCACCCATGAACCATAGTAGAACAAGAGTGTCGGAGCCACAATATACACCCTGCGTCTGAGCTATTTACAAATGTATGAACAATATAAGGTGCGAACGTCGAACGATAATGTTAAGTAACTTAGTTTTGTGGAAAAGTTAACGGACGGAAACAGGAAAACCTAGAATTATTTGCAAACAAGTACCAATGTCTTATAATACCTTATATCTGAGTCAGCATTTTCCATAGCAGGATCGAAGTCGGGATCATCCGCATCAACAGCAAAATCCATCTCTGTGGTCTCTGACGTGATGCTGATATCGTCATCTGTATCAGGAGGAAGGGTAAGGGAAGGTCGCTGACAGTGGCATTCTTTCTCGACGATGATTACATCATCGGTCTGTGTCGCGAATGATCGTGAAGATGCCTTCGGAACAGGTGTACCTTTTGGCCACCAACGTTTAGGCGTTCCAACTCTTTTGCTGTATGTCTGCAAAAGATATAAAAACTTCAATATACAAATATGGAATGCTAATACTGAGCAGTCAGCGGTCGTGGAAACATTTTTTTTGCTTTGTGCACATCTTTGGGTTACTGATAAACAGCATGTAATGTATGAAGGCTGTATGTCTATGAACGAATGAGGAGATAGCCTCACAAGGATTTTTAACGCAATTATCTCACATGTTCAGCAGTCAGGGGTCGTGGTCTCGTGGAATATATTTTTTTGCTTTGTGCACATCTTTGGGTTGCTGATAAACAGCATGTAACGTATGAAGGCTGTATGTCTATGAACGAATGAGGAGATAGCCTCACAAGGATTTTTAACGTTATTTTTAACGGAATTATCTCCCTTGTTCAGCAGTCAGGGGTGGTGGAATATTTTTTTTGCTTTGTGCACATCTTTGGGTTACTGATAAACAGCATGCACCATATATGAAGGCTGTATGTGTATGAACGAATGAGGAGATAGCCTCACAAGGATTTTTAACGCTATTTTTAACAGAATTACCTCCCCTGTTCAGCAGTCAGGGGTCGTGGAATTTATTTTTTTGCTTTGTGCACATCTTTGGGTTACTGATAAACAGCATGCACCATATGAAGGCTGTATGTGTATGAACGAATGAGGAGATAGCCTCACAAGCATTTTAATGATTTTCCCCCATTTTCGCACAATTATCTCCCCTGCCGAGCCCTTGAAGGTCGAAAAAAATATTTTGTTGGCCCATGCACATGCGGTGACCATAAGGAGTAAGCATGTGAAGTTTGATGCTTCTACTGCTATCGGTGTTGACATGGTCGTCATTACGGACGGACGGAATGACGGACGGAGGCGATCACAATATACCCGCTTTTCTTCGAAAGTGCGGGTATAATAAAATCTCACCTTGGTACGAGCAGGCACATTGGTGATTTCTGTCAGGTGACACAGGTCTGGAGCCACAGTCTCCACGTCAACCTGGGCTACTGTGACTGGGGGTGCTGATGGAACGGGGCCGAAGCAGTACGAGTGGTCACCGGGGGCTGTTGTATGCTCAATCGCTTCCTGCGTCTCACTAATTGTCTGTAAGACAAGTGACTATTGTAACAGAATGTTTGTATACATTGAGTTAGAGGTGGAGGAACGCAAATGTGAACAGTTGATTACATATACATGTAAGGTCATCTAAGACAAAACAAAGCTAATCTGGCTGCGACGGCAATTTATAAAAGATATTTATAATGTACGAACGATAATGTTAAGTTTTGTAGAAAAGTTAACGGACGGACAGACAGATTATTGCCATATTGGTGTTAAACTACATATCAACAGCCAAGCTCAGACTTGGTCAACGGGTGGAATATAAAGCTACAAAATCCTATCAATATACTGGGACGACGTTATACACATGTACATGTTGGTACGAGTTCACTGGTGTGGTAAAACCATGGGTCCGAACTGAAATTGTATAAGTTTACTTCAGTCTGAAGTATTTACAATCAAACAATAGGTTTATAAACCAATTAGTCAAATACATACGACTCTTATACCTAAGATTGAAATGAAACAGTGGAATACCTTGCTCTATAAACCAATGTACAAGCACGACTAGATATTGATTAACCAAATACATGAATAATCAATTACAATATGGACAAGGTGTAATGAACAGAATTTACCAAATAATGGAGTGGAAGCTAAATTTGACCAGCTAAAACAATGCAAAACAAGAATCAACATTGCTGTTATGTTCCTTTCTGGCCACCAAGCGCTAACTTTCTGCTAGACATAATGATAGGATATTCACCTCTTCTGGACTTCTTTTTTCGAACGCACTTCGAACAACAGACCACCATCGCCGTTTCGGTCTGGCCCTGGGTGATGCAGGCGCGATGGCATCTTCATTGAAAATTGTTGGAATTGCGCCCGGCTTCAGTTGGAGTCGTCGAGGTTGGCTGGAGGCGATTGTGTCGGCAAAACTGCGACTAATCACAAAGCAGTTCTCCTCAAAATGTTTTCCACAAATCCGGCTGTACGGCGAATTTACCCACAGGCACAGCGAACCCGGTTCCGTAGGAGACTTCTTTTCTTTTCGCTTCATCATGTTCATATTAACACGCCATTGGAGATTAATTTCAGGATTCGCAGGAAATGTGAATAACCCACCACCACTAGCTGAGGTGTTACCGCAAAATGGTACGACACAACGCGGCATTATGTATGATAATTTTTGACAGAAGGATGACAGAAGGATATCCGGAAACTCAAATGACGTCATGCAACAATTTGTCACGTGACAATTTTTTCACTTCCGGCTAACATGGTCACAGGTACACGGCGCCTACAAAGTCACTTTATGGTAATATTTGGCAACGCGGAGTAAGATTAATTAATTTGTATACGGTTCGTGATTTAAAAAAACACGGAAATATGCCATGAAAAATGCACTGCATTTGACCTTTAAACATGTATTAAGCTGGCTGTCACATGAAAACTGTCTGGAGCATTGTTTCAAGGAAAACAACCACTGTGTTGTCAGAATTACTTAGA
>JBEVXV010000954.1:0-9408 GCA_040505915.1 Sedimenticola sp. | reverse complement strand
CCAACGAATGATCTCACATCCGTAACATTTTTGGGGACAGGCCACTCCTCGATGGCCTTAACTTTATTCAAACATGGAATCACACCATGCTGACTAATGTCATGTCCACATACCTTACTATTGTTACATGTACCAGACTCAATGTCACATTCACACTGTGTATAACCGTACACCGGATATTGCGACCCCCGAAGCGAGGGAAATTTGCGCTGAAGAAGGTGTTGGTGACAACAAATACATATTATGCCAACAATAGCGATCCTGTGAGCTGAAGGTACATTATTTTGTATTCTTATGTGATATATTGAAGTATTCATACAGTGGTTTATTCCAGCTTTTGTCGCAATTTTGTGTGATCATGATTTCAATGTGAAGAGGTCATGGTGAAATTCTATTCAAACTGTCTCTTTTTATTAAATTTAACGTTTTAGATCCCTCTTTTCGAACTAAATGTGATATCGAAACGTATATTTTGATATATAGATACATATAATGTGTTGACTGTGACTGGCCAACGCCATGAAACACTGCAGTCGTGTAAAAGAAAACGCATCGGGTGTACGGCAAATTGAATCACGATGAGAAAAATGTGTACGGCGTAATGCGGTCAGCATGTACGGCAAATTGTTTATAGTAATTGACCCCACATACGCCGTTTCCTGAAATAATAGTGCCGCCACTGACAATCCTGTCATAGTTATATTGTAGTGGACTGTATATATGATGTTTATAACATTCTCAAGAAATCATGGATAAATTCTGCGCAGTTTAAGCGATTTACAGCCTCCGAAAATCAAGAGATGGTGATTTTCGTGTCGCGGGGTACCCCTTATCTGGTTTGATGACGGAACAAGATACCTTCCCTACTATATGTGGTGTCAAGTTATACGCACCCCTTGCTGAACGAGTGATTATCGAGAAATTAACAACACAAAAAGTGTACAATTGTTGAGGGATGAGCTAGTGTGACAAATACACTCGGATAGCTAGTAGCCCTTAACAATTGTACACGCTTTGTTGCGGTAATTTCTCTCTAAACATTACGTTCCGATTTTGTTCAAACTTTCTGGACATACAGTTGTAAGCATTAGCAATGGGTATGAGTTTAACCGTGACAGCACATAAGTTAGGAAGTTAGGAAATGTATCTCTTTTTTCGTCATCAAACCAGACAAGGGGTACCTCGCGATATAAAATTCACTGTTTCTTGACTTTTGAAATGTGAATTGGCTTACACTGCACGGACTATGCTTGCCGTTCACGGTTTCTTGAGAATGTCATTTACCTCTTCTATATAGCCTATAAACGTTTATATGACACGATTGTGCATTGAATATGAATGCAAAGTACACTGGTACAATATCGTGTACTTGTGTGGCTAGGGAAACACAGGTAACTGAATCGTATTGTTCTGTTGCTACCTATAAATTAATTAAGCGGCTATATTTATCATTCTGTTTCCATGACTATCCTGGTGTGCAGTTTTGACGAACATAATCACTAATAGCTATATAAAGATTACAATTTATTTATACTACATAGACGTATCTTCATATGACAATACTGCCACGGATATATGCATGTAGTTACCGAAATTAACACAAATATGGGCCGAAATAACCACAAAAACTGATAATATGGGCCGAATTGACCATGGTTCGAAATTACCATACACCGTTACCTCCCCTGTCAATGTACCGCTCCATTTGTTTTTCAATATATACCGTGTCTACAGCAATAGTATGCATGCGTATTGAGATAAATGTGCTTTTATAGCCTTTGAAGTTAGAAAATATCTATATTCGGATCCTAAAAATGTGGATTGCCGATTGAATACGATATATGCATTTGCATAATTTCTTTTTATTTCGATGGAAAAATTTTGCAAATATGTTTTTGCATACTAGGGTGGTGGGTGGGGTAATTTTATTTTTTTGCCACGTCACCCGGAGATCCGGGTTCTGTTGGGCTTTGTGCAAGTGCTCTGTCGACATGTGTTGTATTTTTGTTATCGCCGACCAGTCATGTCTTAAAATCCATGTGCGACGTTGCTCCTGGAGCGGTGGGATAGTATCGACTTGCCAATCGATGATGCAGTATACCCATATATCCCATGGGCCGCTTGTCCGCAGAGGGTCGTGAATTCGACCTAATGCGGCAGACCACTGAATCGTTATCTGGTCAGCTATGGCTAAGGTGCGATTCATGTCTGTTCGGTTTGTCTGTCCGAGCATGCCTGCGGTGGTTTTTCCCCGGGTACTCCAGTTTTCCTCCACCAGCAAAACAGACCACGGCCCCCATGACTGGTCGCGATAAACATCAATCCCAGCATTGTTTTTTGTCGGCCAGGTACGGGCCATTTGGGGTGTGTCGTGTGCAATTGCTTCGACAGTCTTGTGGCTGTTCGGGGATTGAGCCTCATATAGGCTGAACGCCTGACATACAATACGATGGTACCTGATCTTGAAAAGTCACCAAGGTATGAGTTGTCTCAAGATATGTACAGATATATCTTACACAACATCGAGAGGATTGGAGACCATAACACGATGCTTCCAGCTTAATTTGTATCGCAATCCTCAGATTTGATATATTACATAACTGTAATAACTGGACAACGAGGGTTATACAGAACATAGAGGGATTTATTAACATAGAACACTTCCCAAATGCTTGACGACTTCTACTAATATTGGGTTATTCTTTCATTCAACATGACAACGACAACACTTCAACTTCACTTCTCAGCACTTCCGTTACACCACGCTACTTCCGCTCGACCGGAGTCGCACCACACCGCACAACACCATGTCGGTAGTTACCGCACCGCACCACACCATGTCGGTAGTTACCGCACCGCACACTCCCTGTGAACCACTCACTACACGACTCCCCCCCATGATAGGACTCGCCCTCGAGGCCTAACAAGGCTGATCATTCATACCCCACCCACAACCCTACATGGTAAAATACATGCATGATAATATGAACAACACCGTCATTCGCTATCAGTACTTCCAGCATCACTCTCCGACTCAATCTCATCAGTAACATAGTCTTGCAACC
Organism: Sedimenticola sp.; assembly: GCA_040505915.1. Classification (GTDB taxonomy): domain Bacteria; phylum Pseudomonadota; class Gammaproteobacteria; order Chromatiales; family Chromatiaceae; genus Vondammii. The sequence continues at coordinate 6,343 of JBEVXV010000954.1, read as the reverse complement.
ACCCTGGAGGTCTTCGGACTCTTGGTGGTCTTCTATCATGTGGTTCCTCAATTGGGGCCTCAATGGGAGGACCCTCAGCTACTCCTTCCCGTCCGCCCAGGTTTGGTTCATCTTCCTCGGCTACTGTTTCCGCCTCGCTACTAGAATAGTCCTCCACAGCTTCTCTGGGAGCTACAACCGGTTGCTCCCTAGCAGTATGGTTTGGCTGTTGGTCCTTCTTGCTGGGAGCTACCACCTGCTGCTCCCGAGCCAAATTTGGTATCTGGGTCTGACTTGCCGCATTACCCTTGCTCTGATTGTATGGCTTTAGCCGGTTGTAGTGAACTACCTTTTCCTTTCTACCACCCGCTCTCTTTATTTTGTATGTGACGTCCGACATTTTCTGTAGAACTGTATATGGCCCTTCCCAAGGACAGTTCAACTTAGTGGTTCTTCCAACTTTAACTGCAGGAGAATGCAGCCAAACATCGTCACCTTCCTCTATTCTCATTCCTGCCACTTTTACGTCATAAGTGTCTTTTTGTATTTTGTGGCTGGCCTCCAAATTGTCTCGGACTTTCTTGAAGGCTGTATTTAGGGATGTCCTGAGATGTGATGCATAGTCACTAATCTGTGGCTTTGCCTTGGGAGGATCTCCTACGATCACATCTATCGGTAAGCGTAATTCATGGCCGAACATTAACATTGCCGGCGAGAATTTCGTGGAATCCTGTTCACTTGACCGATAAGCCATCATAACATGGGGTATGTGTATATCCCAGTCAGTTTGATCCTCCTGAACGTGCTTGCTGAGCATGTCTAGCAGCGTTCGATTAAATCGCTCGACCTGCCCATCCGATTGAGGGTGATACGGCGTCGTTCGTGTTTTCTTTATGGCCAGCAATACACATACTTCTTTGAAGAGCTTAGACTCAAAATCTGATCCCTGATCGGAGTGAATTATCATGGGAGCTCCATACCTACAGATGAACTCGTCAACCAGAGTCTTGGCAACCGTCTTTGCCCTGTGGTTTGGCAACGCATATGCTTCCGTCCACTTGGTAAAGTAGTCAGATATCACTAATATGTACCGATTCCCATCCTTGGAAGTGGGCAATGGTCCAAGAATATCCAGTGCTATTTTCTCCATGGGACTGCCAGCACAATTGGCCACCATAGGTGCTCTAGTGTGCTTCGTAGGACTTTTCCTGCTTCCACATTCCAAACATTCCTTGCAGAATATCTCTACATCTTCCTGCCACCCACTCCAGTAGCAGCGACATTTCAACTTTGCACAGACCTTTGCAATACCTAAATGTCCTCCTCCCGCCTCTTTGTGAAGTGACTGCATGATCTCCAGCTTCCTATTGGATGGTACCAGTAACTGGTTGATAGTTTGGTCACCTTCTTCAACCCTTCTGTATAGAATGCCATCTATTAACTGCAGTTGATCCCATTGGCCCAAGTACCTCTTTGTTGTGCGCGAGGCTTCCGGGGGCACCTTGGGTGGCGTCGCAACATTTTGTTGCTTCCACTTGTATATGTTCCCCATATCACCGTCACTTTCTTGGTCTGCTCGTATTTCATCCTTTGTCAAATTTTCAGTCCAGTTCGACAGGCCATCCTCAGCCACATCTCCATGCACACAGGAACGTGGTCTCGGTGTGGCTTCCGGGACATGGCATCGGCATTCCCATGAGATTTTCCCTCTCTGTGCACTATCTTCATCTCATACTCGGAGAGTAATGACTGCCACCGGGCTACCTGGCCATCCGGATTCTTGAAATTCCACAGCCAAACAAGCGCCTTGTGATCTGTCCGAGCCACAAACTCTCTACCCAAGAGGTAGTGTCTAAATTGGCGCACTGCATCAACCAGGGCAAGCAATTCTTTTCGCGTTACACAATAGTTCCTCTCAGATTTGGTTAGTGTCCTACTGCTGTAGCTGATCACCTTCTCTTGACCATCTTGCAATTGTGACAGAACTGCGCCAATAGTTCCACTACTTGCGTCTGTGTCAAGCACAAAACTACCATCTGCTTGTGGATATGACAATATCGGAGCCGACACCAGCCTTTTCTTAAGCTCGTTAAACGCTTGGTCATGTTCAGTTAACCAGATGAATGCCACTTGTTTCTGCAGCAACTTATTTAGAGGTGAGGCTACCTTCGCAAAGCCTTCGATAAATTTCCTGTAATATGTTGCTAGCCCTAGAAATTGTCGGAGTTCGTTCACATCTCTCGGTCTAGGCCACTCATTCACTGCCGCCACTTTCTGCGGATCTGTCTCTACCCCCTTTTCGGAGATCAGATGTCCTAAACAGGACACTTTAGGTAAGACGAACTGACATTTGCTTGGCTTCATTTTAAGTCCTGCCTGTCGAAATCTGTCAAACACCAGTTTGAGGGCACCCAGGTGGTCGTTAAATGTCTTACTATAGACAATGACGTCATCTAAATATATAAGACAAATCTCCCACTGCAGTCCAGCAAGTGTTGCCTCCATTAATCTCTGGAATGTACTGGGGGCCCCTGATAATCCAAAGGGCATCACCCTAAATTCGAACAACTTTCCCTGTGGCGACACAAAGGCTGACTTCTCACGGTCATTTTCATCTAACTCGACTTGCCAATAACCACTGGCAAGGTCAAGCGTCGAAAAATATTTCGCTCCGGCTAATGCGTCAAATGTCTCATCGATGCGTGGAATCGGGTATGCGTCCTTCTTCGTAACGTCGTTTACTTTTCTGAAATCGACACAGAACCGGGCTGACCCGTCTTTTTTCTTCACTAATACAATTGGAGATCTCCATGGACTGCACGAAGGCTGGATGATATTGTTATCCAGCATTTCATCTATTTGATGCTTTACCTCCTCCTTTATATGAATTGGTACCCGCCTGATTGGTTGTTTAACTGGGTCTGCATCTCCCGTATTTATGCGATGTTTAACAGCATCCGTTCTTCCCAAATCGTGTGCGGTCCTGGAAAATGAATTCTCGTATTCCAGCACAAGGTTCGCTAATTGTTGTCTTTGTTTGGCATTTACTTGTGAGTCCTTCAGCATGTTTCCAACCCATTCTTTCTCGCTCTCCCGTGTGGGTGCGACAGATTGGGAGCTACCACCTGTTGCTCCCAGGTCTGTTGCACATACGCCATGGGAGCTACTACCTGTTGCTCCCAATGGTGATGAAACATCTGCCCCGGCATACACCTCCAAGTGTTCTACATTGGTGAACGTTCCAACATTTGTGTTCTTGTAGATCATGATGTCATCTGAAGACAGATTAATCAGTCGGATTGGAATTTTCTTATTCACTGGATCTGCGATCACTCTGGCAACCAGAATCTCACTTGCCTTATTACGTTGCTGTTTCGGTTCAAATATGCCCACGCCCCCACTGTTCTGAAATCCTCTTCCTTTATTTTGCAACTTGGCCGTCACAACTAATTCATGTCTACTTGGGATGGAAATCGTCTCAGCAACGGCAACTCTACACACACTCATGTTACCATTATGAGCTTGAAGTGCTGTTGACGAATTTTCCACCACCAGACTCATTGATCTGAAGTCCACTGTGACTCTGTTTCGTTGAAGGAAATCGGTTCCTAGTAAACACTCGTGGGCCAAGTCTTTTGCAACCAGAATATCCTGTTTGAAAATATTGTGTCCAATTTTGATTTCCATGGTTACACACCCTAATATGTTGAGTGGCTCGTTATTTGCTGAGACCACCGATTCAAAGAATGGCTGGAGTTTATTTGATTGCTGTCCCAACTTGCAAGCTTTTTCATAAAGGTCCTGGCTCATCAACGTAAAGACTGATCCAGTGTCCACTAGACACTTGACGTCCACCCCTCCAACCGTACCCCAGCAAAATATGGACAGCCCAGTTGCGGCACATCTTTCAGACTCACATGAACCCTCATTTGCAGGTCTGCGTTCACTTTTAGCTGGGATTCGACCCTCAATTCCAGCTACATTCCGTTTCCCGAATTTGTAGAATTCTTATGCGGGCATTCAAACTGCCTGTGGCCCTGAGCCCCGCATTGCCAGCATGAAAAGTTTGGACACTCTCTTCGCATATGTCCCCCCTGGCCACATTGCCAGCAGATTTCATCCTTTCTCTCAATTGGCCTACCCCGTCCCCTTCGGCCTCTCCCACCAACAAATGCTCCCCTCTCAAACCCTCTTCCACCAGCAGATCCTCCCCTCTCTGACTTAAACAACGTCATCATTTCTTTCATCATCTCAACCAGTTCATCTCTGCTTCCCGAGTTGGGTCCACCGCTCCGATGGCTGGGGAGGTGACTACCTGCCGCCTCACCCAAGCCGCCGGTTGCTGCTGTCAATTTACTTCCTGTGCCTTCTACATTTTCCCATTCAATCGCCACCCTTATTGCATCATCCAATGATTTGGGCATGTGATGCCGCAACTCTAGAACAAGTTTACTATTGTTGAGAGCTCTAATAAATTGGTCACGAGCCAACTCATCTCTCACCTTGCTTGCTACCTCGGTATATGCCTTGCCTGCAAGCACTCTTATCGCATTACCGAGACTTGGTAATGTCTCACCTGCCTGTCGGTTTCTCGATAAAAATTGGGATTTGAACAGTTCCTTATCTTTAGTACTGCGAAATCTCACTGCTAAAGCGCCACTCGCATCAGAAAAGTCACCTTTTGACTCAGAATCTAAGTCCATGAATACACGTTGGGCCATTCCCTTCATTCGCACGGCCAGGAATTTCAATTTTAGGTCATCATCCCACCCATTAATTTCTGCACAGTCAGTGAAGTTTTGATACCAACATTCCCAATCCTCCTCATCACCACCATAAAAACAATCAGGCATCACTATAGGTTTAGGAATTCTTGCCGCCGCCATCGCTTCCCCTTCCTCACCCATGACTTACCAGTCTTAGTCTGTCTTTCTACGTTTGAAGTCCCACCTTGATGTCCGAGAATCGACGCTTTCCTCACTAGATGTGCTACTGGTGTCACTGCTACTCGTAGAATCACTGGACTCCTCAATTACAATATGCAGTGTTTTAGCCTCATCATATGTTGTATATCTACGTTCAATTGTTATGCAATGGAGCAAGTCATGGAACCACCTCTGTTTTAATTCAGACACTGCGTGCAAGCCGTCATATAATTTTGTGAAATTGTTTCTAACTACAGTCCGCGAGTGTTTCGCCGTGCGACTTCTTTTCCGTTTTGACAACTTTGTAATGTAACGGTGCCACGATATAGTTCTGCAGCCCTTACGGTGCCCCGCTTGATGCACTGAATTCTCAAATTTTAAACGTATATTTAATATGCTTATTTGTTCATCTAAAGCTGTTTGTAGCCCAGCCACTTCAGTTGTAGAGTATTTTGATTCTCGAAGTCTGTTCGAAATTATGCGAGACTCTATATTTTTCGCAAATGACAATGTGGGGACTGTAACGAATCCGACTAATGCTTTCGGTTTTATTTCTTTAATTTCCCGCTTTAATTCTTTTAATTCTGAATACACATGGTCTCCCGTAACACCTGCATATGTGAGTTCTCTGCCATTTGGATGCGTAACAAATTCAGTAAAATTATTAATGCCACATGCAATTTTAACGATCAATATATTGGCACCACGTACTGCTCGAACTGCTTCTAAAGTGGGTTCAACCAAGTCTGCTACCCGTGCGCCTCGCCGTATTACAAATTTCAACTGTAAATCAGTGGGTGATGAATATCTTTGGAAACCCGCTAAGCGTGAATCACCTACTATTATAGCGTCAGTGTCCGACATATGCTATACAATTTATATGACAATTTAGTTGGATGTTACACCTTCACTGTTAATTTCTTACAGCCAAACTGATTGTTATTTATTTACGGTAAAGAACAAATGTCATTACGTAGTTTAGGCAACCCTTCTCATCACAGTTTAGGTAATAATTGTCAATAATTATATTATGTAGTTCAGGTCATGGTCCGCAATAATACAGCAGCGCCCAAGTCGTTACGTCATTTAGGCACTCAATAAAATAAATAGAAGTCAACAACATAAGTTTGACATTAAAGTTTATTGTACATTTCAATAATATTGACAGTTCCCCACCACCACGGGTTTGTTTGGAGTTTAGACACGTTCTTTCCGTCCCGATTAATGCGGTTCCATTCAGGCCGAACGCTGAAGGGCCGACTCGGAAAGTTTCCGAAATTGTGTTACCGCTGCCACCAGTGTAATAACTGGACAACGAGGGTTATACAGAACATAGAGGGATTTATTAAACATAGAACACTTCCCAAATGCTTGACGACTTCTACTAATATTGGGTTATTCTTTCATTCAACATGACAACGACAACACTTCAACTTCAC
>JBEVXV010000953.1:0-3330 GCA_040505915.1 Sedimenticola sp. | reverse complement strand
TCTAGTTGGTTTGGATCCATTGTGGTAAACGGTACAATACAATACACCAGTCTGTCGTACTAGAAGCTATGGGGTCGACCTCTGGATCTGTGTTTGAATATTTACAGATCCCACCGCTATGTCACCAAAGAATGTTACGCGCCAGTGGCGTAAGGTGTCGTGGCCGTGTGTAACTATAGACCACTGGGGACTATCATGTGTTGGTAGCTCAAATGACCGAAGGTAGATCTGGGTACCCTTTTACCACTTTTAACGCTTGGATATGATCTGGGGTAGCTGGCCTTGATATATCAGACAAGGCAGGCGCTAATCGTTGAATGCAGAGTATAGCAACTGTTCATCAGAGTTATTGCGTCGTAATGGGCGCTCTAGCTCTGATCTGTATTTGTGGTAGCGTCTGCGTGGCGGTTGCGGATTGCACTCTGCTGTCAACCATTAGCCTATGCGTTGTTATGATCTGTATTCTTGTGGGGCTAAACCGGGAATCACACTCTTCGTTGCATCGTTTGGAATTTTATGAGACGTTGTAAAGTTTCAATAATTTATTACAATGTTACTAAAACGTAACCATATGTTCAAGCATCGTGACAATGATGTATATTACTGAACATCAAATTTGGTTAGGGAAGACCGTGCGCATGTAATTCAGGTATCGTGTGAATAGACACACCAGCCGCTACGGCAACGGGCCGTATTTAAAACCGCAAAGACGAGTAATGACACTCAGCCACTGTAAAGGGTTGGAAATATTCCTAAATAACGTCCAAAATGACTCTGGCCTGTGAGATATTTAATAATGTGAAATATGCCTTACTGAACTGAGGCGATTCATGTTAAATTTGGTCTGATGATGAAATTTAGAATTTATATAATCTTCGAAAGGTCTCTCACGGAGCGGATGTTCGAGCAAGCTCAGAATGGCCAGAATGCCTGTACTCCGATTTGCCGGGCCTTATATACACCCTATGCCCATAAATAGTGGGCGCCCCAGATATGTGGGCAAAGTGACCCAAAATGGGGCGACTCTGCCCTCATAGTGGGTGCCTATTTTTGGGCGCCCCAAATCGGGGCGAAAATAGAATTACTGCGCGTGATTTCTAAACATCTCTTAGAAACCACGCAACGGTTAAACATGGCTGATTTGAAATTAATAATCTCTTGACCAAAAGAGAAAAATGCAAATACAAATAGTAATCATAGTTTGGTACCGAAAATGCACGGGAGTAACTACGCTTCATACTTTAGCGCTGACTAGAGTCGTTTCGCTCAGTAACCAAGGTACACAATCCCATAATTCAAAGCAAAAATGGCGGACGATGAGCAGCACATGTAAATAATGGACTAGAACCGATGCATTTTCACTCAGTTATGAGGATTGTCATGAATGTTTACTTAGCATAACGACATATAAAGTGTTATATTATATAATGAACTTGTGTTTACTCGTGAATGGAATGGATAAATCTGTGAATCATCTGACTTCGCGTGGGGTGAAAGATTCGCACGCATATCAAAACGGACCAAAACATTGGAGCGGCAACCATGGCTAGCTATATGTATGTCTGCACTGCGATATATTCCAGGCTAATATGCATGTTTCTCCCCATGGTCTGTCAGAATCATCAAAGACTTAAAGGCCTAACTGGTGCACTAGAATTGACACGGTTGAATCTGAGTTCCAACAACTTGCAGCATGGTACATAACCAGGTAATGTATAAAGATTAGACTGTTTCATCACATAATTCTAAGAGCGTAACAATTTAACGTCATGCGACATATGTCTTATAATAAGATAAAATAACTTAGGACCCTAAATACCGGGGCGTATCACTACTCCCCTGTCACTATGGCTAAACTCCTGTTGCCATAAACTATTAAAGCATCTAGTGCACCTCAACATTTAATATATAATTATGTTAGGTTACAAGGCAATATTCTTGGAACATCAAATTCCCTCCTCCAAGAGCAAGTCGGAGTCTCACTAATCCACCAAGTGTGAGAGAGGTATGACTCCGGGTTGCTCCTAGCAGGAGTAGCATCTCTTTTGCAAGAATATTCCCCTGTTGCAATAGCGGACAGTGTCACTTGATATGTCTTAGTAAGTTCTCAGAAGATGCCTTAAATTAATCACTCAAGTTCTACGGTACTTCAGTTAAAGTCAAAGTCCTTCATATCACTTCTTTGACTTCTTCACCTGGTAACTCTTACCCACGACGCTCTTCATCACCGGGCTCCGACTTCTGCTCTCTGCTGGCCGTGGTGACTTCACCCTCTTGCGCTGCGGCTCAGGTTGGGGTGCGGTCTCGTGGACATGGGCTGTGCGGCGCTCCATAGCCGCCATCTTCCTCTCGATCCGGGCCAGCTCACCGACAATGTTGTTGAGCGGTTTGAGGGTCTCTCTGGTAGCCCTTGCGTGTGACTCTAATGCATTCACAACGGCTGCAAATCCCTCTCTTATGGCCTTCGCAACCGGGTTTTCTGGGTGGTCGGCCTCAACATGTTCAATGGCAAATGGATCATTGGCGTCACTGGCTAACAGTTCGGGTAAAATGTTAACCACTGCTGGCGTGCTCCTTTCATCCTGTACAGGAGTGGGGGGAACAGGTGTTGCTATCTCATGCCCTTTCGCTGGGGTTGACGTCGCTGTCAGTCGTGGTTGCAGATGTGGTGGAGGCATAGGTGTTGATTGTGCTGCCCCGTAGTTAGGACCGGTAGTGACATCTACACTTCCCTGTACCAAGGACAACAGGCCTGTATCGAGCGTCTGGAAGTCCGGGATGGTAATGGTGAATGGCCTCTCCTGTGTGACCGGCTGGTGACGGGCGGGTGCCTCCCAAGTTGTAGCAGCAGCGGTAAGTTGTGCTGGCATCCTGGTACTACTGCTGTCTACTGGCCGAAACGGTGCCAGGGTGCTGGAGTAGGCACTTGTGTCATCTGGTATCATCGTGGCCGCGGTGTCCTGGATCAGCCAGTCAGGTATGGTGGGCTCCTCGTCCTGCTGGAAAATATCCGTCGGGTCCTCGGTCCCCGCTGTACAGACTGGCACCATGTATTCTGAGTTCAGCTGGACTGGATTGTTTGACTTGTGCAGAATTCGGTGCAAATCCACCCGACCCATCTTGCTAGCTTCCTCAACATGTCGCTGGTAGTTGGTCATATGTGACTGCAGGTCACGGGCCTCCATACAGCGGAAATGGCACAAGCTGCAGTAATATGGCGCCTGGTCAATAGGGACGTGATACTTCAGTACATGTCCGACGAGCCGATATTTCCGGTCTGTCTTGTTGCAGATGTTGCACCTCCACAGCCTTCTCGAAGTGGTTGCTGTA
>JBEVXV010000952.1:0-2475 GCA_040505915.1 Sedimenticola sp. | reverse complement strand
CTTATTAATACACTGCTCGGTGAAAAGCGGCAAAGCACGAGAGGCATAAGAGAAGATGATGGCAAGGGCCGGCACACGACAACTCAACGTTCTCTGATTTCTTTAGATGCAAGAGGGATGATTTTAGATACACCCGGTATGCGTGAAATTCAAATAGCTGATTGCAAGGAAGGCATTGCAACAACATTTGCTGATATTCAAGCGTATGCAGAACAATGTAAATTTAGTGATTGCCAACATCAAGCTGAACCTGGCTGTGTGGTTCAGCAAGCTATTGTCTCTGGAGACTTAGAACAGAGACGTTTAACTAATTATCTCAAGTTGCTGCGAGAGGAGGCGTTTAATTCAGCCTCTCTCTCTGAACGCCGATCAAGTGATAAAGCGTTAGGAAAGTATTACAAGCACATACTATCAGAAGCTCATAAACATAAAGGCAGATAGGTTGACTTTCTTCTATTGGGTGGTATCTGTCATATCGTAATTTTTGAATATTTCTATGAAAGTCACTGACTACGTAGCAACAAGCTTAGACGGATATATTGCCAAAGAAGATGGCGATGTTTGATGATAAGTGCTAGCTGAATAGTTACCATTATCCTTGCCTTAATCGCTGAGCTTTATGGGTAATCAGGTAAGATTATATGAAGACAAGGGGAAACTAGATGCTACAACAGAACAGTATGTTTTTTGATACAAGGGAGAGGCTCAGTACGGCAAGCCTTGGGCTTCACTGGATCATTGCCATCGGAATGATTGCCCTGATCGCCTTCGGTATCTATATCGAGGACCTGCCCCGTGGCCCTGAAAAATTTGAATTGATTGGTCTCCATAAATCTCTTGGAATCACACTGTTTGCATTCGCACTGATACGCCTGTTTTGGCGCACCAACAGGGGCTTCCCCATCCCCTTGTCGACACAACCAAAATGGCAAGAGTCCATTGCCCACATGGTACATTGGGTACTGCTGCTGGGTAGCCTGCTGCTGCCTCTCTCTGGGTTTATGATGTCCATCGGAGGCGGCCACCCGGTAGGGGTGTTTGGGTTTGAGATCATTGCCCGTTCTGAGGATAAAATTGAAATCCTCTCCAAGATTGGGCATGTGATACACGGCCTTGGGGGTAAGCTGCTGATCGCCTTGATCCTGTTGCACATCGTGGGTGCAATCAAGCACGAACGGATCGATAAGGATGGCACATTATCGCGAATGCTTGGGCGTAGCCTGTCATAACCGTACATCACAAATAAGTGGGTGAATTCTGCAGTAGACGGTCGCGGCGGGTAGTCCCCGATAGGCGTAGGCGCGGTTGTATGTACGGAATTGCGACGGACGCCGTGGAAACGGCTGTCGCGTAGGCGAGTCGATTTGGGGGGCTGGGATGTCCCAAGATATTTCACGAGCTAGCAACACCTTTGACCTTAAAGTTATAGGGTGAAATAAGCTCTCCGTATGGATGTGGACTGGCTGAGAGGCTGTGAGCTTGCCCACTGCCACTTCGCAGTCTAATCTCAGTGTAGAAGGGTAGATGAAATCAGGGAGACATCATGGCAATAGCATCGCAATTGGAGAAGTATCTGCAACAGCAGGAGGCTGAGTATCAGTTAGTGATTCATCCTCATAGTGACTCTAGCCAGGAGACGGCGGCTAAGGCGCATGTTCACGGTGATGCACTGGCCAAGGGGGTGCTGGTAAAAGGTGATGAGGGCTATCTAATGGTAGTGGTGCCTGCAGACTACTGTATTGAGCTGGAGTCGCTACGTAAGCTGTTACAGCAAGAGGTTGTGATGGTAGATGAGACGGCCCTGGAGGAGGTCTTTAGTGACTGTGAACTGGGAGCGGTACCACCCATCGGCATGGCTTACGGGGTTAAGACAGTGTGGGATCCCAAGTCCAGTCTCGGTAGGCAGGTTGAGGTCTTCTTTGAGGCGGGTGATCACCAGAGCCTGATACGGATGAGCGGTGTACAGTTTCACGAGCTGATGGCGCCGGCCGAGCGTGGTGAGTTCAGCCATCACGTCTGACCATAGATTGCCAGTACGTCTGTTGTGACTGGGACGGTTATCACCTGGGAGCTGGGAGGGGGGCAGGGTGCCTCCATATGTTCGCGCCTGTGATCGGTCAGCTGCATCTTGAGCTATCGGGCGCTGCGGCGTAAGCTTGCCGTCATGAATCCACTGTTTATTTTCCTCCTGATATTTATTGGTGCGCCGCTGACCGAGCTCTATTTTCTTATGGAAGTGGGCTCAGTAATTGGTGCCATACCTACCATTGCTCTGACTGTCTTTACTGCGGTACTGGGTGGCATGCTGGTGCGTCTGCAGGGATTTGCCACCGCATTACGGGTGCGTGAGACCATGGAGCGGGGTGAGACTCCGGCTATCGAAGTGATGGAGGGGGTGTTGCTGCTGTTGTGTGGTGTCCTCTTGCTTCTACCCGGCTTTCTTACGGATATCTTCGGTTTTCTCTGCCTGGTTCC
>JBEVXV010000951.1:0-2655 GCA_040505915.1 Sedimenticola sp. | reverse complement strand
CATGCTCACTTATACGACAAAGAAATAACATAATACCATAGTTACGTTAAGACAAATCAACAACATGGCGTTTGGAACATGTGCATTCCTATATATAGCTGATTGAATAACGATATAAATATCACAATGTGTTGATAGTTTTGTTAAGAATGTGTTTTCGTTGGCGTGCAAGTTGTCATTTTGATATCTGGGAGCGGCCATTATGGAAACTGACGACATAAATCCGAGAGGTGTTATGGTAATATTGCCCGAGGTTTTCCAATTGATTAAATATTAATCAGTTACTGTAGTGTACACGACGCATTGTCAATGTCAAGGAAAATACAATGGTTGGCTTGTTCATAGCATCCATTCCATGTTTTTAGAAATAACCGAAAACACATAAATTTACATGTTGTGGCCTATCATCACTGTGTCTATCGGCAAACGACAGGCTGGGAGTGTTGGCTGAGTTTGTATAAAACGCAAATATTTCAGTACCGTACATTGTTTACATTAGTAGATTTATAATACAAATATGCTACAAAGATAGCATGTGATATTTTTCGCCAAAGATAATTTTGAAAAATTATCTTATTTTCTTTAATTGATGGCAAAGGTTGGCGGAAACTTCAGAGCAAATACGCATTTTATGCCATTTGAGAACACTGTTATATTTCAAAATCCTCGAAGAAAATCTCACATCTTACTCACAGGGTCAAATGATGTAGTTATTGTTTTATTTTAGTTTATTTAGTAAATATCACACGTTGACGCAATACTGACGTCTGTGCCGTATATTGTCGATCGGTTACAGAAAATAAGGTTGCTAATGCTATATTGGTTAACCATAGATGTAGATACTGGTTTACATGTATTTTAGTTTGTACGCTCGGCAGCTGGGGGTGTTGTTCCACATCGTGACGATAAGCGTCTGGTCACTGCGTCTGTATAACACAGATTCCGGACGCACCACTCCATCAGCAGACAACAGGAGGACCCTGCGATGTGCGCCGTCCTTCCCCAGGACATGTAGACGTATATATCACCATCTTGGACAGCCACGCCGCAGCACCACAGTCCGGTCGAGATGGTGTGGCCAGCCCGGAGTTTCGTGTTCGCGTGAATATAATGGAGCTGTTCCATTCGCGGCAACGTCACGACGGCGGCATTGTTCCCGTACACCGCCACGTCCCGGTGCTTACCTGGCAACGCCAACGTCGACTTTATGGTAAAGTCAGGATCGAGGAGGATAATCTGGGTATTTGCACAATCCGCTAAAATACTTCTCCCGTCCCGCATTACTGCCAGATGGAACGCTTAATTCAGTCGACGATACAACTTCAATGTCGGAGACTGGTTTACATCCAGACACAGGGCCGGTACTGCCAGACACAGGGTGGGTACTGCCAGAAGCAGACACTGACGAATTGCATCCACTTTCTCTGTGCGGTTAATTTCCAACATACCCAGCTGGTCAACTCCACTGATCATATCGACCAGTTTACTGGACGGCTGGAATGTAATGTGGACCTGACAAGCTTCCAATTCCAGATCTGAAACCGTGGGTTCGAGCATTTTCAGTGTTTTGTCCAATTCGTAAGCAGCGACCACACTGGCCACGTCATCGGCCGCTGTTTTCGCCCCGTCAGCCGTGGTCAGCTCGGCCTCCACTTGAGGGATGAGACTGTCGCATGTCTGTACATGGTCCTGTATGGCGGCAGTCTCTGTGCTAACGACTTTGTCGACGTCGGCCATTATTTCCTTTTCCAGGCGATCCAACTTTTCTATAATACTCGACTTAAACTGTTGTACCGCGTCTTTGCACGATGTTTTGAAATTCACCAAATCTTCAGCGCTTTTCTCCCGTTCTGATTTCAACTCGGCGATCCTACATTTCAGAGATAGCAGTGAATTAATAACATCATCCAGGGATTGTCCATGCGCAGACGACTTCATGTCAGAAACGGACATTACTTGACATTTCCTATGGGTGAGACGTTTGCAAGTATCACAAAACATCGCCTCGTCCTTCTCACAAAACCACTCGATCTCTATATCACCATGCTTGCTACAGTATGACAGTGCATGTTTCCTTTTACCAGATTCCTCACTTGAAGGTAAATCACTCCCGGTAACCGAGGTACATACGTGGTCGCGCGATATTTTGAGACTGCTATGTGCTGATGCACACGACACACACATATACTCCTCACACTGCCCACAGTATATTCTAGCTTCATTTGCAGATCCTTTGTATGCACACGGATCACACTGTACGCTAGGTACACTACCTGTCGTCTTGTCTACAGACCGCGAACCACCTACACAATCCATTGTATACCCCTACTGACGTTGTATAACTGCAATATAATGTAAACCTATAGTAACCGACTCGATTATGTTAGTATGTCCACCTCTATATTTAACAACGTATATATATATATATGTGCAGTGTAATCAGCGAGTGTACATTGTAGACCCGACACAGAACTGATAACGTTCTATGAAATCTTGCCTGTCCCATGTATGGTGGCTTATTGGTGTCATTTTACGTTTGTGGACATTGACGTTTCCGTGCTCACGTATTTACCCCGCGTCACCTCCACCTCCCCAACTCCCACCTGCTCCACCCACCCCACTCCAACTCCACTGTGTGTGCGGTCGTGTGTGCTG
>JBEVXV010000950.1:35435-35525 GCA_040505915.1 Sedimenticola sp. | reverse complement strand
CGCCAAAGAAGGCAGCGCCAAAGAAGGCAGCGCCAAAGAAGGCAGCGCCAAAGAAGGCAGCGCCAAAGAAGGCAGCGCCAAAGAAGGCAG
>JBEVXV010000950.1:0-35335 GCA_040505915.1 Sedimenticola sp. | reverse complement strand
CACCCAACAAGGCAGCACCCAACAAGGCAGCACCCAACAAGGCAGCACCCAACAAGGCAGCACCCAACAAGGCAGCACCCAACAAGGCAGCACCCAACAAGGCAGCGCCCAACAAGGCAGCACCCAACAAGGCAGCACCCAACAAGGCAGCACCAAAGACCACATCACAAGAGAAGAGTATCCCAAAAGGGTCTGCTCTTGTGAAGGATGTATCTCACAGACCTGCATCCGCTAAAGCAGTATCTAAGAAAGCAGCACCAAAAAGAGCCTTACCTAAGAGCGCAGCACCGCAGAGAACAGTAAAGAAGATAACGGTAGCGAAAGAATCGGCCGCTGAGATAAGAAAGCCTCCCAAGCGTATTGCCATCAATACGCAGGGAGGCAAAGCAGTGGGAATTACTACCCCTGCAGTTGTTGCGCAGAGGCTAAGTACGATGTGGAGCAGTTCGGCTGAAACAGCTACTGCCAAGACCCATGAATGTGAAGGTGTGTCAGCAAAAGTTGTTACAGAGAGGGAGGTAGTGCAAGCTGAGGTGAGCGTGAATGACACGGTGGGAAGTGCAGTGCAACCTGCCGCACCAATCGAGACAGCAGATAGTGCGATACCTGCAACAGATCTACAGGAAAATGTGCTAAAGCAGGAATCTAGCCCCACCACAGGGCTGGATGAATCACTAGGGGTAGTGCAAAAAGAGCCACTCTTAGAGGTAGATTATATCGAATGGCCTGAAGGTTATGGTGCATCGCACGGTGATACTGAAGCCGATGAACAGCCTATTGGGTTCAATGTTGAGAGTGGGGTGGGTGTTATGGCTGAAGGCTCAGATCTATATGAGGCTGTGCAGGACGAGGCGTTACCTAAATCGAATGGAGGTGCGCGCCTCCTCTCAGCAGTCAATGAACTCTCTTCAGAAATGGGTGTTATCGCTAAGGAGGTTCAGCCAGCACCTCATATCAGTGAGCGATTGGCCGAGCTGGAAGAGAATATTTTGCGAGTAGAACAGAGCATCAATGAGTTGGAGCGAGGCGTGGATATGAGCGATGAAGAGACGAGTGAGGTTGTGGAAGCGAGCAGCGAAGAGATGAGTGAGGCTGTAGAGGTGAGCAGCGAAGAGGAGAGTGAGGCTGTAGTGGCAGATGATGAGGGAGATCTTCACTTCGATAGTGTGCTGGACGGTGTTGAAAGAGCCCGTGATCCGGGAATAGTGTCACGCCAGATCGATAAGGCTGAAGCATCTTCTACGAGTAAATCAGAGGAGGCCGATGTGGAGGTATCTGGGGTTCAGGTAGAGCCACTCTTCTCAGGTATTGTGCATACCCTTGGCAACGGCTTGGGCAATATCGCTAAGACAGGGAAATATGCCATAGCGGGTGTGAAGTATGGTGCCCAGGATGGCATGAGTTTGATAAATAAAATGGGTTCAATTTTCAAAAGTAAGAGTGAATAGCTGAACAAGGAGTAAGCAGCCACTTGGTAAAAGAATGCGGGAGCAGGTTGACTTTAATCAGAGAGAGGATGGGTAAATGAAAGAACAGGATTTATTGATTGGTATAGACCTGGGTACATCTCGTACCTCTGTTGTCACAAGCCGGGGTATTCGCGAGACATTTGATTCGGTAATCGGCTATCCGCGGGACCTGATTGGTGTCAGATTGCTGGGTGGTGCCTATGCTGTAGGCAATGAAGTGGTGGGTAAAAATTACCTCGATCTCCACTACCCACTGGAAGATGGCATGTTGAAAGAGTCCGGTGATCAAGATCGCGATACTGCACACAAACTGATTGAGCACGCGGTAAATTTGGCAGAGCCGAAGGAGGGTGACCGAGTCTGTGCGATTATCGGCGTACCAGCAGATGCTAGCGGTGTAAATCAAGCGCTGGTGCTCGATTTGGCAAAGGAACTTGTTGATGTTGCCATGGTGACTTCAGAGCCATTCCTGGTGGCCTACGGACTGGGCAAGCTTGTCAACAGTATCATTGTCGACATCGGTGCTGGCACCATTGATATCTGTGCGCTGAAAGGTGGAATTCCTAATTCAACAGACCAGACCAGCATCGCCAAGGCGGGTGACCACGTCGATGAGCTGCTACAGGGTTCAATAGAAGCTGGCTACCCCGGCATTCAACTGACAAAGAAGATCGTAAAAGAGCTGAAGCAGCAGTATGCCTTTGTTGGTAAGCCCAATGAGAAGGTTGTCGTCTCATTGCGTGAAAATGGCAAGCCGGTTGATGTTGATATTACCAATGAGATGCGGCATGCCTGTGAAGCGATTGTACCGGAGGTCATCGAATATGTAGAGAAGCTGTTCGTAGGCTTCGATCCATCAGACCAGCTTGAAGCACTCAGCAATATTATACTGGCAGGTGGTGGCTCAAAAATTTCTGGCCTGGACCAGATGATCGCCGATGCACTTTCAGAGTATGGTGATGCAAAAGTGAGCTGCGTCAAGGATCCCGTGTATGCAGGTTGTGACGGTTCTTTGCAGCTGGCACAGGAGCTCTCACCGGACTACTGGGATCAAGTGGGTGCAACCATCTAGGAGTGTGCCTGCAGTAGGTTCTCTTTTCTTGGTCGGTCTCCTGGGTTTTTCGTAGCAGGGGAGGCTTTGCGCTTAAGCTGGTAAACAACACAAGGTGGTATAACTCATGAGTGAGACGAGTGGCAGCAGTGAGAGGGTTGATATCAACGGAGATCCAGATGCAGATGCAAAAGGGGCACCTGCTGCCGGAGAGGTGGAAGTGGGAGAAAAAAAAGGAGCTGTGACCAAGGGGAGAGAAGATAAGTTGGGATGGCTTGGAGGTGTCGGCCGGGTTGACCCCTCTGCACAGGGTGCTGTAACCCTGGCCGGTATTACCGGGAATACAGGTGACAAACCGAAAATGGGAGTACCTGCGCGCTCCACAAGTGGTGCCCACCCAGTCAATCGTGCTGAACAGTTGCAGATGATGTGGCGTAGCGATTTCGGTGAGATGGAGGGTGGCGGCTTGAAACAGAGGTTGTACAGGAAGGCGGTCCACTCTCGATCCACTGAAACGGATGCTGTGCCACACTTTCAAAGTCGTCGAAAGAGCGGGAAGGTTGCTGATAAGAGAATGTTGGTGGCTGCCAGTGCGATGCTCACGGGTGATGATGCGGTACCTCGGGGGCAGGGGCAAAAGTCCACTGCCCAGCCTCTCACAGGAGGAGGGGGCGGTGCAGCCGTGGTAACCTGCTCTTCTACCCGAGGTAACAGCGCTGATATCAACAGCTCACGAAAACCGACGGCACCCAGATCTGTGGAACAGCGTGCGGCATCTGTGGCGAAGAAGGTGCCGGTATCGCCCGAGAAGGGAGAGGGTAAGCCTCAGGTTCCTGGTGTTATGCGTGTAGTATGCGGTAGTGTCAGGGGTGTTGCTGCGGCGGGAAAATATACCGTGCTGGGTGTCAAGTATGGTTTCTCGGATAGTGCAAGGCTGATTCGTAAAGCAGCCAATAAGTTCTGCCCACCACGCTCCTAGGACTGCCTTTTACCCACAAACCCAGGTGCCACAACAAGGGATTGCCCACCGTCTATCAGGGAGTAGCCGACACTCATGTACTGCATCGCAGTATAGCCTTGCCATAGTAATTGATGTCCCGGAGGCGGGTCGTTTTTTCGGCCCAGGTAGCCGCCTATCGAAGCGAGGAGTCGTACGGCCTCACCAAGCAGTGCCGGTGGTTTCAAGTCTTTTTTTAGCGTAGGCACGCAGGGTTCGTATTTCAATGTCAGAGAATAAGACCTCGGCGGGCAGGCCGGGCGTTTCTCTGCCCAGGAGTGTCATCAGCATGATCCGCCAACCGATCACCAGATTGATGGCGATGGCTCGACGCAGACGTTCTGCGGTTTCATGCATCAGTTTGTCGATAGAACAACCCGGTTTCAGTACCCGGTGCCAGTCTTCTATGCGCCAGCGCAGACATTGTTCGATATTGGCCGATGCGACCAGTCTTCTGCTCATTCGTGTATCGCCCAGTTGTGCCCCACCCAACTCCTGTTCCGCCCACTGCTGGGCATCCAACCCCTCGGCGAAATCCAATGCGCCTGATCCGGCACTCGGCGATAGGTGTTAAGACGCTGAAAATAAGGGAGTCGGAAAGCGGTGTTTTACAATCTCTCCCCGGTAATGTTTCAGAGATGGACTTTTCTTGGCTCCGCCCAGGGCGGTACCGATCTATTCAGAGGCCTCTGGGGTATTGCAAGCTGTTTTTGTTGGAGCGACTTCAGTAGCGATGAAATATTAGGTACAATAGCAACATTGATAGCGGCTAAAGTTGCCTGCACAAAAAGTCGGTGTTAAGTTTGTGTTATTCAGCTCTGACCATAAATAATAAATTTGAGAAGGGGAAAGGTGTATGGCGCAGCAAGATTTACTGATTGGTATCGATCTTGGTACCTCAATGAGCGCTGTTGTATCCAGTCGCGGTGCACGTGAGTATTTCGACTCGGTTGTCGCCTATCCGAAGGATCTGATTGGGATAAAGCTGCTTGGTTCAGCCCATGTAGTGGGTAGCGATGCTCTGGGGAAGAGTTTTCTTGATGTCGATTTTCCACTGCGAGACGGTGTTTTGAAGGAGACGGGTGACCATGAGCGTGATGCAGCACGTAAGCTGATCGAATATGCAGTAAGTCGAGCGGAGCCAAGAGAGGATGAACGTGTCTGCGCGATTATCGGTGTGCCTGCCAATGCCAGCAGTGCCAATAATGATATTCTCCTAGAACTTACCAAAGAGACGGTCGATGTCGCTCTAATTGTCTCGGAGCCATTCCTGGTAGCCTATGGCCTCGATAAGCTGGTTAATACCATTGTGATCGATATAGGTGCCGGTACCACCGATATATGTGCGCTCAAGGGACACCTGCCTCTGCCAGAGGATCAGGCGAGCAATAACAAGGCGGGGGACTTTATCGATGAGCTGTTGATGAGTGCGATCTCCATGCGTTATCCGGGTGTACAGATCACTAAGCAGATAGTCAAGGGGCTTAAGGAGGAGTACGCCTTTGTAGGTAAGAGTAAAGAGGCCGTCGAGGTGACGCTACGCGAAGAGGGTAAGCCGGTTATTGTCGATATCACCGAGGAGCTTCGTTACTCCTGTGAGGCAATCGTCCCTGAGATAATCGAATATACGCAGCATCTGATTGCAGGTTTTGATCCTGAGGATCAGGCTAAAGCACTACACAGTATCATTCTTGCCGGTGGCGGCTCTAAAATCGCCGGTCTCGATCAAATGGTTACCGAAGGTTTGAGCGAGTACGGCGAGATTGATGTCAGCTGTGTAAGTGATGCTGTATTCGCCGGTTGTGATGGTGCGCTAAAGCTGGCTGATGAGCTTCCGCCGGAGTATTGGGGGCAAGCGGGGGCAAGTAGACAAAGTTCCTGATCCAGTCAACAGCAGTTTTGCTACCATCTCAAACTCTGTGGGCAGCGCTGTTCACTCAGTAGGCGGGATGGCCGGTCAGCATGGAAGCCTCTATATCATAATATTGCATCCTCTTGCTTGCAGCCAAATGAGGATTCCGGGATGATTACTGTTGCACTGAAACGTAATGTTGGTGAACTGCTCAGGGATGTAGCGGTGTCTATTGCAGAAAAAGGTGGGCACTTCTCTGGTGATGATAAGTCGGGTCGGTTTTCGGGCAAGACGGTTTTGGGAGATATTCACGGTAACTATACGATTGTTGACGGAGAGATCAGAATCGAGATCACCCGTAAGCCTAGGCTGATACCAATGAGTCGGGTCGTTGCAGAACTCAATAGCTATTTTGTATGAGTGCTTACCTCGCACTCAGATGGCGCTATCTTCATCGTTCGGAGTTATTCATCTGCACCTTGAAAGGCAATAGGTAGTAGAGGATGGTATGAATCCTGTTGTTACCAGTATCGGTATGTTGATGCTAAGTAATGTTTTTATGACCTTTGCCTGGTATTCGCACCTCAAGGATCTTAACCATAAGCCGTGGATTATTGCGGCTTTGATCAGTTGGGGCATCGCATTTTTTGAGTATATGTTGCAGGTGCCAGCAAATCGGATAGGCTACCAGGCTCTCACCCTTGGGCAGCTGAAAATCATTCAGGAGGTGATCGCTCTGACTGTGTTTGTTCCATTTGCAATCATCTATATGAAAGAGCCGTTAAAGCTTGACTACTTATGGTCCGCGCTATGTATTCTTGGTGCCGTCTTTTTTGCTTTCAGGGAAAAGTTATTTAGCTAAAGTGACAAGGTAACTATTCAGCATGAATGCTGATCTTATCTCGAAGGCAGTTTGTCTCACTCATGATTGGGCCACGCCCCGGGCGATATAATGTGCGGTGAGTGTGCAGCATTCATTGCAGCGAGGGCGTCCCCTCCTGCAGGCGAGTCGCTTCTTATTCCCTGTAGCTGAGTTACAGTGAAAGTGACTATTTAGGGTAGGGTGTCGGGGCCTATTGCATCGTAAACAGGTGGTAATCACCGGCAGTCCTGGCTCAACGCTTCCGCTCCCAGCTCACGCTTCTTACCCATATCCATGCGGACAATCGACTCCGGCCACTGGTAGCATTACCGGGAACAATTGGCAGACATTGGATTATTGAAGATTCAAGTTTCAGGATTCAAATAAGGGCGAAAAAACTCGCAGATAATTGCTGATTGATAAGTCACTAGATTGACTCCTAAATGATAGGCGTACCCGTACTTTCAGTTTTGAGACTGTCTAGATATACGAAATATCCATATATTATTATAAACTTATGCTCACGCAATCTACTTCTATCCGTAAAAAAGGTTATCTATGCTTTTAGACATCACGCACGCAAGGCTTAAACATTTGGAATGGGAATTTCAATTAGAAGCGATTTTGAAAGGCCAACAAAAGAACTTAACAGTTTCAACTCATGATGAATGTATGTTGGGTCGTTGGTTATACAATGAGGGATTGAGTAAATATTCTTTCATTACTGAATTAGGCCTTCTTGAACGTGAGCATAAAACTTTTCACCGCCTTGCTAGGCAAGTAGTCAATGAATATAAAATAGGTGAGCATGAAAAAGCGCTAAGGACGTTTTCTGAAGTCAAAAGGTTAAGTAAAGAGATTATATTTCTTCTGACTTGCGCTGAACTTGCGGCTCTAAATAGGCAAAAAAAGTTGTATAAGATCCGTCATCCACTAAAAAGTCTAAAAGGATTATTTAAAAAATAGGCAAAGAAAACAAGTAAATCTTCGACCTCGTGAAAAATTCTGGTACGTCCCAGTCATCAAAATCGTCTCGGCCTTCGACTCCTATTAGTGCCCCAGCCGTCCCGATCACTGACAGCTATGCGATAACATCGCAAGCTGGTTACCGCTTCGCAGTCAGTTCCCAGTGAACTGTGCTTGAGACTTTTCGTTCAACCTAGAAACCGCAGTTGGACTGGGGTGAAGTATGCGTTTGCGGTGGTGTAGGGCAAGGCACAATAACGCATAATAGTGTTCTACTGCAAGGAGTTGTAACGCCGCCGCAAGCGTGCAATTCACTCTGTAGAGAGGTTCACCCAGCAGGTGAAAGCGTGAATTGATATCAATGGTTCTCATATCAGTAGCTTAACTTCAGAATGGAGCGGCCAACTGCGGCTTTTAGGTTCAAGCACTAACTTAGTGAAAAGCATCCCTGGACTTGAACTATTGCCATAGCCCAAACGTACAGTGACTCTTACCATATTTCCAGCATGACACAACGGCGATAGTTTCAAACAGTGGTGCGGTGTGCATGGGACTTACCCTATATGCCGGTGAAGCCCCATGATCTGTTCACCTGCTACGATTGGGATTGGAGCATGGATATCTGGGCGTCGAGAAAATCCTGAATGTCCTTATTGGCTAGCTCTTTTTTGCTCTTTCCCAGATCAGCAAAAGCCTGATGAATTCTCTCAAATTCGGCCTGAACCTTGCCGTTCAACTCCAGCTCCATCTCTGCCACTTCCGACTCGTACTGCTGCTCAAAGCGCTCCTTAAGCCTGGCTGTCTCAGTCTCAGACCAAGCAGCGATCTCTGTCCCAACCTCCCTCTTCTTGTGGCGCAACTCATCCTCCAACTCTACGAGTTCATGCCGTTTGATATCCAGCTTCTGTTCGGCCTCTTCGGCTCGACGCTTGGCTTCCATGCAGTTATTGTTTGCATCTTCTGCTAGGCGCTCAGATTGGTCGCGCTCACGCTCCGCATCCTGTACAAGGCGCCTCGCCTCTTTAGCCTGATCACGCGCTTCGGTAGTCTGACGACGCGCTTCATCGAATGTATTCTCCGCCACCAGAGCCTCCTGCTCGGCAACCTTGGCTCGCTTCATGGCTTCTTCCGACTCATACTTTGCAATTCTGATTTGACGCTTAAGGGCGCCATGCCTTTTATTGGCAAACACCATAAGGGATCCAACAGCAAGGATCCCGAGCACGAAAACTGCCAGAAAAATAATAATAAACATCTGCACTACCCCCTTAAGAACCGCATATCCACGCAACTTAGTTTATCCATCTCTCTTCCCTCCGCAGACCTGACCACTACAGAAACCCGTAACGGTATGCGGCCACTCACCTGACGCTACCCAGTTCGAAAAGCTGGTTATTGAAAACCCATATAACACCCCAGCCCTACATGACCCTTATTTATTTCCCAACCGAGTCATCAGCTCAATCCATCTCATCCAGTTATCTTCATTGTTGTCAAACTCACCTAGCATGATCGCGACTTTACCGTCCGACTGACGCACAATGGTCGAACTCTTGACGCTAATCTCAATGCTGGAACCCGGAACCTCGAGTGAGGAGATACAATCAGCATCGAATGTTTCGGCCTCGAAGAGTATACCTGTCATTGAGCAGTTGATAGCATTCCCACTCACTATCGAGCCATCGGTGTTGACCCAGTGAATGATCATTTCACCTGGCTTGAGATTGACACGCATGGAGAAACGCCGCTCTTTACGGATCGACTCACCGAGGTTGCTTACAAACCTTCGACGGAGGGTCTCAGCCTCCACAATGACCTCACTGACATCCTCGTCGATGTGCGACAGCAGAGAGTGCTTGAGCGAACTCAAATCAGCCTTGAGTTTATCACCCTTGTATTTCAGCCTGCCTTGTATTTTCCTTTTACGTATAAATGCGGTTGTACCCGATATTATCGCGGAAAAAGTGGCGGCCCCCACCAGAAATGCGCCCACACCTACAACTGCAAAAGACATTGATCCCCCTTTTTCAGATACGTGTCGCCAACCCATTCACCTACCGTTCGGCGACGGCAGAGGAGACATTGAAACAGCCATCCTCTTTTTTTAAACAACAGCAACTATAGTGATTGAATATAACCTATTTTATCGAAGATGCAACTAGAATAAGGAAAGAGGATCGGAGAAAGCAAGAAGGGCGGGGATATACAGTGGCGACGCCCTATAAAACGGCGAGCCTGCGTATGGTAAGAGCTACTCGGCAGGCTGAAACTCAGAGGGGCATCGACCGGAGAGCGACCACCGCGCACTCCTGGCAGATACCTTTACCCATACTCTACGCGAGATCACCTTCCTTTTTCAGTGGCGCCATTCATCTCATGTTCGGGATCCAAAAAGAGGCTCATATCTTCAGCCAAGATCATAGCTTTTAGATAGTCATCCAGATCTTCATTTGAAATCCCGAATATACCGCTGTAGGTGCGGATAAATGTCCACTGATTCCTGTTCGGTTTTCCAACAGAAACCGCCGCCTTGATCATACGGACAACGGTCGCGCGTTTCTGTGCAGGAGTCAGGCTCTTGTGGATCTCCTTCAGCACAACCGGCATATCATTAGATCTGGCGATCTCCAGCGCATGATCTACAACGTCGGCATCATCACACGCCGCAGCGGCGATCTGGGATAGATCCTCCTGACTTATATCCCCATCGCTGTTTCCGAGATACAGCAATGAAATAATCAAGGCTTTCTGGGGTGTCAGCTCGAAATCCCCATCAGTTCCGGATAGTGTCACACATGCCTCCCACTGGAGTGGTCAAGTGCCCCAAAAGAAGACCACCTCTTCAAACCAGATCAATTATTATAAATAATCTTAGCGCAGTCGACTCCTACCCTTAGAGAAAGTAACCCATTAACAGGTACCACTGAATAGCGACCCACATTGCCACGCGGTCACTCATCTCCAAATAACAAAATCAATGAGTTATATTTAAGTTATTCAAAAGTTACACAGAATTTAGCTATGCATTGAGATAGCTTTTGTAACTATTCAGATGTGCCTGTTCCGAAGGTATTTTCAGCATGTGCACCGCCGTGAGCGCTCAGGAGCATTCACCACACCTCTACACTACGAGCCTATTGAGAGGTTACTAGCTACCATACCAATGTATCGTTTTTGTGAAAGGTTTGCTCTTAACCGCGCCAAGTTAGGCTGTCGAGCCTGCTTCGGTGGTGCTAAAAGAGGGGTAGCCGCAAACCGATCAAGGTATTTATACTATCTCAAGTACCGGGGTTCGAATCTTGCAATAATGGGATCTGAGCCCTGCCCGGAGTTGATCGATACAAAATAGAGGGTATTTCCCCGCATTATAAACGTTGACTGGTGAGCTCAGATGCAATAGACCCAGCAAGGCGCGTCAACTAGCGCCTCTAGCCACGATATATCATGTTGTGTCGTTATCGATTAGCAATATCGGCAAATACCTGAGAGGTACCAATCAACCGCCCCTTTAGATCAATAGAGATCCCCCCACCAAACCTCTCTATGCCTCGGTAGGCGCTAACTCCTCGCTCTCGTTCTCAGCTTCAGACCGGTTGCGCGTCCAATACCAATAGATCCCATAACCGACCATAGCCGCCGCGCCACCAGCCAAGAATGGCAACGAGATGGACGCAAAACTAATGCCAGCTCCCGCACCAGTCTGGGCGACAAAAAATTTGCCGATAGCGGATTTACCCGTAACCGCTGCACCTGCTTTGCTTGCAGCCGCCGCACCTTTTCCCGCAGAGCCAATTTTTCCTGCTGCCGCACCGGCTTTCCCGGCAGAGCCCATCTTTCCTGCTGCCGCAGCGCCCTTCTCAATAGCACCGATTTTGCCCGCAGCCGCCCCGGCTTTCCCGGCAGAGCCAGCCTTTCCTGCTGCCATAGCACTCTTCTCAGCCGCGCCGATCTTACCCGCAGCCGCCCCGGCTTTCCCGACAGAGCCAGCCTTTCCTGCTGCCATAGCACTCTTCTCAGCCGCGCCGATCTTACCTGCAGCCGCCCCGGCTTTTCCTGCAGTGCCAGCCTTTCCTGCAGCAGCACCCTTTTCAGCCACGCCTATCTTGCCTGCCGCCATTCCGGTTTTCCCGCTAGTGCTAGCCTTTCCTGCAGCCGCCGCACCCTTCTGAGCAGTGCCAGCCTTGCCTGCCGCCAAAGACGGTGGCTTCTGAAGCGTACCAGCCGCATTGAGAACAATCGCCTCTGTAACCATAATAAACCCCCTTGATAGAAACAGCCTCGTTAAGCCTTTTCGCGTTTATACACGAGAGGCTCCGAGATTTAATATTCTGCTGCCTAACAGATCATAACATAAAGAACTCTAACGACCATCGAGCGGTAAAATCTACTGAATACCCGGCAATCCTTTACGCAACCCCTCTCCGCAAGAAGTTTAGCACGGTTTTAAAAAGGTACCGGAATGTTTTACCAACTTTTTCATCCCTATAGATTACAGCCCCCTTCAATCAACAGAGTAGTGGATACCGATAACAGCTAAATATCAGGGATAATCCTAGATTCCGCAGCTGACTACTCTACGCCTGATAATTTACGTAAATATTCGGCCACCCCATACCCAAGTAAATCAACGCATTAGCGAATTCCGAAAGCTCCGATTCAAAGGGTAAACCAATAAGTCCTTGATTGGCACACTCTGTTTTCCTGATGGGCCAAGCTTTCCCCGCCCTTTAGTCTGGCCTAAAAGCACCCAGTTTGCAGCTTTGTAGCAGGTGCACTTAAAGCGGGGTTTCTCCACGAAGGTTTCTAACAAGACGGGGCGATAGCCGTATTGTGCCTGCCAGTGATCCGGCAGTGCTCTGGCTGCCATGGAGAGTATTTTGGAAGCTAAATTATGAGATCTGATCCAGGGTAAGATCAAAAATCGAGCATTGTTGACGATCAGATGGAGATTCTTCTGGCGTTGTTCATGACTCCAGCCAATATAGTGATCTCGTGGCGCCGTCTGCCAAGCTGCTGCACCAAAGCCCAGCAAGGCAATGAGCTGATTATTGGCGTAGACAAAATATCGGAGCTGCGCACCCGGCAGTAGTTTGTGACCCAGGTAATGGTAGCGGTGGATATACTCGTTCTAGAGGCGTGATGGGGCTTTGTGCTTTACCTGTTCCAACCTCAGTGGTGACAGTTGGGACGCAGGCATCACGATGGCCTCACCCGGATCTGTTTTCACAGTGATACGAACACTGGGGTCTGGCCGCTTGTTGCGAGGTGGCGGCAGTTGTATATGTCCGTCCTCCTGCATACGCAGCATAGCCACCCGGGCGGACATATCTTTCAGTCCGCCATCTGGTTTGAATCATGCCAGAGAGACTTATCAATCAGCAATTATCTGCGAGTTTTTTTCGCCCTAAGAAACCAGCCATAAGAACGCGATTGCAAGAGGATTTGACTGTGGCAGGCAGCTTCATCTGACATCTGTTTCGGGAAGGGCGTGATCTCTTCATGCATCGCAACTCCTCGATAGGCTGCTGTAGCAGCTCATCCGGCAAGTGGTTTATCCCCTTGGGCACTGCCATCTGCATGGCGGTCTTGAGGATGCGCCCGGCATGACGAGGTAACCCCCGTGATGTTTGTCGTAGCAGTTCCATACCTGAGTCCGCCAGCAGAGTGTGGCGACAGCCTGCGGATTGCAGCGCATGGTCGATCAATGCCTTGAAACGCTCTCGCTCTATGATGGGTTCGAGGTGTACTCGGGCCTAGATACGACTGGCCAGTGCGGCATGAGGGGCTCGATCCAGGGTAATGGCCAGAGCGGGGTGACCCACCAGCCAGACGCTCATCAGCCCCCTGTGTCACGGAAGGTGTCATGTATCCAGTCCAGCAGCAGTGCTTAGGTTCTTTTTGCCTAGACCCTGCTGTTTCCACTCTTCCTTGGCAGTGCAGTAATATCCGAAAAATACGACGGGATATAGCCGAGCAGGTACTCCTTGCATCAGTGAAGGATGAGCTGTTCAAACCCGAAGCTGTTGCGGCATTCCAAGCAGAAGCAGCAAAACTACTAAAGAAACAAATGTCAGATTTTGAACCGACTATCCGGAATATTAAATCAGAGTTAAAAGGTATAGAGCGAAGTGAAGAAAACCTCATCTCTGCAATTGTTGAGCAACCTGAAATGGCTAACTTGGATAAAGTGTCAAAAAAATTCACGGAGTTGTAAAACAATAAGAGGTCTACAATAGAGCGGCTCAATGCACAGAAAGCATTGATTTGCGACATTGAACCCATTCTACCTAGAGCGGTGGACCGTTTTCATGGGCTAGTGAATGAACTTCCTGGCGCACTGACAGACCACATGGAGCCATTCAGGCAAGAGCTTCGAGTTCTATTAGGCGAAGAGATTATAATGTCGCCTAATAAGGAGGGCGGGTCCAAATTCATAAAGATACCTTGAAACTAATATTCGGATACGTAGCGTATCCGGGTGATTAAGAGTGGGGGGTGCTGACCCCACCAGCCTCAGAAGGCGCTAAGGGTACGGTTTGAACCGGGAACTGTCCAGTTTTGTAATGACTGAATTTGTGATTCGATCAGGGAGGTATGGGGTGAACTGCCGAACCTGGGGTGGCAGCAAAAAACATTTATTTATCTGATGTTTGAGAATTTATTTAGTGAATGCAATGTAAAAACAAGATGTTACATTGGCTATCTATTAGTATGCCTTGGTGCAGACAGCAAAAAAGGGGGCCGAAGCCCCCTTTTTGCTTAAAGCCGGTGGAGCTGGCTTATAGCAGTGGCACGATCAAGAGTGCAACGATGTTGATGATCTTGATCAACGGGTTAATCGCAGGTCCGGCTGTATCTTTGTAGGGGTCGCCTACAGTATCGCCGGTAACCGCCGCCTTGTGAGCGTCGGAACCCTTGCCGCCGAAGTTACCATCTTCGATATACTTCTTGGCGTTATCCCATGCGCCACCACCGGTGGTCATGGAGATGGCGACGAACAGACCGGTAACGATGGTACCGATAAGCAGGCCACCCAGCGCCTGTGCACCCAGCGTCAGACCAACAATCACTGGAATCGCGATAGGCAACAAGGAGGGAATGATCATCTCCTTGATGGCCGCTTTGGTCAGCATGTCTACAGCTTTGCCGTAGTCAGGCTTCTCACTGTAATCCATGATACCGGGCTTCTCTTTGAACTGGCGGCGTACTTCGTTAACGATACCGCCAGCAGCACGACCAACAGCTTCCATGGCCATGGCGCCGAACAGGAAGGGAACCAGTCCACCAATCAGCAGGCCGATCAGGACCATGTGGTTGGAGAGGTCGAAGGTTTCGTGATAGCCCAGGTGAGCATCGAGACTGTGGGTGTAGTCGGCGAATAGTACCAGCGCGGCCAGACCAGCAGAGCCGATAGCGTAGCCTTTGGTAACCGCTTTGGTGGTGTTACCCACAGCATCCAGAGGATCGGTAATGTTACGGATCTTCTCGTCCAGCTCAGCCATCTCAGCAATACCACCGGCGTTATCGGTGATCGGGCCGTAGGCGTCGAGTGCAACGATGATACCGGTCATGGAGAGCATGGAGGTCGCAGCGATAGCGATACCGTAAAGACCTGCCAGGTCGTAGGCACCCCAGATAGAGGCACAGACGGCCAGTACCGGTGCAGCGGTGGACTTCATGGAGACGCCCAGACCGGCAATCACGTTGGTGCCGTCACCCGTGGTAGAGGCTTCAGCGATGTGTCTCACCGGGCCGTACTCGGTAGCGGTGTAGTACTCGGTGATCACTACCATGGCTGCAGTCAGTGCCAGACCGATCAGTGAGGCTCCAAACAGTGCCATGGTGGGATTGGCGACGGTTGCTTCGCCTACCTTGATAACCACGTCGCCCATCATGTAGTCGGTGACAAAGTAGAAGGCGACGGCGGCGATGATGCCGGCAACTGCCAATCCTTTGTACAGAGCAATCATGATTTTGGTATCGCCCTCTTTCGCTTGAACGAAATAGGAACCGATGATAGAGGCGATGATAGAGACGCCGCCAAGTACCAGCGGGTAGGTGATCGCTACATTGCCAGCGCTGGTGACCATCAGGCTGCCCAGCAGCATGGTGGCAACCACGGTGACCGCATAGGTCTCAAACAGATCAGCTGCCATACCAGCGCAATCACCAACGTTGTCGCCAACGTTATCGGCAATAACCGCAGGGTTGCGTGGATCATCCTCAGGGATACCTGCCTCTACCTTACCGACGATGTCAGCACCAACATCCGCACCCTTGGTGAAGATGCCGCCGCCAAGGCGGGCGAAGATGGAGATCAGCGAGCCACCGAAGGCGAGGCCGACCAGCGCATGCAGCGCATCGGCGTCAGAGATACCCATCTGGCTGAGGATGGCGTAGTAGCCAGCCACACCCAGCAGGCCCAGGCCAACTACCAGCATGCCGGTGATGGCGCCGCCACGGAAGGCGACCTGCAGTGCCGCATTGAGGCCATTGTTGGCAGCCTCTGCGGTACGCAGATTGGCGCGTACCGAGATGTTCATGCCGATATAGCCGGCAGCGCCGGACAAGACGGCACCAATGGCGAAGCCGATAGCGGTGGCAGAGCCGAGGGCTACCCAGAGGACGGCAAACATGATCACACCGACAATCCCGATAGCGGTGTATTGGCGGTTCAGGTAGGCGCTGGCGCCCTCTTGAATAGCGCCAGCGATCTCTTTCATCCGGTCGTTACCTTCCGGCTGTGCAAGTATCCATTTGACGGATACAAACCCGTAGGCGAGCGCAGCGACGGCGCAGGCCAAGGCGAATATTAGTTCGGTGCTCACGATTTATCCTCTTACATCTTTAAATTACTAAAGTT
Source organism: Sedimenticola sp. (assembly GCA_040505915.1). GTDB lineage: Bacteria > Pseudomonadota > Gammaproteobacteria > Chromatiales > Chromatiaceae > Vondammii. The sequence continues at coordinate 19,275 of JBEVXV010000950.1, read as the reverse complement.
ATTATTACAGCCATGACATTATTATCGATACAGAGCCTACCGCTCCCTGTAACCGACTATTGCTGTTATTGCCAGGCTAGCTCGGTTGTGTGGGGTTCATTCAGTGACAGACGAAACCAAGTCTCACTCCAATGCCCTTGACGAAAAGGTCAATAACTATCCACTATTATCGGTCTGGATTCTATAGACTCTGATCAGTGGTGTAAAATAAAGGGGCGATAAACGCCCCAATATTTTGTAATATCTTTATAACTCAAATGTATCTAGCTTCTTTTCCACGGTCATATTTTTCATGGTGACGTAGGCTGGCATGCCGTTGTCATCATAGGGCGGATAGGCCTCACCCTTGATTAAGGGGTAGAGGTACTCCTTGCACTTTTCGGTGATGCCGAAGCCGTCTTCAGAGATGAAATCCACCGGCATCATCTTCTCAACGTTGGCCACTTCAGAGAGTGGTGCCTCGCCGATGCTCCATCTGTAAGGCGAAGAAGATTCCCGTACAACCGTCGGCATAATGGAGTTTTTACCCTCCAGCGCCTTCTCTACCGCTGCTTCACCAAGGGCGTAGGCTTGCAGTACATCGGACTCTGATGCCAGGTGACGTGCGGAGCGTTGGAGGTAGTCGGCAACTGCCCAGTGGTATTTGTAGCCCAGGGCATCCTTGATCATATTGGCGACAACGGGGGCGGCACCACCCAGTTGGGCGTGACCGAAAGAGTCACGGGTACCCTGCTCGGCAAGGAAGCTGCCGTCTGGATAGTGTGCGCCTTCAGAGACGCAGATAGTGCAGAAACCGTGCTCCTTAACCTTGGCATCGACCTTGATCAGGAACTTCTCTTTGTCGAACGCGATCTCGGGGAACAGGGTAAGCACCGGAATGTCGTAGTCCTCGACCAGGGCACCGGCAGCAGCGATCCAGCCTGCATGGCGTCCCATCACCTCGATAACGAAGATCTTGGTGGAGGTGGCCGCCATCGAACGCACATCAAAGGAGGCCTCCAGGGTGGAGACGGCAATATACTTCGCCACCGAGCCGAAACCGGGACAGTTGTCGGTAATCGGCAGGTCGTTATCAACGGTCTTGGGTACATGAATGGCCTGAACCGGGTAACCCATCTTCTCAGAGAGTTGGGAGACCTTGTAACAGGTGTCAGCAGAGTCACCACCGCCATTGTAGAAGAAGTAGCCGATGTTGTGGGCCTTGAAGACCTCGATCAGGCGCTCATACTCGCGTCTGTTCTCCTCCAGACTCTTCAGCTTGAAGCGGCATGAGCCGAAGCCACCAGAGGGCGTGTGCTTGAGGGCGGAGATATCCTCCTCAGACTCCTGGGATGTATCGATCAACTCCTCTGTGAGTGCACCGATAATGCCGTTACGACCGGCATAAACAGTACCGATTTTGTCACTGTGCTTGCGTGCGGTCTCAATGACGCCACAAGCAGACGCGTTGATGACAGCGGTCACGCCGCCGGATTGTGCATAGAAAGCGTTCTTAATACTCATGCTTCCTTGTCCTCTCTACGTAAAGAAAAAAATTGGGTATATGGGTATATACAGCCGAGGCCAGAGTCGATCCCGTGATCAGAGGTCACCCTCCTCTTTAGCTGCGTAGTCTGCTTGAACCTGGAGCAGGGAGACCGCACACTCGGTGAGATCCTTGTACTCAGCAATTCCAGTATTGAACTGGCGGTAGGGTTTATAGAAGAACTGGCAGCGGTATCTGCGCTCACCGGTCTTGAAGATCACAAAGGTGCATCCATCCCGCTGCCACACCCAGACAGGGCAGAAGCTGAGTTCACGGTCTGATGCTTGCAGGCGTATCTCTGCGTCGGCGATCTGGGGCTCCACCTCCTCACCATAGCGCTCTATGAGCGTGGTTTCGATGATCCAGTTTTCATTATCGGTAATATCGGGTATTTCAGGCATCTTGATTTCTAACAGCTCTTGGCTGGGTTATTACGAACAGTAAAGGATAAACTATTCTCGTTATCCTTTCATTTATATTGACATTTCAGGAATTGAGGGATTACTGTAAGTGGCGGTTTTTTATAGCCAGCGCAATGGTTGGCTGCCGCTATGGATTTTTTCTGGAGTGCTGCTAATTTAATCTCTGTAGCTTATCTACGTAAATATCCGTCGAATTGAATCATAATACTAAATAACTTAGGGAGCCGATATGAGAGTCGTCCTTTTGGGTGCGCCGGGCACTGGAAAAGATACCCAGGCCAAAAAGCTCACCAGATATTACGGTATACCCCGTATATCCACCGGTGAGATGTTGCGTGAAGCCGTAGCGGCGGGAACACCCAATGGCAAACGAGCAGCTCCCTATCTGGAGTCTGGGCAGCATGTACCGGATGAGATCAACTGCGATGTTCTCAAAGATCGTCTGATGGAGCCGGAAATCAACAACGGATTTCTGCTGGAGGGTTTTCCCCGCAATTCCATTCAGGCCGATGCCCTTGATGCAGTGCTGGAGTCAATGAATCTCCCTATCGATCTGGTTCTTATGATGGAGGGTGATCATGACCTCTTCATGGAGCGGCTGGAAGGGCGGCAGAGCTGCCGAGCCTGTGGTTTCAAATACAACGTATTTACCGTCCCCCCCAGGGTGGAAGGGGTCTGTGATCAGTGTGGAGGTCAGGTCAGGCGCAGGGCAGATGATTATGAAGAGATCATTGCCAACCGCATGCGTGCTTACGAACTTCAGGCGGGCCCTCTTATGCGGTACTACAAAATGCATGGAAAACTGCGTCAGGTGAATGCCGAGGCGAGCAGTGATGCGATCTATAGAAGGCTGCGTAGAATTATCGACGAGGCCCCGCCGACAATAATTGAAACTGAGCCCGTGGTGGAGGCAGCCACACCGATCGGCTACGACACCCTTAATGAGGGTGGAAAATCCAAAGAAGAGGCGCTGATTGCCGAGATCATGTCGGCTAATAAAGTAACCAAAAAGAGGGCCGCTTCGAAGAAAACCACAGCGAAGAAAGCAGCATCGAAGAAAGCAGCATCGAAGAAAGCAGCATCGAATAAAGCAGCATCGAAGAAAGCAGCATCGAAGAGAGCAGCGCCAAAGAAAGCAGCACCAAAGAAAGCAGCGCCAAAGAAAGCAGCGCCAAAGAAAGCAGCGCCAAAGAAAGCAGCACCGAAGAGAGCAGCACCAAAGAAAGCAGCACCAAAGAAAGCAGCACCAAAGAAAGCAGCACCAAAGAGAGCGGCACCGAAGAGAGCGGCACCGAAGAGAGCGGCACCAAAGAAAGCAGCGCCAAAGAAAGCAGCGCCAAAGAGAGCAGCGCCAAAGAGAGTAGTACCTAAGAAAGCAGCGCCTAAGAAGGCAGTGGCAAAGAAAAAATAGGTAGCAAAAAAGAGCTAACAATCAGGCCGATATTTGGTTGCGCCCAGGTCGGGTGGTTTTTTCACAGACCCTGCCAAATTCCATCCCCCCGAGGGCGGAACTCCCACGGTTGATGGTTGTACGGGTGGGGTTCCTGCAGTTGTAGATACTCTGTTGCCATGCAAGCCAAAATTGGTTTTTTCTACTGTGTCAGGATTCAGTTAGCGGTTCGCAATCCCTTATGCCTTATGGCAAGGGCATTGCCTCCAAGCGTAAAAGCCATACTACCTCAGACTTGAGGTGGTTTTACCTCTAATTTGACGAGAATTGTCCAATACGACGTTCCCCTGAACGGTAGTTCCACCAGTCGAATTCAGTCAGGTGCCTGCGGTAGTGGAAGCCATGGTTGGTCAGGGCAGTGCTTCTGCCACTGATTGATGATGGTGCAGAAGAGTTCAGCTGTCTTCACTGTGTCGTAGATGGCGGAGTGTGCCTCACTGCTGTCCCACTCGATACCTGCGGCTTTCACCGCCTTGGCAAGTACCGTCTGTCCATAGACCAAGCCAGAGAGAGAGACGGTATCGAAGGTGCTGAATGGATGAAAAGGATTGCGTTTGAATTCGGTTCGTTTCATTGCGGCATTGACAAAGCCGAGATCAAAGAAAGCGTTGTGTCCTACCAGGATGGCGCGGTTGCAGCCACTGGCTTTGACCGCTTTACGAACAGGGGTGGCGATCTTTTTCATCGCCTCTCTCTCGGACAACGCCAGGCGGAATGGGTGGTCGGGATCAATGCCGTTAAATGCCAGTGCTTTGGGGTCGATGTTGGCGCCTGCAAAAGGCTCAACATGACAGGCGTGTGTCTCTGCCGGGTGCAGCAGGCCCTCATCGTCCATGCGCAGTGTCACTGCTGCAATCTCCAGCAGTGCATCACTGTGTGCATTGAAACCTCCGGTCTCAACATCAACTACTACTGGAAGAAAGCCGCGAAAGCGGTGGGCGATGGCGGGGTTATAGGTTGTCTCAGTCATGGGAGCATAGAGTAAAGCAAAGTACGGTTGAATTCGAATGGCCAGATTAACGGGCTTCTGAATGAGCCTGGGTGAAGCCGATAGGTGATGAAAAATATGCTGATGTAAGGTGTTAATTATTTGTAATGGCAGGTTATTGCTTAGGTCTAGAATGTACAAATCAGTGGGTTCTTTCCTCAATACGTGAGTTGACGGATTGTTTAGAGATTCCTTATGCAGAAGGATGCAAAGAGGAAAGGTTGCTATAGTTAGTCAGGAGGGTGTTAACTGCGTCCGCTGTGGAGCTACGGATTCAGGTACCATTAAACTTTTCCACCCCGCTGCCGAAATAAAGGTTCAATAGACTGGGCGGAGTGTGCATAATATGTGTTTTCGGAATGTGATTATAGTACCCAGTATGTAATGGAACGGTTTCTATTGTTCTTCTTCCCCTCTAATGAGTCGGTGGTTGAGTAAGCTATGACAGAACAAAACAATAAACAGATGGACTTTCGTGGTTTTATCGGGCGGTTACAGGTGGTGCTGGTAAGCAGCCTGTTTCTTTTGGTGACCGGCTGTGCGTCGACCAGTGGTTACCAGGATCCCCGTGATCCCATTGAGGGTTTCAACCGGGCCATGTACTCCTTCAATGATGCCCTCGATGAGGCGTTGATTACGCCGTTGGCAGAAGGGTATCAGGCGATTACCCCGGCACCGGTCGATCGTGGTATCAGTAATTTTTTCGGTAACTTGGCGGATGTTGGTTCAGCAATCAACAATCTTCTGCAGTTCAAACTTAAACATGCGGCATCGGATGTGGGGCGCGTACTGGTCAACTCTACAGTTGGCATCCTCGGCTTCATTGATGTTGCCAGTAATATGAATATGCAGAAGTATGGTGAGGATTTCGGCCAGACCTTAGGTGCTTGGGGTGCTGGCCCCGGTCCCTACATTGTATTACCGATACTGGGGCCGAGCAGCGGTCGTAGAGTCTTTGGGATTGTTGTTGACTGGTACACCGATCCGGTCTCTTATGTGACGCCAAACTCCCGGCGTAATGCCCTTGTTGCCCTGCGCGGGATAGATAAGCGGGCTGATCTTCTCGGTGCCAGTCGCGTGATGGAGGAGGCCGCTCTTGATCCTTATGAGTTTTCTCGTGATGCCTATCTGCAGAAGCGCCGCAGTGATGTCTACGATGGTAATCCACCCCTGGATCCCGAGTTTGAGTAAGCTCACTCCAAGTCACCACAAACCTCCTTCAAGGAGGTTTTTTTTTGCAACTATTCAGCTTCAGATGCCCCAGTGCGTGATTATAGGGGGTGTTGATTTGCCCCCTATAGAATCACATTTTTCGCCGCATGTTCTGTAGGCGCGCTTTCTCGAAGCGCGATAGGTATTTGTACCCTAGTGGTTGTTTCATCGCGATCCGAGAGGTCGCTCCCATAAGCCCCTGACAGGGTACATCTCTTCATATGATGTAGAGTCATAAAAAGGCCAGCTATAAATAAATTTGATCCTATATAAAAAAATACTATTTGCTAAATTAAGCAACTACTAATATTCTATTTCACCATGAAGGCAGGGTAGTGAGAGGCTTTCTTAAGAGAAGACCAAACATATCTAGAGATATTCATGGAGAATAGTTATGAATAAAATAGTTAAATCTGTTGCTATTGCCGCAATGCTCGTTGCGTCTGCATCTGCGTCCGCCTGGTGGGGTGGTCCTTGGAACAACGGTTCGGGTAACAACGGCTGGGGTAACAACGGTTGGGGTAACAACGGTTGGGGTAACAACGGCTGGGGTAACAACGGCTGGGGTGATGGCTGGGGCGACATGATGGGTGATTTCAACATGAGCTTCAGTGGTCGCGGTTCCGGCTACGGCAACGGCAGTGGTTACAATGACTACAATGGTCGCGGCTACGGTTATGGTGCACCTTATGGCTATGGTGCTCCCTACGGCTATGGTGCTCCCTACGGCTACCCGGCACCTCCAGCGCCGCCAGCCCCTGCAGCGCCAGCTCCCGCAGCACCTGCGGCACCCGCTAAATAGGGAGCGTTGAGCACGCGCTCTGGAGCGTGTGTCGGCACAGGGATGTGCTGAAAAATATCTCTTATGTCGGGTCTTATTTCTGAGTTTGGTGGATTTTGGGTTGATTATGGTGACTGCCCACCCCCGCCGTTCTCATGACACCGATAAATAATTATTACAGGACACATAAAATGAACAAATTTATCAAGTTGGTTGCTGCTGCAACGCTCACTACTATGTCGATGACCGCAAGTGCCTGGTGGGGCAATAACGGTTGGGGCAACAATGGTTCAGGTTTCGGTGATGGCTCCGGTGATGCTTCCGGCTCTTTCAGCATGAGCTTCGGTGGCAGCAGTAGCGCCAGTGGCAATGGTTACGGCAACGGCAACGGCAACGGATATGGCCGTGGTTACGGTCATAATGCTCCCTATGGTTACGGCGCTCCTTACGGTTACGGCGCTCCCGCTCCACTAACCGAAGAGCAGCAAAAGGCTATGGACGAGCAGCGGGAAGCTTTCGCTGAGCAGCAGGCCAAGGCGATGCAGGATGCTATCGAAGCACAGCGCAAATATGCCGAGCAGTTTGCCGGTCAGCAGCCACCGCCGTTTGCTCGTCCTGCTTTCGAGCGTCCTAATGGTGACTTCACTGCCCGTCGCGATGCGAGGATCAAGCAGATGGAAGAGCGTCGCGCCGCGATGATGACGCGTGTTGAAGAGCAGCGTAGTGCCGCTAAAGAGCAGCAGGCCGCCATGCGTAAGAGCATGGAAGATCGCCGTGCCAACAAAGAGATTTAATCTCGTTTGAGATGTCGGCTCCTCAAGCGGGGAGCCATGCTAAGAGAAGCGCCTCCGGTATCTATCGGCGGCGCTTTTTTTATACCCATAATTAATTTGTCGTATTAGAAAAGTGGGTTGCTGTATATAATTCTTTGTATTGGTAATATCAATATAGAGAGTTAATAAAAAGCATAATAAACGATTCTTTGATTCTATAAGCCTGCTATTGCTAATTAAATAAAGAAATAATGTAACTATTCAGCTATACCTACTTTAGTTTGGGGCTGTTTTCATCAGGGGTCGGAGTCGATTGCGTCAAGATGGGTAGATAATGCAACTTTTTACGGCGCAATGCTTCCGCTCCCAGCTCACGCGCCTTACCCACATTCATGTGGGCAATCGACTCCGACCCCAAACCCAGCTGAATAGTTACGAAGTAATCAATGTAGATGTATAGAGAGCTTATGGTATGAAAGCGGATATCGATCCCCAGGAGACTCAGGAGTGGCTTGAGGCGCTTGACGGCGTACTGGAAAACGAAGGTACTGATCGGGCCCACTATCTTATTGAACGTCTGATTGACAAGGCGCGCCGCTCCGGTGCTTACCTCCCGCATAGTGCAAACACCGCCTATGTAAACACTATCCCTGTCACCCAGCAGGAGCGCTTCCCTGGCGATCGCGCTATGGAGCGACGGATTCGCTCATTTATTCGCTGGAATGCCATGGCGATGGTGGTGCAGGCCAACCGCATATCGACAGAGCTTGGTGGGCACATCTCCAGCTTCGCTTCAGCCGCCACACTCTTTGATGTCGGGTTCAATCACTTCTTCCGTGGTCGCAGTGATGCCAGAGATGGTGATCTGGTCTTCTTTCAGGGGCACTCCGCTCCAGGCATCTACGCCCGTGCCTATCTTGAAGGGCGTATTAGCGAGGATCAGCTCCACAACTTTCGTCAGGAGGTCAATGGTGGCGGTCTCTCCTCCTATCCTCACCCTTGGTTGATGCCGAGGTTCTGGCAGTTTCCCACGGTTTCAATGGGGCTTGGCCCGTTGATGGCGATCTATCAGGCGCGCTTTATGCGCTACCTCAATGATCGCGGTGTGGTAGGGACAGACCAGCGCAAAGTCTGGGCCTTTATGGGTGATGGTGAGATGGATGAGCCCGAGGCGCTGGGTGCTATCTCCCTGGCGGGGCGTGAGCGGCTTGATAATCTGGTGTTTGTGGTCAACTGCAATCTGCAGCGTCTTGATGGTCCGGTGCGTGGCAACGGCAAGATTATCCAGGAGTTGGAGGCGGGATTCCGTGGTGCCGGCTGGAATGTGATCAAGGTGGTATGGGGGAGCTACTGGGATCCTCTGCTCGCCCGGGATAAGAAGGGGCTGCTGCTGAAACGCATGGAGGAGTGTGTGGATGGTGACTATCAGGCCTACAAGGCGAAGGGGGGTGCCTACACTCGCGAACACTTCTTTGGCAAATACCCGGAGTTGGAGGAGATGGTCGCCACTATGACCGACGAGGATCTATGGCGTCTCAACCGCGGTGGCCATGACCCCCACAAGGTCTACGCCGCCTATGCGGCAGCGGTCAAGCATAGTGGTCAACCGACAGTGATTCTGGCCAAGACGGTGAAGGGTTATGGCATGGGCGTAGCCGGTGAGGGGCAGAATATTACTCACTCCCAAAAGAAGATGGGAGAGGTGGCGTTGAGAGCATTCCGTGACCGCTTCAATATCCCTATTCCTGATGAGCAGCTCAATGCCGCGCCCTTCTATAAGCCAGCGGCGGATAGCCCTGAGCTGAAGTATATGCAGGAGCGGCGTCAGGCGCTGGGCGGTTATTTGCCCGCACGATTTACTGATGCGCCTAAGCTTAAAGCGCCACCCCTGGAGAGTTTTAAGACGCTGCTTGAGGGGAGTGGTGAAAAAGAGATGTCCACCACCATGGCCTTTGTTCGCTTGCTGACGATACTGATACGGGACAAGCAGCTGGGCAGGTTCGTCGTGCCGATCATCCCCGATGAGGCACGCACCTTTGGCATGGAGGGGATGTTCCGTCAACTCGGTATCTACTCCTCTGTGGGGCAGCTCTATACGCCGGTGGACTCGGATCAGGTGATGTACTACCGCGAGGATAAGAAGGGGCAGATTCTTGAGGAGGGGATCAATGAGGCGGGTGCCATCTCCTCATGGATCGCGGCTGCCACCTCATACAGCAACCATGGGATCAGCATGATTCCATTCTATATCTACTACTCGATGTTCGGCTTCCAGCGTATCGGAGATCTCGCCTGGGCGGCGGGTGACATGCAGGCGCGAGGCTTCCTGATCGGTGGTACTGCCGGTCGCACAACGCTTGCGGGTGAAGGGTTACAGCACCAGGACGGCAGCAGTCATCTACATGCGGCAATGATCCCCAACTGCATCTCCTATGACCCTGCCTTTGCCTATGAGTTGGCGGTGGTGGTACAGGATGGCATTCGTCGTATGGTCCAGGAGCAGGAGAATGTCTTCTATTACATTACGGTGATGAATGAAAACTACCCCCAGCCTGCCATGCCGAAAGGAGTGGAGGAGGGAATTCTTAAGGGGATGTATCTCTATAGGAGAGGCGGGCGTAAGAAGTTGCGGGCTCAGCTACTGGGTAGTGGTGCGATCCTGCGTGAGGTGATTGCCGCCGCCGATCTATTGGAGCGGGAGTTCAATATCTCTGTGGATGTCTGGAGTGTGACCAGTTTTAACGAGCTGCGTCGGGATGGGCTGGATGTAGAGCGCTGGAATATGCTCCACCCAGAGAAACCACCGCGGATAAGCTATGTAGAGCAGCAGCTGCAGAAGGGGAAGGGGCCGGTGTTGGCCGCCACTGATTACATCCGCTCTTATGCTGATCAGATACGTTCGTTTGTACCACAAAGCTACAGCGTGCTCGGAACCGATGGTTATGGTCGCAGTGATCAGCGTAGCGAGTTGCGCAAGTTCTTTGAAATCAATCGCTACTACATCACTGTCGCTGCCCTCAAGAGCCTGGCAGATGAGGGCGCGGTTGACGCCTCCGTGGTTGCAAAGGCGATTAAGAAGTATCGCATCGACCCGGAAAAGCCCAATCCGGTTACGGTATGACGGTGAACCTGTTTGATTTTCAGCTTAGGAGAGATATCCGGGCTTGTTGGAGGATCCAGCGTGGGTAGTGAGATAAAGGTTTTAGTTCCAGATATCGGCGATTTTTCCGGAGTGGAGGTTATTGAGGTGCTGGTCTCGACTGGAGACCGCATTGAGGTAGATCACTCCCTTGTCACACTGGAGAGCGACAAGGCGACAATGGAGATACCCTCTTCCCATGCAGGCAGGGTCAAGGCGGTTGTGGTCAAGGTTGGAGATACCATCGGTGAAGGCGATCTGCTGCTAATGCTCCAGTCTGAGGGTGAGGCGATAACAGAGGAGAGCGCTATAGCAGGTGAACCCCCGGCCCCTGCCGCCGAGGAGGTTGAGATTGTCCAGGCCCCCGCCCCTGTCCCAGCGTCTGAACCAGAGCCAGCGTTTAATCAAGTGCGGCGTCTACCGGGCGAGCAGGCGACGAAGCAGCCACCGGTGGCGATCACCTCACCAGATATCTTTTCTGAGCGTACCCATGCCAGCCCCTCTGTGCGCCGCTTTGCCAGGGAGTTGGGTGTTGACCTGTTGTGTCTGAAGGGCAGTGGCAATAAAGGACGCATCACTCGGGATGATGTGCAGAACCATATTAAACAGAGGCTAAGTGGTGGCTGTGGCGATGAGTTATCCAGTGGAAGGCTTCAGCTCCCCTCCGTCCCGCTAGTAGATTTCTCCAGGTTTGGTGAGATTGAGGAGCGACCTCTCAGCCGGATCAAGAAGATCAGTGGCGCACATCTCACGGCTTGCTGGCTCAATATTCCCCATGTTACCCAGTTTGATGAAGCGGATATCACCGAGCTTGAGGCGTTTCGCCAGGCGCAGAAGGGCGTTGCTGCCAAGCAGGATATCAAACTTACCTTCATGCCTTTTCTTCTGAATGCCTGTGTCGGTGCTTTGCAGCAGCAGCCAGAGTTCAGCAGCTCCCTGAGTCCCGACGGCAGCGGCCTGATCTACAAAAAATATATCCACATCGGTATCGCCGTCGATACACCCAATGGTTTGATGGTGCCGGTGATCCGTGATGTGGATAAGAAGGGTATCTACGACCTGGCTAAGGAGTTGATGGATATCAGTAGGCGTGCCCGTGAAGCTAAGCTGTCACCGGCTGATCTTGAGGGGGGCTGTTTTACTATTTCAAGCCTCGGTGGCATAGGGGGGAGTGCATTTACACCGATCATTAATGCGCCTGAGGTGGCTATCCTTGGGGTTTCCCGCAGCTACATGAAGCCGGTATGGGATGGGAAAGCCTTCAATCCCAAGCTTACCTTGCCACTATCACTCTCTTACGATCATAGGGTGATCGACGGTGCTCAGGCAGCCCGCTTCACCCGCTTGCTCTCAGGCTTGCTCACAGATATTCGGCGTTTGTTGCTGTAGCTGTGGGAGCGGAAGCATTGCGTAGTAAAAAGGTGCATTTGCCATCACTGCTGTCCCGTTAACTTTGTAGTATGTTGCAGTAACTCCTTTGGTGGAGGTGTTTTTTAGGGCGCATATATCAACAGCAACATGACATACTGCAATAGAACATTCCCTCTCCCTATGAGGGAGAGGGCCAGGGTGAGGGTGAATTAAATCAACGACTTATCTATAGATCCCCCTCACCCCAACCCTCTCCCCAAAGGGGAGAGGGAGTTAACGGGACAGCAGTGATTTTCCATCAATCTTGGTGCAATCAATCTTGACCCCTGGTAAAAATAGCCTCGTAACAGGGGCCACAGAATAGTTACAATTAAAAAATGTGTAACTATCCAGTATCGTATACCCATCTCACCTCAAGAGAGCGCACCCTACAAAATGTGCGATGAAAAAAAGTGATTCCATAAGAGGTGGATGAGCCCCCTATAATCATGCATCCTGGTATCTGAAGCTGAACAGATATAAAAATGCCAACCCTAAAGCCAATGAAGGAAAAAAGATGAGCAATATTGTTGAGGTCACACTGCCCGATATCGGTGATTTCGAGTCAGTCGATATTATTGAGGTACTGGTCTCGAACGGTGACCGCCTGGAGGTCGAGGATGCGCTGATCACGCTGGAGAGTGACAAGGCCACCATGACGATTCCATCGCCTCATGCCGGAAAAGTGAAAGAGCTGAAGGTGAAGGTAGGGGATGCCATCACCAAGGGGGGCGCTATTCTCAGCATGGAGCTTGGCGAGGGTGAAACTGCCGATACCCGCCATGAGCCCAGTGCGGCGCCCGTCTCGGGGGCAATAAAAGGTGCTGCTGATATGTTGGCTGAGGTGGTTGTTCTTGGCGCCGGCCCAGGGGGCTACACGGCTGCTTTCCGGGCGGCAGATCTAGGGTTGAAAGTCGTGTTGATTGAGCGTCACGCCAGCCTCGGCGGTGTCTGTCTCAATGTGGGTTGTATACCCTCCAAGGCGCTGCTCCATGCGGCGGATGTGATCAACGAGGCGGCAGAGATGGAGTCTATGGGGATCAGTTTCGGTAAGCCGAAGGTCGATCTCGAAAAGCTGCGAGCCGGTAAGGCGAAAGTGGTAGGGCGGCTCACCCAGGGGCTCTCTGCACTGGCAAAGAAACGCAAGGTGGAGGTGGTTCAGGGCTGGGCTCAGTTTGAATCGCCCAATCGTATCGCCGTGGAGACGGCAGAGGGGCGCCGCACCATCGATTTCGATAATGCCATTATCGCTTGTGGCTCCAGGCCGGTGGAGATTCCCGGCTTTCCCAACGATGACCCTCGTCTGATTAACTCTACCGGTGCGCTGGCGCTGGAAGAGTTACCAAAAAAAATGCTGGTGGTCGGTGGCGGCATTATCGGCTTGGAGATGGGTACCGTCTACAGCACCCTGGGGAGCCAGATTGATGTGGTAGAGCTTCAACCGAGCCTGATTCCCGGCTGCGATAAAGATCTTGTGCGACCACTACAGAAGCGCCTTAACAGCAAGTTCAATAGCATCATGCTTGAGACAAAAGTGACTGAGATCAAGGCCCAGGCAGGGGGGCTGACGGTCTTTTTCGAAGGCAAGAAGGCACCGGAGAAACCACAGACCTACGACCGGGTGTTGGTAGCGGTGGGTCGCCAACCCAACGGTAAGTTGGTGGGTGCTGAACATGCGGGAGTCAATGTCGATGAGCGGGGCTTTATTCCGGTGGATCAGCATATGCGCACCAATGTGCCCAATATCTATGCTATCGGTGATGTGGTGGGCAATCCTATGCTGGCCCACAAGGCAACCCATGAAGCGAAAGTGGCTGCCGAGACGATCGCCGGACAGCACGCACTATTCGATCCACTCACCATCCCCTCGGTCGCCTACACCGATCCTGAAGTGGCCTGGATGGGGCTGACCGAAACAGAAGCAAAGGCTCAGGGAATCGCGTATGAGAAGGGCGCATTCCCCTGGGCCGCCTCTGGTCGCGCATTGGGAATAGGTCGCGATGAGGGTATGACCAAACTGTTGTTTGATCCTGAGACCAAACGGATTCTTGGAGCCGGTATCGTCGGTGTCAATGCCGGTGAGTTGATTGGTGAGACGGTGCTGGCGCTGGAGATGGGCGCAGATGCAGGGGATATTGGCTTGACCATTCATCCTCATCCCACGCTGAATGAGACGATCTGTTTCGCCGCCGAGGTGGTGGAGGGGAGTATCACCGACCTGCCGCCACCGCGTAAGCGTAAGTAAAGAATTTTTTATTTGCGTACATTCGTGTTTATTTACGGCTAATTACCCATGATGGACTAGGTTCTGGCGATAACTACGGTATAATTTCCCGCTTACTTTTTTACGGTGGCCGCGATAAAAACGGCCCTATCTACATTCGGAGCAAACCCTCATGTCAGAGTCTGGCGTCAACAAGGTCGTACTGGCTTATTCCGGTGGACTGGATACCTCGATTATCGTTAAGTGGTTACAGGACGAGTATAAGTGCGAGGTGGTGACCTTTACCGCCGATATCGGCCAGGGCGAAGAGGTCGAGCCTGCCCGCGCCAAGGCGGAGGCCGCCGGTATCAAGGAGATCTACATCGAGGATCTGCGCGAAGAGTTCGCCCGAGACTACGTCTTCCCGATGTTCCGCGCCAACGCCATCTATGAGGGGGAGTATCTGCTCGGTACCTCTATTGCCCGTCCCCTGATCGCCAAGCGGCTGATAGAGATCGCCAAAGAGACCGGTTCCAACACCATCTCCCACGGTGCTACCGGCAAGGGTAACGATCAAGTTCGCTTCGAGCTGGGTGCCTACGCCTTGATGCCGGATGTGAAAGTGATCGCCCCCTGGCGCGAATGGGATCTGCTCTCCCGTGAAAAACTGATGGCCTATGCTGAAGAGCACGGCATACCGGTTGATTTCAAGAAGCAGGGAAAAAAGTCGCCCTACTCTATGGATGCCAACTTGCTGCACATCTCATACGAGGGTGACATCCTCGAAGACCCTTGGGCAGAGCCTGAGGAGGATATGTGGCGCTGGACCGTCTCTCCCGAGAAGGCCCCTGATGAACCTACCTATTTAGAACTTACCTATGAGAAGGGTGATATCGTCGCTATTAATGGCGAGGCGATGACGGCGGCAACGGTTATGGAGTACCTCAATAGGGTAGGCGGCGAGAACGGCATCGGTCGTGACGATATCGTTGAGAACCGCTATGTTGGTATGAAATCCCGCGGCTGCTACGAGACCCCCGCCGGTACCATCATGCTACGTGCTCACCGTGCCATGGAGTCTCTTACCCTTGATCGCGAAGCGGCCCATTTGAAAGATGAGCTGATGCCCAAGTATGCCAACATGGTCTACAACGGCTACTGGTGGAGCCCGGAGCGTGAGGCGTTGCAGGCGCTGATTGATCATACCCAAGAAGTGGTCAATGGCACCGTGCGTATGAAACTCTACAAGGGCAACATCATCGTCGCCGGTCGTAAATCTGAAACCAACAGCCTGTTCGATGAGGATATCGCCACCTTCGAAGAGGATGAGGGTGCCTACGATCACAAAGATGCAGAAGGCTTCATCAAGCTCAACGCCCTGCGCCTGCGGGTGGCTGCACGGCGGGGTGGCATCGAATAAAAGCGGGACGCACGACTGCATGGATGCAGGAGGTAGAGTAATGCAGGTTTGATTTACCCCACAGGGCAAACATCGCGATAATCGTTGTGATTGTGGAAGCCATACAGGTACGAAGACTGGCTGATTTGATAAACTTGCTTTATCAAGAAAGAGCCAATGTTTTCGTGCGGACTCCAGATGGGAATGCCATCAATTATATCTATTTGAATTATCTACGGCAGGGGTCGGAGTCGATTACCCACATCCATGTGGGCAATCGACTTCGACCCCAACCCCTATGGCACGGACATTTTGAGAAGTTACGTTTGTATCCGTGCTCTCTGTGTACCTTCGTATGCTCTATGATCCGCTGTTCTTGATCTATTCTCTGGTTCCACAAAGGACGTTCTCTTATGTCTGAATCTCCAGTAAAACGCCATACCACCGTCCCTGTGCGGGTTGGCAGCGTCACCGTCGGCGGCAACGCATCGGTGGTGATTCAGTCAATGACCAATACCGATACGGCAGATGTGGTTGCCACCACCGAGCAGGTACGGCAGCTGGCAGAGGCTGGATCAGAGCTGGTACGCCTTACCGTCAACACCGAGGCGGCAGCCGAGGCGGTACCTGAGATACGTCAGTCCCTGGATAAGATGGGCTGTGATGTCCCGCTGGTGGGGGATTTTCACTTCAACGGCCACAAACTGCTGGAGCAGTATCCGGCCTGTGCTCAGGCGCTGGAGAAGTACCGTATCAATCCTGGTAATGTTGGGCGTGGCGATAAGCGGGATGATAAGTTTGCCGCCATGATCGGTATGGCGGTGCGCCATGACAAAGCGGTACGCATCGGCGTCAACTGGGGCAGTATGGACCAGGAGTTGGTGGTGCGGATGATGGACGAAAATGCCCGCTCTGCGGACCTACTGGATCACGACCAGATGATCCGCCGGATCATGGTAACCTCCGCCCTGGAGAGTGCCCGGAAGGCCGAAGCGTTGGGTTTGGGCAGAGACCGCATCATCCTCTCGGTGAAGATGAGCGGAGTGCAGGACCTGATCGGCGTCTACCGTGAACTGGCACAGCAGTGTGACTATGCCCTGCACCTTGGGCTCACAGAAGCGGGTATGGGCTCCAAAGGGATTGTCGCCTCTACCGCCGCCTTGGCAGTACTGCTGCAAGAGGGCATTGGCGACACCATCCGTATCTCCCTTACCCCTGAACCCGGAGGCGCTCGCACTCAGGAGGTGGTGGTGGCTCAGGAGATACTTCAGTCCATGGGGCTACGCGCCTTCACCCCCATGGTTATTGCCTGTCCTGGCTGTGGTCGCACCAGCAGTACCCTATTTCAGCTGCTCGCCCAGGATATCCAAGCCTATCTGAGAGAACAGATGCCCTTGTGGAAAGAGCAGTATCCCGGTGTCGAGGCCATGACCGTGGCGGTAATGGGCTGTGTGGTCAACGGCCCAGGTGAGAGCAAACATGCCAATATCGGCATCAGCCTCCCAGGCACGGGTGAAACACCGGTGGCTCCGGTCTATGAAGATGGAGAGAAGACGGTGACGCTCAAAGGTGATGGGATAGCCGGGGAGTTTCAGCAGATCGTCGAACGCTATGTGGCTGCACACTACGGATCGTCATTAAGCTAAAAAGCTGAACCCATGGATCGACCGCAGTGGTCGAATCTGGATACCTGCCTGCGCCGGGATGGCAGCTATTTTTAGCTTGAGTCGCTTCCGGTCAAGATTATATGCGTTACTTACAACGCTTCACCCATGGTGGGCAAAAAAAGCCGCGATTCTTTAACCTCAGCTCGGCAGGGCTCTGCCACATAACTCATTGGTATTCAGTATCAGAGGCAGCTTTATTTAAACCTCCTTTTACAGAGTGTTGTTGCGCAGAAGTAATTGCAAATTGAAATGAACGGGAAAGAGCAAATATGTCTATTCCAAGTAAGTTTGTTGCTTCCCCTCTACAAGAAATTCTTCCCTCGGCTATACAAATTTCATATTCAGCAAGGGCGTTTAGAGCAACCTTATCGGCCGCAGTCTGTTTAACCATAGGAGGGGAAAGTACATGTTCATCGGTTTGAGTCTCTGCCATAACAAGAGAAGAAAGCACGGTAGCAGTCGTGATTATTACTGCAAATGTAGTGATCTTTTTCATATAAAAGGCTCCTCAGTGATATCTATGGTGCGGTCAAATTTCACAACATCAATAGATTCTAATGATCCTGTGTTCTCGTAGTCTACAAACGCCCATCGCATAATAATCTACAATGTACCTTTCTGAGTCAATAGCAAGGAATCTGTCTGAAAAAAACGGGAAACTAGCCTCCTATATCCCATGTATGCCTCTACATTCAATCACTGCTGTCCCGTTAACTTTGTAGTATTTTTCAGTAACTCCTTGTGTGGATGTGTTTTTTAGGGCGCATATATCAACAGCAACATGACATACTGCAATAGAACATTCCCTCTCCCTATGAGGGAGAGGGCCAGGGTGAGGGTGAATTAAATCAACGACTTATCTATTGACCCCCCCTCACCCCAACCCTCACCCCAAAGGGGAGAGGGAGTTAACGGGACAGCAGTGACATTCAATATGAAATAGTTTCCCGACAGTCCTATTAATAGCTGATTATCGTGGATATTGCCAGCCTCAGCCTCTTCCAATATGAAATGAGCCTGAAGAGACCGGATTCTGTCCATGATGGATGTATGAAAACCATCATGAACGATTCTCACATTGAAACACTCGAACAGGTCCGTCAATATCTGGATGGTGCCTCAGTCATGGAGATAACTATCCCCTCAAAGACTGAGTGCTACCGCTGGATTCAAGGGACGCTAGTACGATTCCGGTATATGACGCTTGGCAAGGCGGATCGCGGGCTTATACGTCGCTATCTGAAACAGACCAGCGGCTACTTCAGAGCACAGATCACAAGGTTAATAAAATGGTACCAGAAGAGAGGGCGGTTTCAGTGCCGACAGCGCACCGTGAAGGGTTTTACCTCCAAATACAAGCAGGAGGTTATCCGTCGGCTGGCACAGATTGATGAGCTACACGGTACGCTCGGTGGTCAGGTCACCAAGAAACTCTGTGAGTGCGCCTGGCAGGTTTTCAAACAGACGCAATACCAACGATTTGCCGAGATCTCAGTCTCGCATCGCTACAATCTGAGGCACTCTACGCCCTACTCTCGGCAACGGGGGGCGTTAGTCTCTCCTACTCACATAAATTGCAGCAAGGCGTCTATATTAATGACACATTGGAGGAAAGTGCTTATAGATTAGCTTTCAAAACCGATTGTAAACTGCTTCTTGAATTCGGTTATTTCATCCAAAAACTCATGCCCAGGATGTTGCAGTAAGTGATCCAGTCGAGAATCAAGCTCCACCTGCAGTTCCCAGGGCTCTACATGTTGATTGATAAACAGCAGTTCGGTTTCTGGAAATACGGTGGTCACCCCTTCCGTAATGTCATGAATACTGAGATTTCGTGCAACTAAGTCATAGGTATCCGGTGTAATGGTACTGGTCAGCAACCCATCAAATACACGAGTCGCATCATCCACATGAATGTAGGCACGAGCCTGATTTCCCGAACCATTTATGGTAATTCTTTGGCCCGCTGCCGCATCCATCATGTATCGGTTAATCTTTGCATCGAAGCGCATGCTCTTGCTATACCCATAAACATTAGCAGTGCGAATAGTATAGGTAGGAAGCTTGGATCGAAGCCGCTTCACATGCTCTTCACCACGTAATTTTGATATACCGTAATAGGTCGTTGGGTGCGGCACTGTTTTGTAATTAACAATATCGCCTGAGGTACCATAAATTGCCGAGCTACTCGCGTAAATCAAGCGAGATACTTCGCTTGATCCAGATATCGTGTTCGATCAACACCGGTTCCAATGGCTGTATTTTATTCAAATAACAGCAGTGATCCGGTTCCGATGCAAAATAGA
>JBEVXV010000949.1:0-2183 GCA_040505915.1 Sedimenticola sp. | reverse complement strand
ATATGGATGATGATAAACACCCATGTGAAGTTTCAAGGTAATGGGTGAAGCAGTTGCAGAGATATAGTATACTGAAAAACTTCAACCAAAAACGTTAACCGGACACACGTACGGACGGACGTATGGACGTACGTATGCCAGAGTGCCGACTATATCGCGCTTTCCGCAAGCGGGCGCGACAAAAACCAGAAAGAGCGACGGAAACTTTCGCATGATACACACTTTTGAAAATTGTCTGAAAAAGGGGGAGATACTCCATGTGAATATTTTTAAACACATCTGCATTTCCAATATGACAAGAAATTGACAAGAGAAGTTGGAAAGTGTGAGACAATGCATGACCCTGGGGTAAAATCATATGCACAGCTACATACATGTACCATAAGAATGTTACATAACAAGTTTGAAGCCTGATATTAACGTTTACAAGTACACAAGACACGTGACCCGGACGGACAGCCGGACGGACACCCGTGACAAAACAATATACCAATAATTTTTCAAATGTGGGTATAAATAGCCTGGCACCTATTGCTTTACAGTAGCGCCAGTTTGAAGGTTACATATAGACCTACTACTGAACGAGCCTAGTTTGCACATGGACTCCTGCCACATAAACCAGTCTTATGGAATGCATTTTATTAGCCGAATTCTCATTCAACAGATGTGATTACGTCCCTAAATGTACAGGAACGGTGTTGAAACCTTCAGCACTAATGCGAATGTGCCCAGTAAATAAGTGCCGTCAACGTTCGACATCAATTACCTAAGTCAGTTTAATGACGGTAGCAAATGTCAGAACAATATATTATACAAAAATATATCAGATCTAAGAATCGGGGCCTGTTTCACTAAGCTATATCCGACGAAGAAGTTCTGAAGGATGGCTAAGAGGTTCGTGGGAAAATTCTTACAAAAAGTTAAGCTTAAGAGAAACTGGCTCGAAGTCCCGTTTCACTTAAGCTTTGTACGACTAATTAATACGTTGGTGAGCATATTCTGAAAAACTTATTAGGCATCATTCAGTATCTCTATTAGTAGTTCCTAAGAAGATTATTACGATCATGCTAGTCATAACAACTTTAATGAAACGGGCACCTGACCCAGAATGCTTTGCGCAGTCTGAGTTAAATTACCTTCTGGAATGAATATTGTTCCTCTCAACTTCCCATCTTTCACCGGTATTCGCCTCACGCCATCCCTCATGTAACACCGATCTACGGTCGTCTCTGTGATATGTTGTCCTTCCACACTGGCGGTGTCCTCAATGACGCCATTGAACAGTTTGAGATTGTACACCATTGGCGATGTGACGTCTTTCTTTACCAGGCGCATCCCGTTGCCCCGACCACCTCCCGAATGTATGCTCCAGATTAGGCCCATCCCATCGACACCTGCAAGATACAAGTCTATATTTAGTCTATATTTGGATGTATAACCACAGTAGTAAGGCCCAGGAGGTTATAAAACTCCTCAGACGCAAGCACGCTGATTGGTTGATCCTAAGTTTGCTTCAGTCTAAGCCTGAGATTACAAGAAACATACGGAACAAAGTTTAGATAAAATACATCATAGGACGACTGTGCTGCCAAAATCTGTGGGTTTTTTGTTCAGGGGAATTAAGAATAACATTAAAACAAAACAGAAGACAGACTAAACCTGTGTAAGTGCCATCCAGTGACGCGTCCACCTGCATGTCCACATTGCCTTCTCTATTTGCCCTGTACACGCCCCGGGACTCGAAACTTGTTTTGTTTTCCACGACATGAGCCACAACGGTTACAATATGTTCTGACTGCAGGCCGTCTAGCTGGATTTTGACCTGTATGGACAAGACTAATCCATTTGAATAATGCATTTGTGGTATTGTATGAAAATGAGTAGAACAGCTGAACACATTTGCGAAGATAATTTAAAAAGAGGTAAACATTTAAAAATTCTAGACACATAAATTTGTTGCGTTTTTATGACTCATTAACTATTCTATTCCTCCTTGTTCCCTTAGGAACTTATTATATATAGTTTTAGTCCTCGCAACCACTATATATATCTATGGGTCCGGCCTGCCATGGAGATACAGGACTTAAATAATAAATTAATTTATGACAGTGAACACTATTTGGACATGGCGGGATTCGAACACACGACCCTCGTCTTGCAAGCCAAGTGCTCTAACCACTGAG
>JBEVXV010000948.1:0-7328 GCA_040505915.1 Sedimenticola sp. | reverse complement strand
ATTATTGAAGAGAAAGAAACGAGTACGCCATCAGTGGATAGCGTGAATGTCAAGCTCGTTTCACCAGTCGAAGCGGCCACGGAGCGTGTTGAGAGTGCCATTAAACGTATAAAAGGCAAACGCAAACGCAAGACGGTCAGTCGAGGCGTAAACACTCGAAAGGGAAAGACATCGCAGACAAAGGAGAAGGGAAGAAAGACAGCAAAGAAACGAAAATCGACTACTAAACGAAGCAGAAATCTATTTGTACGTACTAAGAGAGACATATTCAAATAAAACAAAATGGCAAAGTTGAGTAGCGAAGGTTTTAGCGAGGCAATGCCCGCTGAGTTGTCTCTGTTTGATTTACCACCAACGCAAGTTGCGGTATCTGACGCTACGTTCCAAGAGATTCGACCACTGTCTCAACTGAGCGGAGATGTACCTATCGAGTTTCGCATATCGGCAGCAAACAGTTTGGACTATCTCGATCTTAATGGCTCTATGCTGTACGTGAAACTGAAATTGACGAAATCTGATGGGAGCAATTTAGAAGTTACAGACAAAGTAGGGCCGGTGAATTTATTTCTGCAATCATTGTTTCAAACCACCGAGGTCACGCTACAGAACAAAATTACGTCGATATGTAACCATAACCCGTACATCGCCATGATACAGTCGCTATTGAAAAATGGAGAGGACTGCAATTTATCGCAGATGAAAACGCAGTTGTTTGTCAAAGACGACAATGATGCCATAGATGACCCCGACATAGGTGGCTCGAACGGTGGCTTAGCCAATCGTGCAGCCGTGGTGTCTTTGTCTAAAGTCACGGATTTGTGTGGCCCGATATATCACCCATTTTTTAACATGGGTCGATATCTATTGAATCAATGCGATGTCAGATTGAAGCTATACCGATCTACACCAAATTTCTGCCTCGTGTCAAACGTTGCTGGGCCAGGTTTTGCTGTTGAACTTCTAGATGTATGCCTTTTGGCGCGAAAAATTAAAGTAAATCCTGCCCTACTCTACGGACACGCCGAAATATTGAAAGACGTAAACGCTAAATATCCCTATACAAGAACCGAATGTCGCCTACAGAGCGTGGCCAAAGGATCTACAAGCTTCTACTGGGACTCAGTTCTTCAGGGAGTGACACCGGTAAAGATAGCGATTGCCTTTGTCGAGACATCGGCCGTTTCGGGCAACTATAAAAAGAATCCATTCAATTTTCAAAATTGCGATATAAACGAAATATGCATATATGCTGATGGTGTACCGGTGGGTGGAGCTCCAGTAAAAGTGAACTTCGATAAAACTACAGGACGAACGACAGCACGCGCATTTACCGATTTGTTTAGATTTGCCAACAAGTGGAAATCGGACAGTGGAAACGATTTGAATGAGGACGACTTTTCATCTGGTAGCACGTTGTTTGTATTTCAACTAGAACCATTCTACGACGGACAGAAGTCCTTCATAAATCTCGTGAAAACTGGCAGTATTAGACTAGATGTTCAATTTTCGACCCCACTACCAGAAACAATGACATGTATTGTCTACAGCGAGGCACCAGGCTACTTCGAAATCAACGAACAACGTGATATAATAACCGAATGAACATGTCTATGAGAACGTCAGATTTATTGTGTCGCATTAACTGCGATTATGTGCTGCGAAAACATGTCAAAGGGGTATACCCGGCCAACCGGATTCCAAGAGGAATAAAAAATGGCGCAATTATAGTCAACACGGACAGTGACCATCAACCTGGAACCCACTGGTGCGCGATCTACTTCAACGGTGATGGAAGAGCCGAATTCTTTGACAGCTACGGGAAACCACCTGGATTTTACAACGATTATTTTGTACAATGTTTGCAACGTAACTCCACGTCATTCATTGGCAATACATTGCGTTTGCAGAATAACGGTTCAAACGTGTGTGGACAATACTGTTTGTTTTATCTCATGCTGCGACTGCGTGGGAAGACAATGAAGGACGTTGTGACACAGTTCAGTGATTATGCAAATAACGATTATTACGTGTACGCTTTTATAGAGCAAACATTTCCGTGTTGTGCAACGTATTACCCGTGTGTTGTAAATCAATCTTGTAGATATAAATAAATAAAATTAAACATATTAGTTGTTTGTCTTTTGTTCTGCCCAAAAAATGTATGTACATAACATGTTTTGTTGTCAAATCGACAACACCGGCCATACATAAACGTGAATATGTGATAGCTAGCTCATTCAGTCTGTGTACGCCGAAGAGTAAACATGGCTAGCAATACGTGTTCAGATTGCGATCAAGGCTTTTCCAGAAAAGATGCCATGCTGAGACATAAACGAAACAAACATTATAAAGACCATCCAATCACGGATGGATATGAAGTTAGCGAGGAGGGCCCACCTCAACAAACACTATCAACACCACCACCACCACCGACGCCACTGCAGAGAGAGCAGCCAGTTTCAAATAACGAATTCAAGTTCCGACATCCATTTACAATGATTGTCTCAGGACCCACGTCTTCTGGTAAAAGTTTTCTCGTGAAGAGAATATTGCAACATAATTTAACCATAGTGCATCCACCAGCACAAAGAATAATATGGCTGTACAGACGATGGCAGCCATTGTATGACGTCATTAGAGCGACCGTTACACCAAGAGTGGAGTTTATACAAGGCATACCCCTTCATATCGAAACGGACACATTCTTTGATCCAGCGATTAGAAATATGGTTGTCCTTGATGACTTGATGAGCGTGAAAGATAATAGAATAAACGATTTGTTTACGGAGGGCAGCCATCATAGAAATCTATCGGTCATTTCTATCAACCAGAACCTATACTACAACAAAGATCCAACGCAAAGAAGAAATTGCCAGTACCTTATATTATTTAAAAGCCCTATGGACAAACAATCCGTCTTATCGCTATCGAGGCAAATGTATCCGACGAGAAGTAGCCATTTTATGGAACAATTCGAGAACGCAACGGGAAAACCATACTCGTATTTACTGCTTGATTTGAAAGCTGACACTCTAGAATGTAACAGGTTTAAAACAAACATATTTGGAACAGACCCACATCAAAGCACAAATCATTTGTCTACTGACTTTCCAGTCGACCGTCGCAACAGTGACAACGGCACTCAGACAGATAGTGAAATGGAACTAGAAACAAACGAGATAGCATCATGTGAGGATTGTGGTATTATGTTCGAAAATATACATGACCTTTACCGACACGTGAGAAAGTGGTGCCCAGAAAATCACTCAGAATCATTTAAAAAACAGAGACAAAGCGAAATGCTCGAAACTCCAGCGAAGCTAACAAAACTGGAGTACGATGGACACATATCCACAGAAGAGGAACGGAGAGTATTCGAGAATCTAATGCGACTGTCTAAGAAAAGCAACGAAGAACGGTGGCTGGTAAAATACGACAAATATATCAAGCAAGGCGCAACAGAACAAGAGGCGGAAGTAAAGGCGGAGTTAAAAGTGCAGCCATTAGATATTGCTGACGTCTTGCAAAAGTACACTTCTTTACTTGTGTACATTATTCAGCTACGACATGGGCTTGTACATGAACAAGTCATGGATGCAATATCAGACTTTATATCGGACGGATATTCTGAGAAAAGTGCCGTTAGAATGACGGTAAAAAAGTATAAGCATTTAATCGAAGAGTATCTGGACACCACTGACAGCGATAATTTGGTTGACGACGATGAAGAATCAACACAGTCAGATGGCAATGGGGATGAATTAACCAGTGATGAGACCGAAGACGAGGTCGATGACTAATATCGAGCACCAACACAGTCAGATGACAATGGGGATTAATTAACCAGTGATGAGACCGAAGACGACGTCGATGACTAATATCGAGCACAGAACTGTTCCCAATATACTACTGCACAGACCTATACGAACGATGATGTCTTATTTGCATTTTGATATGTTGGTTTCAATAAAAGAATAAAACTTATTTTCTTGCTTGTTGTTATTGCACAATTCAGCGATATTAACTGTCATTTTCATTTGCATTGGCAATGTGACATATTGTGTTTATATCAATTTATAAGTATGCTGGAAATGTCATTTTAAAATAACGGGGGAGGACGTCTACGTCTACTCGATCATCTACGTCACCTGTGAACCCCAAACACAGGAACAGTATATGTACCTGATGAACAGAATCGCAGGTAGAGATAATGTTTTAACTTTCGTGTTTTAAAAGTACATTTCCAATCCATATATAATTATGTTTCTGAACTGTTATAAATAATCACCTGCCCTTACCTGGACCCAAGTACCTGGGCCCTAGTACCTTCATGAAAATACGCGATCAGAAAACAGCGCGATATTGTCGTTCCAATTCTCACTTACCCGGACTTACATGTAGCACCAACAAACGCGATTACTTGAACACACATTCATTCATTTAATTAGGATAACGGTTGGTCCAAGTTTGATATATCCACTTACCTGGACTGTACCACTTGGATATATAACACAAACACGATTAAATGTCGTTACATCAGCTGAACTTATTTACAAACATATACGTGTACTTACCTGTAGCACTTACCTGTAAACATATTTTTCAATACAAACATTTAATTCATCTTACCTCTCACCTGCTTTTGAATCCATATATAATTATGTTTCTGAACGGTAATAAATACTCACCTGCCCTTACCTGGGCCCTATAGTACCTTCATGAAAATACGCGATAAGAAAACAGCGCGATAGTGCCGTTCCAATTCTCACTTACCCGAACCTACCTGTACCACTTATGTACACATGCATTGATTTTATTAGAATAACAATCCTTCCATGTTTATATATAACCACGTACATATACTTACCTGTACCACTTGCATAATATGTAAACGCGATTAACTCTACATATCACGGGAACACACATTCATTCATTTAATTCAGGATAACGACTGGTCCAAGTTTTATATATCCACTTACCTGGACTGTACCACTTGGATATATAACACAAACGCGATTAAATGTCGTTACATCAGCTGAACTTATTTACTTACCTGTAGCGCGCTTACCTGTAAACATATTTATCATTACAAAAACTTTTGACTGCCAGTGATGCATTGTATCCCGGCTGGTCTAGAGTCCCACCCCATTCCACTGACATTTTTTCACAAAACGAAAGGAGAAACCTTTTATCCGACACGCATTTGTGAAGTTTCATTAAAATAGTCAATATAAAGTATTTCAAACACGAAGTTGGACAAGAAAACATAAAGGGGCAAAACAGTATTTTGGATGGGAAAGTTATAAATGGCTGCCAAGGGGAGATAAACTGAATGGATTTTTTAAATCAATAGTGTTCTTCCTCGTGTCATGATTAACATACATACCAAATTTGGTTAAGATCTGTAAAGTAGAACTTTAGTTATTGCGCGGAAACGAAGGTCTGATTGGAAAATTATAAATTCCGCCAATCTGTTTCTTCCTCTTGCCATGATAAACGTGTATACTAAACTTGGTTAAGATCCATCAAATAGAACCATAGTTATTGCGCGGAAACGGAAGCGTCTGCAACAATTGTCCGCACATAAACAAATCAACTATAGATAGACAGACAGACAGACAAACAGACACAAAACGGAACTATATACTGATGTGGTGGCAATACAAATTTATTTAAAACAAACAACAGATACATGTACGAACTGACCAAAGTTGGTACGATTT
Organism: Sedimenticola sp.; assembly: GCA_040505915.1. GTDB lineage: Bacteria > Pseudomonadota > Gammaproteobacteria > Chromatiales > Chromatiaceae > Vondammii. The sequence continues at coordinate 1,605 of JBEVXV010000948.1, read as the reverse complement.
AGTGTGGGTACGAGTTGGTATGGGTACTATTCAAGCCGGAACTCATCAGTCCTATATAGACATTAGAAATCCTGGAACTCTTACAAGGCTAATCCTTGACCCGACCTGGATAGAGGAAAACCCTGAAACTGTTACTGAAATCGAACTTGCCAGTAGACTCGATATTTGTCAGAATACATTATAAGCGTATCAGACCATTAAATAATACAGAAATGCAACATGGTACCAACCTAATATATATACGTCCTCGAGACGGTGCGCCGACAAATCAGCGGCGGAGCTATACGATACAACAACAACAACATACCAGGGGAAAACAACAACAACATGGATTTCACAACAAATGGAAATGGGTTGGAAATGGCCCAGATATCAATAATATCATATCGTGGACGTAAAAAGCCTTCTGAAATGCATGTTATATGTGTTAATTATTTTGTATAGGAAATTACAAGTTGGATACAGTCATATCTCTTGAGAAGGCAGAACTGTTTGAACTAGCGCAGTGTTATTGGATTCCGTGACCCGGAACTGTCTTTGGGGAAAACAATAACAATCGTGATTATTGGTTCAAATTATGTTCGTGCGTTAATGTAATGTTACCGCATTGATATGATTTAATTTAATAATCGCATAGCAGCATTTGGAAGTGTATATCACCGACGGAGTGTGTCCTGGATACATAACAATCTGATATAGGATGACGTTGTAAGGGTCAATGGGGGCAAAGTATTGCACAATCAAAGGTTAGTGTATATATTACATTATATTCACCATGTTGAAATGTATGGGGCAGATAGCTCAAATGGGAACGTGTAGAAATGTAGATGTGACAGTTCAGAGTTCAAATCCAGGTTAGATCTAAAATAAAAAAAATGTGTTATTTAACAATGTAAAAACTTAATTACCTGATTTATCAGTCTCTCTCTCATACATGTAACCTCCAAGACGTCAAGTTGTGTTTGATTTCAGACTTGAAAATTCTCCTCTTATATAGGTACGGACAAGTGTTGAAATAACATCATGATGTAATTCCTTAAAATAAAAGTGTCGATGCTGCAACAATAAGTGGCAGTAATGTCTCGCCTGTGCTGTCTCGCCTGAATTTAAGACTTCTTAAAATCTTTAAAAATAAAAGGCGGGATTTGTGTACTAGGATAAACAAAACATTGTCTATGCAGCAATATTAAACTAGAAGAAAAAAAAATATAATGATATTAATAATGAATGGTTAGTTCAATAATACATTTCAGTAATGTTGTCTCGCCTGTGTGTGTCAAGGCGGCAACACTAAATGCTTAGTTCAGCAATAAATAGCAGGTGTGTCTCGCCTGATTATTTGAAGAATGTAAGGCTTCCTACATGTGAACCCTACAAAATAGAGGCGAGATTCTAGGGTAAAAAAATGACACCAGCAGTGATGTAGTCTTGACTGAAACACTGTCTCGCCTGTCTGGCTTAAGCACATAGCAATAAAGAATACATGAAACATGGTGTCTCGCCAGACTCAGACATTTGTGCCTGTGTGATCGATGTTGCAACAATAAGCGCTTAGTTTAGCAGTAATATCTCGCCTTTGGTGTCTCGCCTGAGTGTAAGACTTCT
>JBEVXV010000947.1:18577-18961 GCA_040505915.1 Sedimenticola sp. | reverse complement strand
CTCCACGCCGCCGCCGGCGTCACCAACGAACAGAAGAACTTGGCCGAATCGATACTGCGTGCCGTTGGCCTCACCTGCTGGGTAGATGATGAGGAGAAGATGGATGCGGTAACTGCGCTATCGGGTAGCGGACCCGCCTACTTTTTCATGGTAATGGAAGCAATGGAGGAGGCGGGAAAGGCGATGGGACTAGCGGCTGAGACAACGCGCCTCTTAACGCTGCAAACAGCCCTCGGTGCGGCCCGCATGGCGATCGAGAGCAGCGATGGCCCGGCAATGCTGAGACAGCAGGTGACCTCCCCAGGAGGAACGACAGAACGTGCCCTGGCCATTCTTGAGGAGGGCGCACTGCGGGATCTATTTGGTAAAGCACTACAGGGAGCA
>JBEVXV010000947.1:0-18567 GCA_040505915.1 Sedimenticola sp. | reverse complement strand
TCAGTTGAACTCTCCCGGATGCTGGAGGAGAAATAATGGGTAGCAGTTACGCAACAGCCCCGCTGATTTTTCTTATTGAAGTCCTATTCGGCGCCTATACATTGGTGGTACTGCTTCGCTTTGTGCTGCAGTTGGTACGGGCTGATTTTTATAACCCCATCTCCCAGTTCGCGGTCAAGGTCACCTCTCCACTACTGGTACCGATGCGGCGACTGATTCCCGCTATCCGTGGCATAGATAGCGCCTCACTCGTACTGCTGTGGCTGCTGAAGAGTGTTGAACTGACATTGACCCTGCTACTAAAGGGCTATGGCCTGCAGGTAATGGCAGCCATTGTCCATAGCATCCCGGCACTTGTAGAGTTAACTATTAACCTCTTCCTCTTCTCCATCTTCATCCAGGTCATTCTCAGCTGGATCAGCCCTGGCGGCTATAACCCGGCGGCAGGGCTAATAGAGAGCATCACCGCCCCCCTGCTGCGCCCGGCGCGACGACTGGTTCCCCCAGTAGGTGGACTCGATCTCTCCCCCATGTTGGTAATGATCGGTCTGGTGCTACTCAAGATGCTATTGATACCCTTGTTATCGCCCACCGGGCTCTAACTATTCCAGGATGACTATTTGCACAGGGATACACTCATGACTGACTGGTATCGCTGGGAGGGTAGCGATCTGCTGTTACAGCTCCGGGTACAACCCAGAGCCAGTAAAGATCAGCTGGTCGCCCCCCATGGTGATAGTTACAAGGTACGTATTACCGCCCCGCCGGTGGATGGCAAGGCCAACGCTCACCTTATCCGCTTTCTGGCCAAGAGCTTTAATGTGAAACGTACCGATGTAACGCTTATCAGCGGTGAGTGTAGTAGAAACAAATGCTTTCGTATTCACGCCCCCCAGCAGTTACCAATACCGGCAAACCAAACAAAGAGCATGGATTTGTGAACCATTACAAGACAATAGAGTAAAGCTTATCTATACTACATTGGATAACGATGTTAATTGTATAAAAGAGCACAAAAAAGGATCTTGCCGTGAATCAATCAGCTCTCGAAAAACAGCTTCAGGCTTATGAGCATTGGAAAGCCAATATCATCCGCACCGTGGATGATTATCGTGGCTGGCTGAAAAAATACAAGCTTACCAGCAAAGAGACTGATAAACGCATCACCGAATGCCTGGCAAACCTCCATAGTGACCGCCTTACTCTCGCTTTCGTGGCGGAGTTCTCACGGGGAAAAACCGAGCTAATAAACGCCATCTTCTTTGCCGATTATGGCCGAAGACTACTGCCCTCCAGTGCGGGCCGCACTACCATGTGCCCAACAGAACTTTTTTACGACCGTCAGGCCGACCAGGCCTACGTTCGACTACTTCCCATTGAAACCCGCCTGCAAGATGCCAGCATTAGGGAGCTAAAGAAAAAACCGGCCCACTGGGTAACCTACCCTCTCAACCTTGACTCTGCCGACCAGGTCGAAAGTTGCCTTCAGGAAGTGGTTCAAACCCGTACGGTCAGCCTTACTGAAGCGGTGCGGCTCGGCATGTACGATCCCCATCAACACCCCAATAAAAGCAAGCCGCCCGCTACCGTGGAGATACCTAAGTGGCGTCACGCGCTTATCAGCTTCCCCCATCCCCTGCTGAAAGAGGGATTGGTGATCCTCGACACCCCAGGACTCAATGCCTTGGGCAGCGAGCCGGAACTAACCCTCAATATGCTGCCATCCGCCCAGGGTGTGCTCTTTGTTCTTGCCGCTGACGCCGGTGTCACACGTACCGACCTGGAACTGTGGCAAAACCATATCAAGGGCTTCCACACCAGCCGCAAGCGGGGCTTGGTCGTAGTGCTGAATAAAGTAGACACCCTGTGGGATGAACTGCGCGACGAGGCGTCGATCAACCAGGCTGTGCGCAAACAGTGCAAAGAGACCTCAAACATCCTCGGCGTATCCCCCGGTGCCATCTTCCCGGTATCTGCTCAAAAGGGGCTTCTTGGAAAAATCAAAGGAGATAATGCACTGCTAGAGCGCAGTGAACTGCTCAAGCTGGAGCACTACATATCCCATGATGTACTCAGTTCCCGCCAGGAGATTATCCAGGAGACCATCACCGCTGAGATCAGCAACATGGTCGACAATACCCGAGGCGTAGTCACCAATAAGCTGCGTGGCATCAAAGTGCAACTGAATGAACTGCGTAATCTCAGCGGAAAAAGCCAGGAAGTAATAGATCACATGATGGCGAAGACCCGTGATGAACAGGCCGCCTACATCCGTAACGTAAACAGCTTTCAAGCCAGTAGAAAGGTGCTAAAGGAGCAGGCCAAAGCCCTCCGAGGCGCTCTCGACCTAGAGCGGCTGGAGCTATCGATCGGGAAGAGCCACAGCTCAATGAAAGGCAACTGGACCACGCCGGGCCTGAAAATGAACATGCAACATCTGTTCAACGATATGCGCAGCGATATGCAGACAGTGGTGGAACAGAGTGAGCAGGCACGTAAGCTGATACGCAGCATCTACCGGCGCTTCCAGAGTGACCATGGCTTCTCTGTGGTACAGCCGAAAATGTTCTCTATCATGCGCTACCGGGTGGAACTGGAACTGCTCCACCAGGAGGCGGAGATTTTCCGCAAAAGCCCGATCACGACCATGACAGAGAAACACTATGTGGTAAAACGCTTTTTTGTCGCCATTGTGAGCCGTGCCCGGGATATCTTTTTCCAGGCCCACCAGGAGGTAGATTCCTGGCTAAAAACCGCTCTGGAACCCCTGGTATTCCAGATCAGGGATCATAAGGTACAGATGGAACACCGGCTGCGAGATCTGAAAAAGGTGAGCCGCTCACGCGACACCCTGGAAAAGCGGGTAAATGAACTCCAGCGACAATACAACGCTATCGCCAAGCAACTCACCATACTGCGAAACCTGCACAACACCCTTAACAGTGCCACACTACTGGTGAAAGACGAGCAGCCAAAGCCCCGTCTGGTTAAGGGTGGATCAAGCAGATAATTGCACTGACTAACCTTGGACAATTAGCCATACTTCTGAAACAATCCCCGCCGCAACCTGCTCTTTGAGGAGAGCGCTGCAGCAGCCCGCTGTGCATTCCCTCTAAATAACCCTATTTGCAACGCTTATGCTTCTGGATATTGCCGCCATCATCGCCGGATTCGCACTTCTAGTCTGGGGTGCCGAACGTTTTGTCACGGGTGCCTCCGCTATTGCCCGTAATCTCGGTATCTCCCCCATGGTGATTGGACTGACCATCGTTGGCCTGGGCACCTCTGCCCCGGAGATCCTGGTATCTGCTATGGCGGCATCCCAGGGTAACCCCGGCCTCGCCATCGGCAATGCGATTGGATCAAACATCGCCAATATCGGCCTGATCCTCGGCATCACTGCTGTCATCGTCCCTCTCAACGTCAACTCCAACACTCTGCGGCGAGAGTACCCGATTCTCCTGGCCGTCAGCCTGACCACCCTGGTTCTGATGTTCGATGGCCACCTGGGCCGCCTTGACGGCATGATCCTTCTGACCGGTCTTGTCGCCATCCTCTACTGGCTGGCACACATGGCCATGCGCGAGCGCAACGGTGACCCCCTGAAAGCAGAGTTTGAAGCAGAGATGCCAGAAGAGATGGGCACCAGCAAAGCTCTACTCTACTTTGCCGTCGGATTGACACTGCTACTGATCAGCTCCAAAATCCTGGTCTGGGGAGCGGTCAATATTGCCACCGCGTTTGGTATCAGTGACCTGGTCATCGGCCTCACCATTGTTGCTCTCGGCACCAGCCTGCCTGAACTGGCGGCCAGTATCGTCAGTGCACTAAAAAATGAGCACGACATCGCCATCGGTAACGTTATCGGCTCAAACATGTACAATCTTCTGGCGGTGCTTTCAGTTCCTAGCTTGATAGCCCCAGGTACTTTCGATCCTATGGCTCTGAGCCGGGACATGCCGGTGATGATTGCCCTCACCCTGGCAGTGTTTGTCATGGCCTACGGTTTTCGTGGACCGGGACGTATCAACCGCTTTGAGGGGGCGCTGCTGGTGCTGGTATTCATCGGCTATCAATCGAGCCTATTCTTCGGTGGCAGTACAGCTGAGGCAGCTAATAGCAACACCCACCTGGTCACTTCATACGAACAGCATTCATGAGCAAAAAAAGAGCACTGACCACTGACGAAATGCAGAAGCTACAGACGCTGGGGCTGGCCGTCATCAACAATGAAGCCGCCGCCATCACGGCACTGGCTGAACGAATAAATGGTGATTTCTCCCAGGCCTGCGGCTATATGCTCGATTGTAGAGGCCGCATCATCGTCACCGGCATGGGAAAATCGGGCCATATTGGCGGAAAGATTGCTGCCACCTTGGCCAGTACCGGCACCCCCGCCTTCTTTGTCCATCCTGGGGAAGCGAGCCATGGCGATCTGGGAATGATCACCCCTGGAGATGTGGTGCTGGCGCTCTCAAACTCGGGGGAGACATCAGAACTGCTCACCATTCTGCCCCTCATCAAACGAATGGGGGCACCCTTGATAGCCATGACCGGCAACCCCCATTCCAATCTAGCTACTGAAGCGGATGTCCATATCGATGTCAGCGTCGAGCAAGAGGCCTGCCCACTGAACCTCGCCCCCACCTCCAGCACCACCGCCGCCCTTGCCATGGGTGATGCCCTGGCTGTCGCGCTACTGGAGTCACGAGGCTTCACAGAGATGGACTTTGCACGTTCCCATCCAGGCGGTAGCCTGGGCCGTCGCCTTCTACTGCGTATCAGCGATGTGATGCAGTCAGGTGATCGTATACCGATGGTGTGCGAAACCGCGACGCTCTCCGATGCCCTGATGGAGATGACCGACAAAGGTCTCGGCATGACCGCCATCGTTGACAGTGAGGGCTGTCTGGCCGGTATATATACAGATGGCGACTTACGCCGAACTCTGGACAGAGGCGTAGATATCCGCAATAGCCGATTAGCCGATGTCATGACCTGCGAGTGCACAACCGTTACCGCTAACCTGCTGGCAGCCGAGGCGCTACAGATCATGGAAGAGGGTAAAATCAACGCCCTCCTGGTCGTGGATGAGCACCAGCAACTGGTTGGCGCACTCAACATGCACAACCTATTGAGAGCAGGTGTGGTATAACTTAGCTCAGAATTTGGAAACTCCCTAGGAGCCTGTCCGATACTAAATAGTTACAACTATTGGTAACTATTATTAAGCCTTACAGTCATTGAGATAGAAGTATGCAGGAGATAATGGCGCGGGCCGCTCAGATCCGCCTTGTGATTTTTGATGTCGATGGGGTACTGACCGACGGCAGCCTCTATTTTGGAGATGATGGCCTGGAGTATAAGGCGTTCAACGCCAAAGATGGCCTGGGTATGAAAATGCTACAAAACAGTGGCGTTGAGGTGGCCATTATCACTGCCCGCAAATCACATGTAGTGGCTCTGAGGATGGAAAGCCTGGGCATCAAGCACTTCTATCAGGGCCGACAGCAGAAACTACCGGCATTCGAAGAGTTACGGGATAAGCTAAATCTAACCAATGAGCAGATCGCCTACGTTGGTGATGATATTGTTGATCTATCGGTAATGACCCGGGTCGGTTTAGCTGTTGCGGTTGGAGATGCCCACACGCGTGTTCAGCAACAGGCTCATTGGCAGACCCGCCTCCCCGGTGGACGCGGTGCGGCCCGTGAAGTGTGCGATCTGCTGATGGAGTCCCAGGGTACCCTTGAGAGCGCTATAGAGCAGTACCTCTAACCCGGTGGAACAGAGAAACCTCATTACTGGCGCTCTCTTGTTGGTACTGGCAGGGGGCAGTTGGTGGCTATCTCAAAGTGGAGGCTTAGACGAGCAGAAGGGGAAGACGGCCGCCCATACACCCGATTATTTCGTCGAGGGTTTCACTGGAATCACTATGGGCGACGAGGGAAAACCTGCCCGACAGCTGATAGCAGAGCGAATAACACACTATCCGGATGACAACAGTACAGAGCTGACAAAACCGAAGATGACGATATATGATGGTGACCGCCCCCCCTGGCGGATCCGCTCCGAGAGGGGGTGGGTCTCGGGTGATGGAGAGATAATACTGCTTCAGGGAGAGGTGCATATCGACCGCTCGATAGCCGCTGGCGTGAGACCGATCCACATCACCACACGCGATCTGCGGGCGCAGCCCAAGGATAACTATGTTGAGAGTGATGCCGACACCCATATAATCAGCCAGTCGGATACTCTCGACTCAAAAGGTATACAGATCTGGTTTAGCCAGCCAGTACGGATAAAACTACTCGCCAATGTTAGAGGACGTTATGAAGTCAACCAGTAAGATTCTATGTTGGCTGGCCATCAGCCTGCTGCCGACCATGCCTTCACTCACCCAGGCACTACAGTCTGACAAGAACCAGCCCACCTATATCGAAGCCGATAGCGTTGAAATGGATGACGGCAAGGGTGTCAGCATCTACAAAGGTAGTGTCGTGATGACCCAAGGCTCAATCCGCTTCAACGCAGACAAAGTGGTCGTTACACAAAGAACGGACAAGGCTGACCAGATCACCGCCACCGGCACCCCTGTTCGCTTTCAGCAAGAGATGGATGACAACGCAGGAATGGTCAAAGGTCGCTCAAAAAGAGTGGAGTATGAAGCTGACAGCGAAATCCTCTACCTGATCAATGACGCCCAGTTGACCCAGAATAAAGATACCTTTACCAGTGATCGCATCACCTATGACCGCGCCAAAGCGGTAGTCAAGGCTGGCGCCAGCGCCAAAGGCAAAGAGCGGGTTCGCGTTACCATCGGCGGCGCAAAGAGATAGTGAGCGAACTGCGGGCAAACAACCTGGCCAAGCACTACCGCCACCGCGCAGTCGTCAACGGCGTCTCTCTTTCGGTTGCCAGTGGAGAAGTGGTGGGGCTGCTCGGCCCCAACGGTGCCGGTAAAACCACCTGCTTCTACATGATTGCCGGCCTGATTCCCTCCGAAGGGGGCAGTATCACCATCGACGGCCACTCGATCACCTCACTGCCCATGCATGCCCGTGCACGTCTCGGCCTGGGCTATCTTGCCCAGGAGCCCTCTGTCTTTCGCAAGCTCAGCGTCCAAGACAACATCATGGCGATTCTCGAAACCCGCAAAGAGCTGAAGCGAGCTCAACGCACTGAAGTGTGTGAGGCGCTCCTTTTTGATTTCAGTATCAGCCACCTTCGGGATAACCTCGCCATGAGCCTCTCTGGTGGCGAACGGCGTAGACTTGAGATTGCACGAGCCCTTGCTGTTGAGCCCCGCTTCATCCTGCTCGATGAACCATTCGCCGGTATCGATCCGATCTCGGTGAAGGATATACAGAATATCATTCGAGAGCTGGCATCAAGGGATATCGGCGTCTTGATCACTGATCACAATGTCCGGGAGACCCTCGGCATATGCCGACGGGCCTATATCATCAATGAGGGCCAGGTGATGACTGAGGGCGAGCCCGATGCCATACTCGCTCACAAGGAGGTTCGTTCCGTCTACCTGGGTGAGGAGTTCAGATTATAAATGCAGGTGGCAAGGAGCCCTAATTATTGACCCACAGCAATTAAATGTGAAAGAAGCATTTGTACCAGGAGCGGGGTTTTAAGCTAGAATGAAGTTGTGAAAGAAAAACATACAAATAACGTACCACATTTAATGATTAAGCATCCTGAATGAAGCAGACTCTCCAGCTTCGCCTCGGCCAACACCTGACCATGACCCCGCAACTGCAGCAGGCCATTCGCCTACTGCAGCTCTCTACGCTCGACCTATGTGAGGAGATTCAGGAGGCACTCGACTCCAACCTGATGCTTGAAGTCGCAGAAGAGAGCGCCAGCCAGAGTGATTCAGAGAGCAATACCGCACCGCCCAAAAACAATGAACAGCAGCCGTTACCAGCCGATAGCGTCGCCCCAGAGGGCAACGATAACAATAACGAAAAGGAGATCAACGCCGAGGCCAACTCCATGCCGGACGAGCTGCCGGTAGACAGCGGCTGGGACGATATTTATGACAGCGCCCTGCCCCCCTCCTCCGGTATCGCATCAAAGGAGAACACTGATACCGACTTTCTTACTCAGCGACGTGATGCCCGTACTCTTTACGACTACCTCACATGGCAACTCAACCTGACACCGTTTAGCGATACCGACCGCAATATTGCCACCACCATCATCGATGCCGTCAGTGAAGACGGCTACCTCACCAGCAGCCTGGAAGATATACTGGAGGGAGTGGCGGATAAGGAGGTCGAAATGGATGAGGTAGAGGCGGTACTTCACCGCATACAGCAGTTCGATCCCCCGGGGGTGGCGGCAAGAGGGCCGCGTGAATGCCTGCTGATCCAACTTAACCAGTACCCTGAGCCCCACCCCTACCTGGAACAGGCCAAACGCCTGCTGCGAGACCACTTTGATCTCCTGGCCCAACAGGATCACAACCAAATCAAACGCAAGCTCAAAGTCAGCGATGAAGAGTTAAGTGCGATCAACCAGCTAATCCGCTCTCTGGCACCACGCCCAGGCACACTGGTTTCAGAAACTGAGGCCCAGTACGTGATACCCGATGTCTTCGTCTTCCGCAGAGAGGGGGTATGGCGGGTTAACCTCAATACAGAGGCAACCCCGCGTCTGCGAGTCAATGCGGAGTACGCAGGCATGATCCGTCGTGCCGACAGCAGCAATGACAACACCTACTTGAAAAACCACCTCCAGGAAGCCCGCTGGTTGATCAAGAGCCTGGTAAGCCGGAATGAGACACTACTCAAAGTCGCTACCAAAATCGTCGAGTTTCAGCGCGGTTTCTTTGAGCACGGCGAGGAGGCAATGCGGCCCTTGGTACTGAGGGATATCGCCGACGCACTGGAGATGCATGAGTCGACCATCTCCCGGGTCACTACCCAAAAGTATATGCACACCCCTCGAGGAACCCTCGAGTTTAAGTATTTCTTCTCCAGCCACGTCAGTACGGCTGGAGGTGGAGAATGTTCTGCCACTGCAATCAGAGCACTGATCAAAAAACTGATCGCCGCCGAGCTGCCGAAAAAGCCGCTCAGTGACAATAAAATAGCGGGCATACTCGTAGATCAGGGTATAAAGGTTGCACGGCGGACTATCGCGAAGTATCGCGAATCAATGGCGATACCGCCATCTAACGAGCGAAAACGCCTAACCTAAAGTAAGGAGCTAATTATGCAAATCAGCCTCACTGGTCACCATATGGACATCACCGACTCACTGCGTAATGCGGTAGATTCAAAGTTTGAACGCCTGGAGCGCCATTTTGAACACGTCACCAATGTCCATGTCATTCTCAGTGTAGAGAAATTACGGCAAAAGGCAGAAGCCACCCTGCACGTTAATGGTGCTGATGTACACGCAGAAAGCGTCGAGGAGGATATGTACGCCGCTATCGACGGACTGGTTGACAAGATCGACCGACAGGTGAAAAAACTTAAGGAGAAAAACACCAACCATCGCAATAGTGTGGGTGTAAAAGGGCTTGAGCCGGTACAGGACGAACTATAAAACAGTGGTAACTATTTAGCGGCCTCTGTTACAAGGGTATTTTACCCAGGGTCGGAGTCGATGGATGTACGGTTGTGGAGAATAGACCATTCTCCTCCACAATCGACTCCGACCCCAAGCAACCTCTGAATAGTTACAAACAGCTAAGTAAAGAGAAGACTATGTTCCCCGCAGACTTTCTTATCAGCGAACGCGTCAGTTATTGCAGCACTGCCGCCAGCAAAAAGCGCATACTGGAAGAGATTGGCAAATTACTGGCATCAACAACCCCGGAACTAACCCAAGACCGGGTGTTTGACAAGCTACTGGAACGGGAACGTCTGGGCAGTACCGGATTGGGGCACGGCATCGCCTTGCCTCACGCCCGGATGCCCGGAATCAAGCAAGCCTACGGCGCCTTTCTACAGCTGGAGAGGGGCGCCGATTTCGATGCCATAGACCAACAACCGGTTGATCTGGTATTTGGTCTTCTGGTGCCCAACGAGGCGACCCAGGAGCATTTGCAGCTACTGGCGATGCTCGCCGCTCTATTCAGCAAGGAGGCATTTTGCCTGAAGCTGAGAAAGGCTGGCGACTATGGTGAGCTTCTGCAACTCTTCCTCCAGCAGGATCTGCTACAACAAGTCACATGAGAAACAATATTACCGTCCGTGACCTCTACAACGCCCTCGGCATCAAGCTGGGGCTTAAGTGGATATCAGGATATACAGGCTCTGAACTTAAACTCAAGGGTTCATTTCCCGGTGCCGACAGCCAGGGGCTAGCGGGGCCTATCAACTGCATTCACCCCAACAGAATACAGATCATCGGCCGTGCCGAACTGATCTACTTCTCCGGTCTCGACAAAGAGTTCTACCTGGATACCCTGAATAAACTGTTTACCGCTAAACCGGCGGCCATCATCCTCGCCGACGACATAGAGGTAGGTAAAAGTTTTATCTCCCGCGCAGAACAGGAGCAGGTTCCGGTGCTGCGCTCCTCGCTGGCAGAGGGACAGCTGGTCAGTGATCTGCTCTACTACCTGACTCACGTTACCGCTGAACGGAGCACCGAACACGGCGTATTTATCGATGTTCTGGGTATCGGCGTACTGCTGACCGGCAATGCTTCCATCGGCAAAAGCGAACTCGCCTTAGAGCTTGTCTCCCGTGGTCACCGATTGATTGCTGACGACGCCCCGGAGTTTTCACGCATCGCCCCGGATATCCTTGAAGGCAGATGCCCACCTATACTCTTAGACTTTCTCGAAGTCAGAGGGCTTGGCATCATCAATATACGCTCAATGTTCGGTGACAGTGCGATTAAACAGCACAAGACCTTACAGCTCATTATTCATCTAAAACAGATGACCCCTGGGGAGCTGACTGAGATGGATCGACTGCGTGGCAGCCACTCCAGCCGCTATATCCTCGGACTGGAAATGTCCCAAGTGACCCTGCCGATCGCACCCGGTCGGGAGATGGCCATTCTGGTTGAAACCGCTGCACGGCAACATATCCTGAAACTCAAAGGCTACAATGCGGCAGATGCATTTATCGCCCGCCAGCAAGCCGCTATAGACGAACAATCTGGCTAAGGTTACGCTGAAAAAATGAAACTGGTTATCATTACCGGGCTCTCGGGCTCGGGCAAGAGCACGGCACTTCATACCCTGGAGGACATGGGCTACTACTGCATCGATAACCTGCCCGTTTTTCTTCTCTCATCACTCGCTACGGGCCTGGCTGGCAAAGAGAGTGAGCGATTCCAGCGGGTAGCCATAGGTATTGATGCTCGTACACCCCTGACAGAACTGGAGAGCATCCACTCCCTGCTAAAGCCGTTACGGGAGCAAGACATAGATTATGAAGTAATTTTTCTTGCCGCCCATGATGAGACCCTGATCAAACGCTTCAGTGAGACCCGACGCAAACATCCACTGTCAAAAGAGGGGCGTCCACTGGCAGAGGCGATAGAGCAGGAGCGCCAACTGATCGCCCCCTTCCTCAACGCAGCAGATCTGTGTATCGACACCAGCCATACCAATCTGCACGAACTGCGCAGTATTATCAGGACCCGCATCGCCGACCACCAGCCGGGTAGCACCTCTCTGCTGTTCCAGTCATTCGGCTACAAACACGGCGTTCCCAGGGATGCAGACTTTGTCTACGATGTACGCTGCCTGGCCAACCCCTATTGGCAGCAATCACTGCGACCATTAACGGGAAAAGATGCTGCGGTGATCAATTTTCTGGCAAAAGATGAACGGGTTATACAGCTGCAGCAGGATATTTCAGAATTTCTCGAACGCTGGATCCCACAGTTTGAGGCAGATGACCGCAGTTATTTGACCATTGCCATAGGCTGCACTGGTGGCCAGCACCGCTCGGTTTTTCTGGTAGAGCAGCTGGCACAGCACTTCCGCCAACAAGGCAGAGAGTCACAGATCCGCCACCGTGAGCTCTCCTGAGCAACCCTCTCTACACCCAATAAAACGATTAAACTGACAAAAACCTAACCGATTGTGATTAACAGAGAACTACACATTATCAACAAGCTGGGATTGCATGCACGGGCAGCAGCCAAGTTTGTAACCATTGCTGGCAGCTTCAGCAGTGAGATACTACTCAGCCACAATGGGCTGACGGTTAACGGAAAAAGCATTATGGGTGTCATGATGCTTGCAGCGGGCCAGGGCAGCTGTTTAACCCTCAAGGTAGAAGGAGACGATAAAGAGGTGGCGATAGAAGCGCTGGAGAGACTGGTGAACAACCGTTTTGAGGAGGGAGAGTGAGCCATCTCTGCTGCAGCGGCATCGGTATCGCTCGGGGTATCGCCATTGGCAGAGCCCATCTGCTGCTGCAGAACAGTATTGATACCACTCCCCGCTTTATAGACCCTGCCGAAGTAGCCAATGAGGTTGATCGTTTCCGTCGCGCCGTCAGAGATGCCCGCCGCCAGCTCAAGCATGCACGGAGCAAAATCCCCGCCACTACCCGTCATGACATTGTCGAATTTATCGATACCCACCTGCTGATGCTGGAAGATGCCGCCCTCAGCAGTGCGCCCATCGAACATATTCGCAAGGAGTATTGCACTGCTGAATGGGCACTACAGCGCCAACGTAACGAGCTGGTTCAAGTCTTCGATGCAATGGAGGATCCCTACCTCAGCACCCGCAAAGATGACGTTGATCATGTGGTCAACCAGATCCAGAAGGAGTTACAGCAGCGTGACGATGGCATCAGCGACCTCAATGATCTACGAGGCAAAATCATACTGGCGGCCGACCTGACACCCGCCGATACCCTGTTGCTGCGCCACCAGGGAATAGCCGCCTTTGTCACCGAGTGCGGCAGCCCGATGTCTCACACCGCTATTCTTGCCCGCAGCCTCGGTATCCCTGCGGTGGTGGGTGCGCACCAGATCACCCGTTGCCTGACACATGGGGAAGAGCTGATTGTTGACGGAGAGACAGGCGCAGTTCTGGCGGGTGTGGACAAACAGATTCTCTCCCACTACCAACAGCGCATACGCATTGAGAAAGAGCAGGCCTCAGAACTGCGCCGCCTTATCGGCGTACCCACCGTCACTCGTGACGGCACCCCTGTCCAACTGATGGTAAATATCGAACTGCCCGATGACATTGAGACGACCAACAAACTGAAGGCGGATGGAGTGGGACTCTACCGCACAGAGTTTCTCTACATGAACAGAGACTCGATCCCCGATGAAGAGGAGCACTATCAGACTTACCTTCGAGTAGTTGAGGGGCTCAATGGTATTCCAGTCACCATACGCACCCTCGATCTGGGGGCGGATAAGCAGGTTAATCACAGTTACAACGCCGCCCCGCACGGAAATAATCCCGCATTGGGCCTGCGTGCCATCCGCCTCTGCCTGAAAGAGCCTGAGCTGTTTCTTCCACAACTGCGGGCGATTCTGCGTACTGCCGCCCATGGACCCATTCGGCTGATGATACCCATGCTCAGTTGCCTACAGGAGGTGCGCAAGCTCAAGGCACTGGTCACCGAGGCGGCAGCCAGCCTTACCCGGGAAGGTATCACCTTCTCTTCCGATATACCGATCGGCGGCATGATAGAGACCCCAGCCGCAGCACTTACCGCTGACGCCTTTGCCAAAGAGCTGGACTTTCTCTCCATCGGCACCAACGATCTAATTCAGTACACACTGGCGGTTGACCGTATCGATGATGAGGTCAACTACCTCTATGACCCACTACATCCTGCGGTACTGCGCCTGATCCAGATGACCATAGAGGCAGGGGATCGCAGTGGCGTACCTGTGAGCATGTGTGGAGAGATGGCGGGCGACCGACGCTATATTCCGCTGTTACTCGGCCTGGGCCTGCGTGAATTCAGTATGCTGCCAGGCTCTCTACTGGAGGCGAAACAGCAACTGCTGAATCTCGACAGCAGCAAACTGAAACTGCGTGCCCAAGAGATAATGGCCTCCCTCAATTCAGATAACACAACATACCTACTCTCTCAAATTCATACTGCAACCCTCTGAATTAAATAAACCAAGTTCTCCCGATTGTCCCTTCCAGCTGCTAGAATCTAACTAGGAGCTTGTCCGAGAATAGGCGCTTTAGTGGGGGAGTTCCTTTTTGAGTCCAGTTTTTGATCATTTGAGGCGAATAGTCACGCTTATTCAACAAAAATGATCTGAGAAAATGGGCCACAATGGCTTTTCCTCACAACTACATGGAAGCAGGAGGTACGACCCCAGGGATGGGTGAGGCAGAGCGACGCTTGGAGCCAAAGCCGAGAGCAACGCAGGAGCAGTTACCGAGTAGATGCCTCTATTCTCGGACAGGCTCCTAAAGCAAAACAAGTGGGGCTGCACCCACGGCAAGAAGCACCTTCGGAAATCTGCTATCTCGTCAGGTACCCAACATAACCATTCTCAGAACTTGAGGTCAGCAAGTAAAAATGTCACTGCTACGCGCACAAGAAAGTGATGACACCCGTCTACTGCGGCTGCAGGATGCGCTAGACAGCGGCACCCTGCAAAAAACCGGGCGGATGCTCAACGCACTGCAACCGGGGGAGATTGCCCATCTACTTGAAGCGCTACCATTACAGGAGCGTGAGGTGGTATGGGGCCTGGTGAGCGATGAGAATGATGGTGAGGTACTTATCCATCTAGCCGATGAAGTCAGTGCCGACCTGATCAGAAAGATGGACCGCAGCGAACTGCTCTCAGTGGCAGAGGGACTCGACACCGATGACTTGGCAGATCTGGTACAAGACCTACCCCACGCCATCACCCGTGAGATCATCGACTCACTTGACCACCAACACCGTGAACGCCTTGAAGCGGCACTCTCTTATCCAGAGGACACTGCTGGCGGCTTGATGAACTCTGACACCATCACCGTCCGTCCCGAAGTCACCCTGGATGTAGTGATACGCTACCTGCGCCGCCTTAGAAAGCGGGTACCGATCCAGACCGATATACTCATGGTAGTCAACCGTCACCACACCTACCTGGGTGTGCTGCCGCTCACCACACTGGTCACTCATGACCCGGATGATACCGTGGCCGAGGTGATGTCTCTCGACCTGCAACCCATCAACGCTATGTGTGAGGATAACCAGGTTGCCAATCGTTTCGAGCAGCACGACCTTATCTCCGCACCGGTGGTAGATAATGACGGCAAGCTGATCGGCCGTATCACCGTTGATGACGTAGTCGACGTTATCCGTGAGGAGGGTGAGCACCAATTCATGGGCCAGGCAGGTCTCTCAGAAGATGAGGATATGTTTGCCCCAGTGCTGGTCTCCGCCCGGCGTCGCGCCCTCTGGCTGGGGGTTAATCTGATCACTGCCTTCCTCGCTTCTTATGTGATTGGTCTGTTTGAGTACACCATTGAGAAAGTGGTAGCGCTGGCGGTGTTGATGCCGATTGTCGCCAGCATGGGAGGTATTGCTGGTAGCCAGACACTCACCCTGACCATTCGTGGCATCGCTCTGGGCCAACTCTCGGGAAAGAACACCCGCTGGCTGGTAATGAAAGAGCTGGCAGTGGGGGGAATCAACAGCGTTATCTGGGCGGCAGTGGTGGCACTGATTGCTGGCGTCTGGTTCAACAGCGCAGAGATCGGCCTGCTGATCGCCGCTGCCCTCTCCATCAATTTGATTCTCGCCGCACTTACCGGCGCCCTGCTGCCCATGGCGCTGGATAAGGTGGGCATAGATCCGGCACTGGCAGGCTCAGTGCTGCTCACCACAGTCACTGACATTACCGGCTTCTTCGCCTTTCTCGGCTTAGCTTCTATCTATCTACTCTAATGCCAATCGCCCCCGATCCACACGCTATCGCGGTACTGATTCTCGCCGGAATTGCACTGATTCTCTTTACTCGTGAAGAGATCCCGCTGGAGTCCTCCAGCCTGATGGTGCTGGTGATACTAACGGTCGGTTTCGAGATCTTCCCCTACCATGGTGATGCAGGCAGAGTGCATGCAACCGACTTCTTCGCAGGCTTTGGCCACGAGGCCCTTATCGCCGTCTGCGGCCTGATGATCGTCGGTCATGGCCTAGTCCGTACCGGCGCTCTGGAACCGGTGGGGCGGCTGCTGGCAAAGGCGTGGGTCATATCACCTCAACTCTCTCTGCTAATGACCCTCTTTTTTGCTGGCATGCTCAGTGCCGTGATCAACAACACCCCCATCGTCGTCCTGCTGCTACCGATTCTGGTGAGCGTCTCACTGCGCACCCAGACCCCCGCCTCCTCAATATTGATGCCGATGGGCTTTGCCACCCTTGTCGGAGGCATGACCACCACCATCGGCACCTCCACCAACCTACTGGTGGTGAGTATCGCCGCCGATCTTGGCCTTGAGCGATTTCAGATGTTCGATTTTTTTGTGCCCGCAGCAGTCGCTGGGGGCATAGGCGCACTCTATCTGTGGCAGATCGCCCCTCGCCTACTGCCGTTACGACAAGCGGCGATGGCCGACACCTCACCACGCATCTTCAGCGCCCAACTCAATATTACCGAGGAGAGTTTTGCAGCAGGCAAACCCCTCGCTGAGATTCTGCAGAAGAGTGACGGCCAGATGAAAATCACCCAGATCAGGCGCGCGGGCAGCAACTTTATCGCCCCTCTGCCTGATGTAACAATCAGGGCGGGCGACCAGCTCCTGGTAAGCGACACACCATCCCAGCTGAAAGAGTACGAACAGCTACTGGGAGCCCATCTCTACTCAGGTAATTTGGCAGTTGATGACGAACACCCGCTAATCAATGAAGACCAGCAGCTGGCAGAAATTGTCATCACTCAGGGCTCACCACTGGTCAGCACCACCCTCAACGACACCTGGTTTATCCATCGCTATCAGATGGTAACCCTGGCCATTCACCGTGCTGGCAGAGTGATGAAACCTGAGCACTACAAACTTGGCGATATTCTGCTCCACATCGGTGACGTGCTGCTGGTTCAGGGTAAACGGACGCAGCTGGCGGAGATAAAACAGAGCGGCAAAGTGCTGATATTGGACGCCACGACCGATCTGCCCCACAGCCGCAAGGCCAACCTCTCCCTGGCAATTATGGGGGGTGTCATCGTCAGCGCCGCCACGGGCATACTCCCGATTGAGATAAGCGCTCTGCTCGGGGCACTACTGATGATCCTTAGCGGCTGTATCAGCTGGCGTGACGTTGGCCGCGCACTCAGCACCCAAGTCATCCTTATCGTAGTTGCCAGCCTCGCCCTCGGTATCGCACTAATGCAGACCGGTGCCACCGAATATCTTGCCCAACTCTTCCTTGCTCTAGTCGGCGATGCATCACCTGCCGTGGTACTCAGCAGCCTGATGCTGTTGATGGCCGTTCTCACCAACATCGTCTCAAACAATGCGGCGGCAGTCATCGGCACCCCCATCGGTATCTCCATCGCCCAATCACTTAACCTGCCACCGGAGGCGTTCGTCCTCGCCGTGCTGTTCGGTGCCAATATGAGTTACGCCACGCCGATGGCCTACAAAACCAACCTGTTGGTGATGAACGCAGGGGGCTACACCTTCTCAGACTTCGTCCGCATCGGCGTACCACTGATCCTGATTATGTGGCTGACCTTGAGCCTAGTACTACCGATGATGTATGGGTTTTAGATAAAAAGCGAGGCTCCTATGGGCATAGCTTTAAGGCTGTGCATCTTCCGTAGGAGCGGTGCCCTTGCCGCAAAAAACGTCGCACAAAATACCCAATACCACTCCGCCGCCCATCATCACTCGCTAACCTTGCCCCGCAAGGACTTGGTCTTGCCGCGTTTAGTCTTACTATCCAACCGCCGCCGCTTTGAGGCGCGGGTGGGTTTGGTGGGACGGCGTTTTTTCTCTGTCGCCACCGCCTTGCGGATCAGATCCGCCAACCGGGTCAGCGCCTCCTCCCGGTTCTTCTCCTGGCTTCTGAAGCGTTGGGCCTTAATAACGATTACCCCTTCCCCTGAGATCCGCTGATCACTCAGTTTAAGCAGACGCTCCTTATGGAATTCGGGGAGAGAAGAGGCGCTGATATCGAAGCGCAGATGTATCGCCGACGAGACCTTGTTGACATGCTGCCCACCCGGACCGGCCGCACGAATAGCCGTGAGCTCGATCTCAGCCAGAGGAATCGAGACATGGGAAGAGATCTGGAGGTGGGTGGTTGCTTCTATCATGGTATCCATTGTCACCCGGATGCACTGCGGCATACAACTGTTTGAGGAGGCGGAAAATGACCACCCCCAATACATAAGAAGACCTTGGTGATTTGTCAGTGAACTAGCGAAACAAGCTTCAGCTAGCCTTAACTAATTTACTGTAATGACTTCTGCCGTGCGACCAGAGCGAAAATTGAAGCGCTGACTGGCTAACGTCCGCAGTTACCCTAAAGCGGACCTGCTCGGATGACGGTCAGGACGTAGCCTGGGTTGAGCTTGCGAAACCCGGGATCACTATTCACCAAATCCGCCACCGGCAAGACCCTCTCCATCAGCCCAATCCAATGGATA
>JBEVXV010000946.1:0-6488 GCA_040505915.1 Sedimenticola sp. | reverse complement strand
CTGAGACACAAGCATTTGTCATATATACTTCTTAGAATACAGGAAAATGCATCCCCTACACTATAGGGTCAAAACATTGCGCATGCGTAGTCATAGTTTACAAATTGTTCGGAACTCCGATAAACTCGGAGTTTCTAGTGTTATCGGAGTGCTAAAAATTCCAATTTTCGGATAATAATGTGACATTGTTGTGTGCCGATATCGTGTGGGAGAGGCTGGGAGAAAAACTTATGTGAAAGTGACGTTTTTGACGTTTTTCCTCCGAACAATATAGAACTCACAAGGAGTCATTATATTCAGCCAATCACAGCCAAGCTGGACAGTGAGTTACGTAGACCACGTAAGTGACACTATTTACAATAACAATCACACAATCATGTACAATGTATAATCCTTCAGAATAGCCAGTGATCGTAAGCCGCTAATAATGGCGAGCACCGTCTGCTTACAATCTGATTGTACTGAACCTGATCTATCGCCCGAAGTGCTACAGGCCTTCAAGTTGACCGATTATTATCCCCTGAGCGATGAACCGTTATGTGGCCAAGATATGTCACAAAGCTACTTCGACGCGGAATTAAACAATTCTCAGAGCTCACAAAATCCAGATGAAAACACACGACATTATACTAACTTAGACGCTACATTATTCGACAGTCAGCCGATTTCAAATCAACAGTTCTTTCCATTGCTTGATGAAAAACTATTCAATATGCCAAAAGACATGTACGTTGATACGTTGCGATCAGAAACAAATGATTGCGAGGAAACAATCAATATGTATCGTAGTATCCTAGCGAAACGAGCCAGATATATAGCCAGTTGCCCAGAGGGCACACTTATAACACGAAAGACAACTAAACTCGCATCATGCGCAGCACGTTACGCAAATGATTGCTTTTGCCTACAACATTTTGTGTATAATGGTGACGCGAGGGAAGTCTCTGATGTTTTCATAAAGAAAAAGGCTAAATCAGAGCCGAACACTGATGAGTCGCACCAGCCTGGTCTCCTGTCACTTACGCTGCAGATGGTTGATATGAAATCGGCAATAACCAACCTACAGCAGGGTGTAAAATGTCTTGAAACACAGAGAGCAGAAGACTGTATAACAATAGCGAACCTTAAAAAGGAAGTTTCTGATCTGAAAAGTGAAATAAATAAGCCGCACGCAGTTACACGTGCCCCCGCTGAGAGCCCCGAACGTGTACCGTCTTTATTTAAGAACACTGCCAGTAATACATTAAGCGATTTAAATGCCAGTAACGAACGGCAAAAACAAACAATTAATAGCATACATGCAACCGGACATTTCGATAAAACATTTGCGAATGCTGTAAAACAAAACGCGAACCCTGCCTTGCCCAGTAACACCACTTCCGGTCGCGGGCCAAGTAAGCCAAATACTACGACAAGTAACACCAAAGTAACCGTACAACATAGCGGAATTGAACATAAAAGCCAGTGCCCCAAAACCCCAGAAACTAACAAACACGGTTCTACAAGTGTGAATAATCCTCTCGGTCCACTGGTGTTTAGTGAAACATCAGTCAGGTATAAACGCTTACAAACAACAGATGAATCTCGTCAAAATGAAACGACCGAACCAAGCGGAAATAAACCTACTACTAATCAAAACAGTGAAATAAGACAGAAACAGCACCCCCAACACAGCATACCGACCCACGTGACCAACCGCTACAATAACAAAACACAGGCGCCTGAATACAAACATCCCCAGGAAAATCAACGGACTGAGAATTATAACCACATCAACACAGAACATCAACAAAGTGCGTACATCAGTCAAGAGCCGGTGTTTGACAGTGTACCAAACACAAACACCCCGAGTACTGACAATGAAGACGCTGTCTTCGAATGTGTTGGATCCACAAGAACACGCAGATACTATGTCGGCGGTATAGCGTTATCATCAAACAGAGCCGGTCTAGTA
Source organism: Sedimenticola sp. (assembly GCA_040505915.1). Lineage (GTDB taxonomy): Bacteria > Pseudomonadota > Gammaproteobacteria > Chromatiales > Chromatiaceae > Vondammii. Next base: position 4,534 of record JBEVXV010000946.1, on the reverse strand, counting down.
AAGTTCCTAAAGGACCGGAATATAACCCCTGTCGGTGTTCGCATGATCAATACCAACCGTGGGAGCCAAGCTGCCAAAATAACAATTAACGTATCCCATGGCTATCTTGTTGAAGACAAGTCGTTCTGGCCTAGAAAGTTCTACTGTCGCCGGTGGTACGGTGAAAACCACTGGAACTCCAAGTTCTATACGTCAAATGGTCAGCAGTCCGCTGACGTCGAATAACCACGTATACACGTTCACGGTCAATACTATACACATGTGTCTAGGTATTTTTACCACGTGCTTACTTATATACACCCTCCTCATGACTAATGTAATCAATAACCCAACTTGCAATTTCCTAACATGGAATGTTCGTGGCATTATGTCATCCGCAGGCAGTCTGAGCAAGGCACTAGATGAATACAATGTCGACATGGCATTTGTAACCGAACACAAACTAAGGCCTGAATGTAGTGAATTTTTAGATTCGATTCATTCCGGCTACATGGCGCATACAATATGTGATGCCACGAACATTCCAGGTGGGAGATGCGGAAAGGGCGGAGTGAGTATAGTGTACAAGAAAAGTTCCGCATTCAGTATAAAACCGCTCGATGGTATACACAATGATAGAGTGTGTGGTATTGAGATCAACCAGTCAGACACGTTGTCATGTTTCTGTTTTTGTGTGTATATGCCATCTTCTAACTACACACAAGCCGAATACTCAGACCTGCTTGACACTCTGCAAAGTATATACAACACATATGCAGAACTTGGAATCGTGGTGTTCTGTGGTGACTTTAATTGCACAACTAATTTTACCACAAACGGCCAGCCCTCCGACAGACAAACGCTATTCTTGAACTTTTTGGAAGCGAATAATCTCGAACCAATAATGCAATCGGGGGAGTCATTCACATTTCGCCCAAACAGGACAGTCCTTGATTATGTAATAGTAAACAAGTGTTATAGTAACTATGTAAATAGTAACCATGCAATAGAAAATGACATGTTCCATGTATCTGATCACATTCCATTACTGTCAAATATCATGTTTCAGTACAGTACATATATTATTAGGACAGAGCCTCACATTGCATGGAATAAATGTTCGGAAACTGACAATATACGGTACAAAAGAACACTGGAGAATAAATTGTATACATATAACATTAGCAATATTAATACAACAAACTGTACGTTTGACGAAATTGATTGCCTGTATCATCACATCGTCGACTCCGTTAGAGCATCCGCTGTTTCATCTCTCCCCATCAGTAAGTATAATGAGCATGCCAAACCTTACTGGACCGCAGAGGTCAAACAATCACATGCAATTCAAAGAAGTAGGCGTGTGGAATGGATTCTATCAGGCAGACCTCGGGATCGTGATAACCCGCAATACATAGCATATAAAGCAGCAAAACGTGAGTTCAAGCATGCACAAGCCCATGCTATCGAAATGATACAGACGAATTTTTACTCTGATCTAGACGCCAGTTCAAACTGCGATATGCGATTGTTCTGGAGTCTGGTTAATACTAAAAGAAAAAAAAAGCGCAACGCAATTACACACTTACTAACAGATAACGGAACATCAACAAATCCAGATGAAATTGCAGATATATTTCGCAATTACTTCTCAAATGTTTTCGAACCAAATAACAGTAACGCGTATGACAATATGTTTAAAGAAACTGTAGAACAGAAAGTCACTGAGTTTCTGCGCTCAGATGATCATGAGGTCAACGACACACTGTGCTGTGAAGTTGGCTCTGACCAGTTATACGCCATAATACGCACATTGTCAAAACGAAAAGCTCCAGGTGATGATCAAATAGTAAACGAGCACATACAATGCGGAGGTTCTGTCCTAATGTCGTATTTAGCAAAACTCTACAACATGATGATCACGCAGGAATATGTACCTAAAGGAATGAAAACAGGAATTATCATTCCCATTTACAAATTGGGGAAACAGAGACATGTCCCGGAGAGCTACAGACCTATCACGCTGCTATCTGTTATTTACAAGATATTTGAGAAAATAATCTATGATCGTCTGCAACAATGGTGCCAATGCAACGATAAACGCTTCCCATGTCCGCAACAAAATGCATATCAAAAATTACTCGGTGCTACTACTGTTTCTTTCAATCTGCAAGAAACAGTAGCGCACAACAGAGAGCTCAGCAGTGATACGTTTGCAGCTTTCCTGGACACGTCTAAAGCGTTTGACAACGTGTGGCACTATGGGCTCTTCACAAAACTATGGGACTTTGGCATACGAGGCAGAATCCTAAGACTCCTAATAGAGTGTTATACAGGCTTAGAAAGCCGAGTGTCTGTTAATGGTGTGACATCCAGTGTTTTTCCTGTCAAACAAGGTGTCAGACAGGGTGGGGTAATGTCCACATGGTTGTATCTATTGTATGTTGAAGACCTGTCAGAATATCTTCAGTCATCGCAACTCGGGTCACAAGTAGGTAACATCAGATGCGGAAACCCCACGCTTGCTGACGACATAGCACTGTTGTGTCCAAATATCAGCGGCATCGAGGCAATGCTGAAAATTGCATATGACTATTCAATCAAATGGAGATTCTCCTACAATCCTGATAAATGTAAACTAGTTCATTTTACACGCAACATGCATAGCAACACAAGACCTGTAAAATTTGGCGATGGATTTATAACATGTCACGATAGTGCAACACATGTAGGCATACAGTTGAATAAATCACTAAAATGCAACGACGCCATTACGCAACGCTGCGACAAAGGCCGTTCGTCGATATTTTCTATTCTGTCTATAGATAGTATATCAGGCAATGTAAACCCAATCACCTTGTCATCAATTATGTCTAAAGTATGCATCCCTGTGACACTGTACGGCTGCGAACTGTGGCACAACATGACATCGGCAGATACTTACAAGATAGAAAAAATCATACGCCTGGCAGCAAAATCCTGTCAAAATCTTCACATCCGCACACGAACTGATATGGCGCTGTCGATGATAGGATGGCTACCCGCTGCCGCGCTAATCGCAAAACGTAAATTGCACTTTCTCCAACGATTATGCACAATGCCAACAGAACTACTATGTAAACAAATATTCACATTCAGGCTACACCTATATTTTGTGAAAGGGTGTACCGGTCAGCTAGGGTTTATCCCGGATATCTGTAAACTTTTAATTAAATACAGGCTGATGGATTTTCTGACAGGTTTTCTTCAACATGCAACGTTTCCCACGAAGCAACAGTGGAAAAACATGGTACATGCCAACGTCAGCGCGTATCACAATTCCATATGGTTGGAGCATATAGGCAGTGACCATGAATTTGAGCTGTTCAGACACCTGCACACAACAACCCTGCACCCGGCGAGTGTCTGGAAGATGATTGATTCCAAAGAAAACTTGCAGTCTGCTCTAGTAGTTGCTAAAGTATGGACTGCAGTCCCAAACAACATGCAGATCAAATGTAGTAAGTGTGATACATTGTGTAATGACATTTACATGCATTTGATATGCCGTTGTCAATTTTACGACCAACTGCGTTCTTCAACATTCGCTGGGTTGCATAGGATCTTGAGTACAGATGCATACAGTGACTTACTAGATAGACACGTCGAAGTGTGCATGTATGGCCTACTTGGCTCAAAAACATTCCTTGATAGACTGGACGCCGATCTGTGTAAATCCTATCTACAGGCCACATTTACCTTCGTACGCAAGGTAATAACACTTTACCACAGACAATAAACTCAGATGAAAGTGATAGGGTACATCCTAAACAGGTATACCATAGTGACAATATGAATATGTTTTTGAGAGACCTTATGCTAGCAGATTCTCACGGATATTCCACAGGTAAAAGTGCTCCACATAAGACGTTAAATCTATGCTTGTATATACATGTATTCACTACCTTATGTGTAACATAGACATGCATGCATGTTTGTATTCAAATTCACCCTACATGTAAATTTCATTCACACTGTTCATATGCACATGTTTAAATCTCCGGCAAGGAGGAAATAAAGAGTATATATCACTGTTGAAGAGGATAACACAAATAGAGTTTTGGACATATTTTGTTTTTAATCATGATCAGTACACAGTTCGTGATTAGCTTCAACACCATATACAAAGTCTCATGAAATTCCATTCAATTCTTTTGGAGAAGGGTACACAATTTTGTGCAAAAAAATGTAAAATGGGGATGACTCGCAAATCGTTTGATGGATTTTTTTTAACTCATGATCTCACACATTTTACGATAAGCTCAAACACCTTATAACGTTTCATGAAAATCCAGACAGTACTTTTATAGGAGAAGCATGCACAAAAACGTAAAACGTGGAAAACTTCAAATTGTTGACAGATTTGTTTTGAATAATGATCTGTACATTGTTCATGGCCAGCTTAAATACAATACCAAGTTTCATAAAATTCTGTACAGTACTTTTGGTGAAGAAGTATACACAAATTTGTATAAACTAGATTTGTCAGTAAGCGCGGGATTACAGAATACCCCCG
>JBEVXV010000945.1:0-8860 GCA_040505915.1 Sedimenticola sp. | reverse complement strand
TCTACTGGGCGAAATAATTTACCAGAAATTGATCAAAGCTGATTTTATCGGCCGCTTCTATAGCGGCCTGTTGCAGTAGGGACGCCTCCGCCTCTCCAAGAAAAAATATTTCACGCTCACTGGCGAGCTGAAGGTTACGAAAATAGTCGTGGTGTTGTAGTGACATGCGCTGGGCAAAATGAAAAAAGCTCTCGCCCTGGCTGCGCATCTCTGCCAACATCCGTGCCGATGGAGTAAGGTCCGGGTCCTTAACACAGGCCAGCTGTTGAGCCAGTGCCTGAGCGTATGGCCGGTGTCGATCATCACCATCCAGTAACTCACCTATCGGTACCATCGCTGCACAGACCTCCGTTGCCCACTCACCTAATGAAACCTGCTTGCCCTGTCGCTGAAGAGTGAGTGCCGGATCACGCCCCCGGTGTGCCGTAGAGACAAGATTACGGTCGATCTCCACCCGCTCCCGGCTGTCGATCGGTGGACTATCGAGTAGCAGGCAGAAGAGCATAAACACCTTCAGGAAAGCGAGCTGCTCTTCACTCATACCCAAAGGGTGGAAGGCGTTAACATCGAGTGAACGCAGCTCGATATAGCGTACTCCCCGTGCTTTCAGCCCCAGGGTCGGCTTCTCCAACCCTTCGAGTACCTGCTTGGGTCTCACCGTGCTGTAGTACTCATTCTCGATCTGCAACAGATTTGCGTTGAGTTGTTCATAGCGCCCTCCCACTTTGACACCAATCTCCTGCCAGATCCTGCTGGGGGTCTCAATAGCGCGGGTGAGGCTGTCGATATAAGCATCCAGGCTATTGTAATCGGCCTTGATACCAACCCCCTCCTCCTTGCTGTTGGTATAACCGATATCACCCATGCGCAGTGAAGTGGCGTAGGGCTCGTAGTAGGTATACTCATCGAAAGAGTCGAGTGAGCTGCTTTTACCCCCAAGAAAGGATTTGCAGACGGCGGGAGAGGCACCAAACAGGTAGGGGATCAACCAACCAAAACGCTGCAAGTTGCGTGTCATACCGAGGTAGGCATCATCGGTAAACTGGCGCAACGACCGTTTATCACCCTCCAACGCCTGAAACAGGGGCCAGAAACTCTCCTCCAGTGAGAAGTTAAAATGAACCCCGGCGATCACCTGCATAGTACGGCCATACCGGTGTCCCAGCCCCCGACGATAGACGGTCTTCATGGTGCCTGCGTTGGAGGTGCCGTAGCGGGCAATAGGAATATTGTCACCACCGGCAAGCACACAGGGCATACTGGTCGCCCAGAGAATCTCATCCTCCAGCCGATCATAGACAAACTTCTGAACATCTCCGAGAAAAGCCAAGGCCTCACTGCCACTGGCCATAGGGGGGGTGATCAGCTCAGCCAGCGCCTCTGAGTAGTCGGTGGTGATATAGCTATTGCTAAGTGCCGCCCCCAATGCCCTAGGGTGTTTGGTCTGGGCGATACTGCCGTCGGGTGATACGCGAAGAGACTCTTTCTCCAACCCGACAGCGCCCCCTTTCAAAGCCTGCAATGCCTCATCAAAGAGGCGCAGAAGCCGGTGTTCGATAGATCGATACAAAACTGATTCCAAATAACCAGGGGGGTCCCCCTTATCGGATCCATTATAACGGATAGTAAGGAGGTCATTACAGAAAGACTATAAAGCACATGGGTATATTTTGCTTTTCGCAAAGGATTAGGCAAAGATACGGCAAACTTACCAGGCCATATCCCACTGTGAAATTGATTCTCCTTGTAGTTATCCTATTTACCGCAGCCTGCTTTCAGGCCATGGCGGAACCGGTGCAGAAACCCTCCGCAGCAGAAGAGGCTCTCCTTCTGGCAAGCCTGAAAACAGACAACCCATGGAAAAAACTCAACTCAAAGCGGCTCAAGCTGCGCTCGGCAGCCGCTCTGGTGCTCGACCACTCTGGACGTGAGATCTATGCCAGAAAGGCCGACAAGGCGATGCCCATCGCCTCTATCACCAAACTGATGACGGCAATAGTGATTCTGGATGCACAGCTTGCCATGGATAAAAAAATCACCATTACAAAGCAGGACCGTGACCTGCTGCGCCTAACGGGCTCACGGCTGAAGGTGGGGGCCGCGCTCAGCCGCAGGCAGTTACTACGGCTGGCACTGATGGCATCGGAGAACCGGGCAGCTACGGCGCTCGCCCGCACCTTTCCCGGCGGCATCCGCGACTTTGTTATGGTGATGAACCGCAAGGCGCGTCGTCTGGGCATGAGCGAGAGCCGTTTCACCGACCCCAGCGGACTCGATGCAGGCAATATCGCCTCCGCCCGTGATCTGGCAAAGCTGGTACGTGCCGCCTCCCACTACCCGCTGATTAAAGATGCCACCACCACCACCACCCTGACGGTGCACCCCTACCGCCGCAAAGGGCCATTGAAGTATGGTAATACCAACCGACTGTTGAAGAACAAGGCGTGGCAGATCGGCCTGAGTAAAACCGGTTATATCAATGAGGCGGGCCGCTGTCTGGTAATGCAGGTTGAGATCAAAGGTGAACCGGTGGTGATCGTGCTGCTCAACTCTTTCGGCAAGCTCACCCCCTTCGGCGACTCCAACCGCATCCGCAAATGGATTCAGTCGGGGTCAAAAACAAAGGGTTAACTCACCTCTTAACAAAAAAGGTAACTATTCAGCAGGGTTTGGGGCGGAGTCGATTGCCCACATGGATGTGGGTAAGGAGCGTGAGCTGGGAGCGGAAGCATTGCGTCGTGAAAAGTTCATTTTCCACCCATCTTGGCACAATCGACTCCGGCCCCCGGTGAAAATAGCCGCTGAATAGTTACCAAAAGAGAAGTAACACCCATCGCGTAGGAGCGAATTTATTCGCGATGAACATGCCCCGGGGCCTATCATGAACAGCGTCACTCAAAAACCCTGCCCCGCTTCGGAGGCCGGGAGACTGCCATGAATAGGGCTAATGAGCCATCACCGAGCGACTCTGGTCAACAATATAGTCTGAGAGGATACGCGCCGCCTCATTGAGCATGATTTTAGTGAACGGGTCATCATGTTTATCGCCGTCGGCTAGACGCTTTTTATCTTCCGCCTCCTCCTCTTCATCAGTGAGGGCTTTCAGGCCGATAGCTTCACGGAAGCTGTTCTTCAGCGCTTTCTGGTGACTCTCACGAGACTCCCACTCCTTTTTCCGCTCGGTCTCTTTAAGGGAGACCGTATCCCGTTCACGCACCTCTTTCAGGAGAGACGCCTGACTCGTCAAGTAGACAAAACCGGGGTCGCTCTTGATCCGCGTCTGGTGCTGTCCACGGTACTTCTGCAAAGAGCTCAGCCCTTGATGCTCAAATGACGCAGGTCGGATCTCTGCCCAAGGCAGAGCATTATCCAGTCCGCGCTCACCATGCTCTTCAGAGTCGTCGGCAGAGGGGTAGATAATATCCGGCACCACACCGCGAAACTGGGTACTGCCACCGTTGATGCGGAAAAACTGAGCCATGGTGAGCCGCAGAAGGCCCAGCTTGTCGCTCCTCTGGGGAATCATTCGACCAAGATCTACCAGGGTCTGTACCGTCCCCTTACCAAAGGTAGGCTCACCAATAATGATACCGCGTTCATAATCCTGAATCGCCCCGGCAAAGATCTCAGAAGCTGAAGCACTGTTACGGTCTACCAGTACAGCCAGCGGGCCACCGTATACCAGTTTTGGATCGGGATCCCGTTCAATATCCAACTCACCGCTTGCGTTTTTCACCTGAACCACCGGGCCAGATGGGATAAACAGGCCAGTCAGCTCCACCGCTTCGGTCAGGGCACCACCACCATTATCCCGTAGATCGATCACCAAACCATCGATCCCCTCATCCATCAACTCAGCTATCAGCTTACGCACATCTGCTGTGGTGCTACGGGAGTCTTTGACACCATTGGACTGTCCCTGAAAATCCCGGTAGAAGGTGGGCAGATCAATCACGCCGATACGCACCGGCCCCATATTGCCGAGCCCTTCGATAATACGCTTCTTCGCCGCCTGATCTTCAAGCTTGATCTTGTTACGCACCAACGTTACCAGTGATGAGTTTCCATCTGTACCTTCGCTTTCAGGTAGCACTTTCAGCCTTACCGTGGTGCCCTTGGGACCACGAATCTTATCCACCACATCCTGCAGACGCCAGCCGATGATATCGACAACTTCACCATCAACACCTTGGCCAACACCAATAATACGGTCACCGGTATTGATTTTGCCGCTCAGTCTGGCCGGACCACCCAGCACTGTCCGCCGTACCTCAGTGTACTCATCCTTACTGCTCAACACAGCGCCTATACCCTCCAGCGAGAGACGCATACTGATATTGAAATTCTCCGATACCCTGGGAGACATATAAGCGGTATGGGGTTCCAGACTCAGGGTATAGGCGTTAATAAAGGTCTGAAAAATATCGGTAGATGAGAGCTGACGGGTGCGCCGCTGAATACCAAGATAGCGTTTTTTCAGTGTCTCCTTGATTTCGTCGTTAGGTTTCTCCTTCAGACGTAAGCCAAGGATGTCGCTCTTCACCCGCTTACGCCAGAGTCCATTGAGAACCTTCTCATCTTCGGCCCACCCCACTTCACTGCGATCAAAGCGGTAGTATTCATCAACAGTAAAATCAAACTCCTTGTTGAGTAGCTTCATCGCATGGTCGATACGCTCATCGACACGCTGCCGAAACACCTTGAAAATATCGAAAGGGGGATCCAACCGTGCCGTACGCAGGGCATCATCGAGACGGCTACGATATATTTCAAAGCGCTCAACATCCTTGAGACTGAAAAAACTCTTATTTGGATCAAGAGACTCCATGTAGCGATCGAGAATATCACTCGACATGGCATCATCAAGCTGTTGCTCTTTGTAGTGGTAACGGTCAACCACCCGCAGAATGAGCAGGGCCGACTGCTGCTGTTCGCGAGACGGTTCCAGTTCAGCCACAGGAACCTCTTTGGCATCACCCCAGGCACCGCTAGTAAAGAGGCCCAGCAGCAGTATTGGCAGCAGTAGTTTTCTAATATTCATAAGTAAAATTTCAAACGGTTATTCACAGGTCAGACCGCTTTCAGGCCCATTGGTTTCAATTCAGAGAGTGTAGCATGACCGCATCATGCAGGCGGCTCCGCTGGGTGTAGAGCGGAAACCAGCGTCAGGTACGCCTCATCTTCTGGCCCAAGAACACCGTGACGAATAAGAAAATCGATAATCACCAGGTTACAGTTGAGTTTGAACTCGCAGCTCCCTCGAACAATCTCCATCACCTGCTCCAGCGGCTGGAGAGAGAAGCTCTCCACCTCACCATCGGTACAGTAGGGCTGAAAATCGGCAGGCAGTTCCAGATCGTAGCAGAACAGCGTGTCGGGCTTAAAACCCTTGTCAGTCTCCGCATAATAACTGACCGCACCCACCGATATCGCCTGAGCCGCCAGCGCTGCCGGTATCGCCGCCTCTTCCCAGCACTCTTTGGCCAGGTTATCGGCCAGACTGACACCGTAAGGTAGACCACCGGCGACCAGATTATCGAGATGTCCGGGGTAGTGGATGCGATCTGAGGCGCGACGGGCCACCCACAGTTTCAGCCCATCCTCCCCCCGGACAAATCCATTCATGTGCTGACCAAAAGCACGGGTGCCAAAATAGGGGGCGGCTGCACGATCAAGCAGCAGCAGGGCCGTATCACGATGGGTTGTGGTCGCCGCATACTGCTCACCATGAAGATGACTTATCACCCCCTCGGCCACCAGCGCGACCAGCACCTCCGCTACAGCGACGCTACGCTCAGCCAGATCGGGAGAGGTTACCGCCAGATCGACCCCTTCATCAGTGACCGTAAACACCTGGGGATAGCGTTGCAGCGCCTCGGCAAAGGTGTGGCGTACCCGCCCCACAGTGGTGCCATCAATACAAAAAGGTCTAAAATTTAACTGTTCGTGGCGGTTGCATGCACGGATATGGTCGATAAATCCCATGAATAAATTACCCTAAAGCTTAAATATTGAGCCGTAGGAGCGGTGCCCTCACCGCGAGGATCGTGGCACCGTCTGTGCAAAATCCCATCGTGGCGAGGAGACCGCTCCTACCATTATTTGGTCACTGCTTTCGGAGGGATGCCGCCCCTATAAAACCTCGGCCCGGATGATCTGTACACCCCACTGTTTCAGCTCGGTGCGATCCTGGATATTTACCTGGGTGCGCAGGCCGATCATATCTTTGGGTGCCAATTGGCGATCAACTCGATACTGCACGGGCTGCAGCAGTCGTCCTCTGGCATCCTTCCGCCCCAGCAGTAGGCGCAGCCCGCCCACACTCACTGAGGTGGGGTTCTCCAGCTGCACAATCAAGCGTCCGCTCTTATCCATTCCCAGACGGCTCCTGATATAACGTTGAGGATTCTCCGGCAGATCCAGCTGTACAAACTCCTTGGCCGCCGCTTTTCCTGTGGTTGAGCTGGAGCTGGAGGCCGTCTTGAAGTGGCTCATGGCCGCCCGCTTGTCACTCTCATCCAGTGCCAGCCGTCCCAATGAGTAGTGGGCATTCGCCGTCGGCAACAGTGCCAGGCTCTGTTCGAGATCGCTCTTTGCCCCGCCACGATTACCCAGCTTCGCCCGCAATTCACCACGTTTCAGGTAGTGACGAAAAAAGGTATCGTCTCTCGCCAGGGCGCGATTATAGGACGACATCGCCTCTCTGGTGCGCCTTTTGCCTGCCAGTGCATCCCCCTCAAGCGAGTGAAAAAGCGCCTCCGCAGGCTCAATATCGATGGCCTTTCTGGCAAAGCCAAGAGCCCGCTCAGGGTGTTTTTTCTGTAGCGCGTCAACCCCTTGCTTGTGCGCGGCATAGGCCGGTTCTACTTTGCGAAGATAACTGAGCATACGCCGATAGCGTGACTCCCCCAGCTCACCACCACTGTTCCCGAGCCGCTTGGCCGTCTCCCGGTTTTTCGCCACCCGCTCCGCCGATGGCGGGTGGCTGGCGAAGAGCCCTGATAGCCAGTTATCCTTGCCCGCCGCTGAGAGACGGACAAACGTCTCCTGCAACCCTACCGCTGCCCGCGGGTCATAACCGGCTCGCACCATATAGACCATGCCGTAGTAGTCCGATTCCAGCTCCGCATCCCGCGAGTAACGCTGACTGAGGAGGGAGGCACCGATGGAGGCGGCACCCACCGCCAGCTGGGAGTAGTCACTGTTCTGCGTGGCGATACCTGCGGCCATCACCGCCCCTTGCAGCAACAGACCCTTTTCCATCCTTTGTGCTCCGTGACGGGCGGCGGCATGAACAATCTCATGGCCCAGCACGGCAGCCAGTTCAGCCTCATTTTTCAGCTCCACCAGCAGACCACGATTAACGGCAATCTTCCCCCCCGGCAAAGCCCAGGCGTTGGGGCTGCCATCATTGATCACCACAAATTCATAAGGCAATTTTCGATCACTCACCGCCACCAGACGCTGCCCCACTTGCTGCACATAGCTTGTCAGTTTGGGATCGAGTCGGTAGTCCCCGCCCTGCATCTGTCGGCTGGGGCCATACTGCTTGTTACCGATATCCAACTCTTGTGATTCAGAGATCAGGGTCAACTCTTTGTCACCGGTCACCGGATTGACGGCACAACCGGAGAGCTGCAGCAGCAGCGGGAGTAAAAGGGATAGGACGTAACGACGATACAAGTTAACCACCTGGATTCTCCTCACACTTTACCTGTTCCCATAGCCGATCCATCTCATCCACCTCGATGGCGGCAAATTCACGCCCCTGAGAGCCCAGTATCTGCTCCATACTGCGGAAACGCTTCTCGAACTTTCCATTAGCCCGCCGCAGGGCACTCTCTGCATCCACCTCCAGCCGACGCGCCAGATTGACACAACTGAACAGCAGATCACCCACCTCTTCTCTCAGCCGTGCCGGATCACCGCCATCCGCCAGCTCTTCAGTCACTTCAGCCAACTCCTCTTTCACCTTGGTAACGACACCCACCACATCGGGCCAGTCGAAACCGGCTTTGGCTGCCCGTTTTTGCAACTTCTCCGCCCGTAGCAGGGCGGGTAACGCCTGGGCGACACCGTCGAGCAGACCCTGTTCACCCTCCACCGCCCTCTTCCGTCGCTCCTCCGCCTTGAGCCGCTCCCACGCCCGGCTCTGCTCTGCGGCATCGACCACCTCGGCATCGGCAAAGACATGGGGGTGACGCCGCAACATCTTGCTATTGATGGCAGCGACTACATCGTTAAAGTCAAAGCTCCCCTGCTCTCGAGCCATCTGAGCGTAAAAAACCACCTGAAACAGCAGATCGCCCAGCTCGTCACGCAGCTCCCCCATATCACCCCGCTCAATGGCATCCGCCACTTCGTAGGCCTCTTCGATGGTGTAGGGGAGAATAGTGGCAAAGGTCTGCTCCCGATCCCAGGGGCAACCCTCCTTGGGATCACGCAAGCGCGACATGATTTCAATCAGTTCGTTAATCGGCATCCACCGCCTCCGGTCACTGCTTCAGAGGGTGATCTTCGGGTAGCAGCTTGGAGATCCAGATAGCCAGTTTGTGACGCATTCCAGGCTCCCCAATCTGATCCTTGGCAAGGGGTTGGATCTGCTTATCATGCACCAACAGCTTGTAGACAAACTCGACCTTAAGATGATGTGAATCTGTCGCCTCAAACTCAGCCGCACCCCGTTTTTCCGCATAGATCATACCAACGCGCAACGCTTCCTTGAGAAGCTCTTTCTCATTTTTCATTTTTTTCATACGGCTCACCCCCTGTCAACGAACAGGTTCTATTTAAACACGACCTAAGTACCAGGTCTCACCTTTTAGCGTTTTTTATAGCTGCATTTTAAGGTATGCTTTCC
>JBEVXV010000944.1:0-4514 GCA_040505915.1 Sedimenticola sp. | reverse complement strand
TTGTTAATTAATTTTTTTTTTTTTTTTTTTTTTTTTTTTTATAGCTATACTCCGTACACCAACTGGCTATCAGCCGTTCATGTATTATGGACCAATAAACTTGATGTTAATTAGTTTATTTGACCACAATAAATAAAAACTCTACCTTGTACACCAACTGGCTATTCGTTGTACACTATTGGGAAAATAAACAAACACAAGTCAACGCGACAGTCAACTTTACCAATCCACAAACTGGCAATTGCCGTTCGTTTGGCTAGTTTTATTTTCAATGGGTACCACACGAAAAACAAGCTTAAATAGGGATTATAATTTTAAATTTATTACAAATGTACGTAAATTAGCTAATTTGCAAAATTCTCTATTTCCGGATTGAACAGACTTTCGCCGTTCAATTGTTTCCGTGTAGGATTTGTATGCAAATTTATTTGAAAGAAACAAGTCAACAATTTGCACACCAAATTTTAATAACAAGAAATAACTTTCAATGAACTGGCATGAGCCGTTCTGTTGTTTACATTTGGGAGATAGTCCTCCAGACTTTCGCCGTTCAATTGTTTCCGTGTAGGATTTGTATGCAAATTTATTTGAAAGAAACAAGTCAACAATTTGCACACCAAATTTTAATAACAAGAAATAACTTTCAATGAACTGGCATGAGCCGTTCAATTGTTTACCTTTGGGAGATAATCCTCGTATTAACAATATGGATCTGGCTAACACTGTGTGAAAACACCAGTGAACTGGTTGATTCCATTCAATGGAATATTCCGGTGTGAAAATAAATCTCTTCACAAAATCTCAGACTCAGATTTTTCACAGAAAATCTCACCCAAAACGAAGCAGAAAAAACAACCCAAAAAATAACTCAACACAGCAGTTCCTTGGTGTGACAGCTCAAACCAATGGAAATGGGTTTTGGTATTTTTCTATTCCCGTTTTCCGTTAGGGAAGAGAAGGTCGCTGCTTCATCGGTGGGGTAAAAATTCCATAAAAAATCAAACACTTTTGCATCCAACAAATACTGGTTCGCTTGACTCGCAGCGCCAATATCGTGTTCGTCGTGTTCCTATACACGAATACCACGATGACGAATGATCCTACAAGGAGCAGTCTACGTAGATACAGGGCAATACCACAATTACTTTGTGACTTACAATGTACTCTTGGCTTGATAGATGGCGGGAACACAACAGGATGTAGCGTGCTCGCGGAAGTCGTTCTCGCACATGCGCGGCACTCAGCGTGACACTTCGTCCCTCTCCCGATTCGTCCGCGCACACACCACACTATTCTCTTCCCTAAAAAGTCCCTCCTATCTGTGGGATGTAACCCTACCTCGGCCATAGCCGAGCTATGTAGTGGAGCCTTTACATAGGCCCTCTGCAATGATTGCTGTACACGTTGATGTGGTTGAATGTAAACATAGTGGCCTCGGCATGGTTTTCTGAATACCGAGCCCCATTTCAACTTCGCACAGTTTTTAACGCGGATGATCACCATCAATCACTTTTCCCGGCAGTATTGTCTGGCAATGGTGTTCAGCGATCTGCAACGATCGCCCGACTTTCTCATGGTAATTGTAACCTGCTCCATTTGCCTCGGCAGTAATGCCGAGCCATCTCACACGGTTACAGCGAGCAGCCTCGGTCAGAATACCGAGCCGGACTACAACTTGTACAGCCGTCTAGCATTGGTGGCTGTCTGTTCCAGGATATCCGCCACTCCCGACTGCCGGACACGGGCCACAAGGTTGGCTACATCTCCAACGAATGCTGGGGTGGAAATGACCAACCGCCTGTCGGTTTTAAGATACGGCGCATCTGTTTCCAGCAGCAGTCGGTCGCCGGGAACTCTTCTCAGGGCCGCCTCCTGGAACGTGTCGAACTGTTGGACATTCCCCGCGAACCCAAAGTAGCAGTGTGGGAATGCCCCTGCCCAACTGACCACCTGCTCGACGGTCCCTCCGAAGCAGTGGAGATGTACCCGTTGTGTTGGTGCAACATTCTCCTTCAGAATCTGTAAACACCGGGCGCCCAACTCTCCTGAATGCTTGTCGTTTCCGTCCCGGAGGTGCAGCACGAGTGGTCGCACTGGCATGGTCAAACTGCACACCCTCACCAGTGTCTCCTCTTGAAGCTTCCACGTGCTCTCTGGCTCCGTGTGGTCTAGACCCACTTCGCCGAGCGCAACAACTTCAGTCCTCCTAAGAAGATCACGTAGCTCGCTGAACTTCAGATCGGTGAAGAGGGCTGCCTTCCTTGGATGGACACCGATAGCGATGCCAAACCCTAGTGGTTGCGATAACTGCCGCGGGTATGCCTCTGGGTCGCAATAGACCACCACCCCGCCTACCACGGTGACCGGCAGCTCGGGCTTGACTCCCACATCAGCATCAATCAGGTCCTGTACGGTCGATATCTTATTTCGACGACCCAACATCCTTGCTGATCTGTCTAAATGAAAGTGACTGTCTATCGCCTCATGTGTCCTCTGCACGCTGGGCCCGGCAATGACTTGTGTGTCAGGACTTATGTCGACCGCTTCAAACCCGACGCTGTCCACAACTTCCAGGTCCAGACAGTCAACTTCGTCGTCGATATCTCCAACGCTGTCAACAACAGTTAGTGCTAAGGGTTTAGCAACGGCTTCTTCAACATCTACCGGTCGGGGAATTTGGTCATCCAAATGGTAGACGTGGCTCCGGTCCTCTACAGTGAGCTGCGCCAGGCAGATGCAAAATGCCCTCCAGTGGCAAAGCAAAGCCGCGCTATTGATGGGACATAGGAGAAAACGTCCAGGCACTCCCCATCTTTCCATCCGACATGTTGCCGACAGCCACTCATAGTCCGTGTTAGGGACGAACACATCAAAGGGCATGTTTCCCTGTCTATTCACCCACTCCACAAGCTGCTGCAGCGTAGAGTTCGGCCCCAGTATCCTCTGGCGTATCCAATGGAGGGTCACCATCCTGGCGGGGTGTTGATCTACATCCATCAGGTTGCCAATCCAGAAACGGCTTGGGATATGCCGTTCCATGACATGGCGCCGAGCATTCCTTGGGCGAGCTGGACATCCAGGAATAGGGCACACCTTCAGCTTAGTGCCAGAATGTGGACGTTTCCCTTCAATTGGCTCCGGCTTGTCCGTATCCTTGGCAGCATGAGACCTGTTTGTAAATACCCGGGTTGGTTGTGGGCGTCTCACCACGGGCGATCTGGATCTCCTTACCCTTTTACTGGCTGATGGGTGGGCTTCCTGTGTCCTCCTAGATCGGTTAATGCGGTTCCGCAGATCCCGATCTGGTAACCGACTCTGGTTGTCCTCCTCATCCGATATCGTGATCACGTGAACCTCGTCGCTTCGTCCGAGCTCCCCTCCAGCGATCACTACACCTGAATCACCAGCTTCGGCCTGACTGGGTACACTGTCGACCTCCATCAGCTCTAGCTGATGCCTTTCCGATTCCAGTCCTGCACTTTCCTCTCCACCCACTGGTGTGGGTTCCCCTCTGAGTGGTGGACCCAGCAGCGGGAACTCTAACCAGTCCGGTATAGACTCCCCCGGTAGGTCTTCCGGTTCTCTCTTCACCTCCCTGGACAGGCGGCTGGTGGTGGTAGCTACTGCCGTATCCGGCTTTCTTTCCTTCCTGGGTCGCCCACCGAGGTTCTGCTGAATCCACTCGTCACTCTGGTTGATTCTTACATGAAACCTAAGCTCCTTCATCCATGCTCGTTTCCTGTACCCCTTTGACTTAGCGATCTTGTACTGACCTATCAGCAGGCGTTGTATTTTGTCGTTATCAGATGACGATAACTTCATGTGGAGGCCATTGGCCAAGTCTTTGGCATCTGGCCATAAATCTCCCTTGGCCGTCGCCGATTCTACCGCTTTTATATAGGTGGTGTGTTTCCCTCCCTTCTCTGTACCCAACCAATCGCGTTTGGGACTCCCTGCCTCGGATGACTCCGAGCCAGCACGTTCAGGACTTCTTGACCCGGGAGACTCTGATCCAGAACCTCCCTCTCCTCGTTGATCATGTGTCGGCATACGTGGCATCTGGAAAGAGAGGCAATATTTACTATTTGACCCTCAAGCCACAGTGCCTGCCTCACACCCCTGATACGCGGCTTATTAGGTTAAAATATGAGCCCTCAGTCTACGGAGACTGAGCGCCTACGTCGCAAATTCGGACACACATACTGATCAGTTAAAATATATGAGCCCTCAGTCTACGGAGACTGAGCGCCTACGTCGCAACGCGGACACACGTACTGATCGATGTCCTTAGCCTCTTCTTCATCAACATTCACACAGGCCCCGTGAAACCATTCCTCACAGGTGTCGCACTGAATCATGAACTGGCCCCTATGGGGCCCTCGGCACAGGCAGTACAACTCTTCGCCCCCTTGAGGCTCCTCATTTGTGTCTGAGTTTGCCAGTTCACGCTGCGCCCTGATAATCCAAGCCGGCAGGGTAGCATCTCTGCATGGTTTCATCCGGTCGTGGTTTGT
>JBEVXV010000943.1:0-20188 GCA_040505915.1 Sedimenticola sp. | reverse complement strand
AGCGATTAGCACTATTATAAGCGACTCGAATAGAGCGCGGCGTTGAACGATGTAGATAAAACGCCATGTAACTATTCAGTTGGTGCTCGGGCTCAGAGTCGATTGCCCGCATCCATGTGGGCAATCGACTCTGAGCCCTGCCGAGTAGGCTCTCTATTCCCGGACAGACTCCTAAATACCCCATCAGGATTGATTATGATTAAAACGACCACTGTTATTATCGCTTGCACTTTAACTTTAGCTCTAGTGGGCTGTGAAGATAAATCAAAGGCGGTACCCCAAGAGCCGCCCAAGCCGGCAATAAGCAAAATAGCCCCTGTCCCTCCAACCCAGGCTCCCGTTGAGGAGAGAAGCACAGAGCCCAGCTTGACAGAGCAAGCTAAATCCCTCGGTGATAACGCATGGGATAAGACCAAAGACCTCTCCAGTGAGGCACTGGAGAAGAGCAAGGAGTATGGAGCGCAAGCGACAGAGAAATCCAAAGAACTTTTTGAGGTTGCCAAGGATAAGGGCAGTGAGCTGGGTGAGGTAACGGTAGAGAAATCGAAAGAGCTCTGGGAGGGCACCAAGGAGAGATCCACAGAGTATTATGATGCCGCCAAAGAGAAGGCAAAGGAGCTCTATAAGCACTCTACAGAGAGCAGTAAATCTCCCAAGACTCGTGAAATCTGACGCTCTTTTATCGTGAAGGTCGCGATCTTTTCAGATGTCCAGGGCAACCAACCGGCAATGGAGGTGGTATTGGAGCATATCCATGCCTGGAACCCTGAGCTGGTGGTGTTAAACGGTGACCTGGT
The DNA here is from genome assembly GCA_040505915.1 of Sedimenticola sp. GTDB lineage: Bacteria > Pseudomonadota > Gammaproteobacteria > Chromatiales > Chromatiaceae > Vondammii. The sequence goes on along the minus strand of JBEVXV010000943.1, from coordinate 19,391 downwards.
CAATCGTGGCCCAAACAGTCTGCAGTGCATGGAGATGTTTCAGCAGCTTCGGCAACAATATAGCTGTATCTCCCTACGCGGCAATCATGAGGATTTTGTTCTCCACTGCGCGAATAATCCACCGGCAAATAAGTGTGAGGGAGCGCTGCGGCAGTTTGCCGATTGGACCACAAGGCAACTGGGGGACCATGTTCAGCAATTTGCCAGCTGGGCTGATCATCTCAACTTTCATGCAGAAGGCGATAATCAGTGGGTACATGTCACCCACGGCACCCTCAAGGGAAACAGGGATGGTATCTCAGAGAGCGTTCCTGATGATGGCTTAGAGCAGAAACTGCCGGAGCAGATCGACCTCTTTATCACCGCCCATACCCATAAGGTGCATGAGCGTCTATTCAGAGGCACCCGGATACTCAATATTGGCTCTGTAGGATCACCATTCGATGGTGATCCACGCGCCAGTTATGCCCGGCTGGAGTTCCGCAATGGATCATGGCGCGAAAAAATTATCCGCCTCTCCTATGACCGTGATCGCATGGCGCGAGACTGCAAAACATCGGGGTTTCTTGATGAGGCGGGTCCTTTGGCCCAGGTCATCTTTGAAGAGTGGCGAAGAGCAGACCTTCTTATGCCCTTCTGGAACAGACGTTACAGACAAGCTGTTCTCGACGGTGAAATCAGCATGCAACAAGCGGTGGGTGAATTTTTGTCCGGAGTATGAGTTTTTTCTGCCACCCTTGCCGTAGACTTATACAAGTATAACCTTGGATTGGATACTTTATTGTGGAAACACGGTCACTGCTGTCCCGTTAACTGTGTAGTATTTTTCAGTAACTCCTTGTGTGGAGGTGTTTTTTAGGGCGCATATATCAACAGCAACATGACATACTGCAATAGAACATTCCCTCTCCCTATGAGGGAGAGGGCTAGGGTGAGGGTGAATTAAATCAACGACTTATCTATTGCCCCCCTCACCCCAACCCTCTCCCCAAAGGGGAGAGGGTGTTAACGGGACAGCAGTGAAACACGGTCATAAAATTAAGAAGGAGAGCGACGATGACTAGTACAGGTAAACGGCGGATTGTCATCATGGGCGCGGCCGGTAGAGATTTTCATAATTTCAACCGTGTCTTTCGGGACAATCCCGATTATCAGGTAGTGGCCTTTACCGCCACCCAGATTCCCGACATCGCTGGCAGATGCTACCCGGCGGCGCTTGCCGGTGCCCTCTACCCTGAAGGGATACCGATTCTGGAGCAGGCCCAGCTGGTACAGATTATCACCGGTCAAGGTGTCGATCAGGTGGTCTTTGCCTATAGCGATGTGAGCCAGGAGGTGGTGATGCATATCGCCTCGCAAGTGCTTGCGGCGGGGTCTGATTTTATCATGCTTGGCCCTGAGCGCACGCTGCTTCAATCAAAGGTGCCGGTGATTGCCGTCTCTGCGGTGCGTACCGGTTGCGGTAAATCCCCTACCAGTCTCTGGCTCTCCCGCTATCTCAGGTCTCAGGGAGTGCGTGTCGGGGTGATGCGCCACCCCATGCCCTATGGCGATCTTGCTGCCCAGACAGCGCAACGATTCAGCAATCATGATGATCTGCTGGCGGCCAACTGCACCATCGAAGAGCGGGAGGAGTACGAACCCCATATCAAGGCAGGCGTTCTGGTGTTTGCCGGCGTCGATTATGGTGAGGTGCTGAGCATGGCGGAACAGGAGGTCGATCTGATCATCTGGGACGGTGGCAACAACGACTTCCCCTTTGTTCGCCCGGATCTGCATATTGTGCTGGTTGACCCCTTGCGGCCTGGGCATGAGACCAGCCACTACCCCGGTGAGGTGGTGCTACGGATGGCCGATGTGGTGGTGATTAACAAAGTGAACGCGGCTGCGGCAGCGGATGTGCAGGCAGTTGTAGAGCGGGTCAGGCAGGTGATTCCTGGTGTGCCGATTGTACGGGCAGCATCAGAGGTGACACTCGATGATGCGGCGGTGGTGAAGGGGAAAAGGGTGCTGGTAGTTGAGGATGGCCCCTCCATTACCCACGGCGGTATGGCTTACGGTGCGGGTTATGTTGCCGCCACTGGGGCCGGTGCGGCAGCAATTGTTGATCCGCGTATTGCTGCGGTGCCGTCGATTAGGGCGGTGTTTGAAAAATACCCCCATATTGGTCAGGTGTTGCCTGCTTTGGGCTACAGCGCGGCCCAACTGAAGGATCTAGAGACCTCTATCAACGCCTCAGATGCAGATCTGGTGGTGGCGGCGACCCCCTGTGATTTGGCTGCACTTATCGATATTACAAAGCCGCTGATCCATGCCCGGTATGCCTATAAAGAGCTTGAAGTGCCAGGGCTTGAGGGGTTAGTGGCAGAGTTCCTGAACCAAGTTAAGCAGGTCGTCTGATGAAGGTGGTTATCGGTCTCGGAGGCAATGCACTCCTGCGCCGTGGGCAGCCGATGGAGGCCAATTTACAGCATAGAAATATTGAAGTCGCAGCCGAGGCGGTGGCTCGGGTGGCGCGTGAACATACGGTGATACTGACCCATGGCAACGGACCTCAGGTCGGCCTGCTGGCGCTGCAGTCTGCAGCTTACAAGGGGGTAAGACCCTATCCCCTGGACTTGTTGAATGCAGAGACCGAAGGGATGCTCGGCTATCTATTGGAGCAGGAGCTGGGTAATCGACTGCCTGAAAAGGAGCTGGCGACCCTGTTGACCCAGGTAGAGGTGGATCCCGCTGATCCGGCATTTGAGCGGCCAGAAAAATTTATAGGGCCTGTCTATGATCAGCGTGAAGCGGACGCGGTGAAGCAGAAGTATGGCTGGACCATGGCGTGTGACGGTAAACGTTTTCGTCGCACGGTGCCCTCTCCGCGACCACAGCGGATTATTGAGCTGTCGACCATCAGTATGTTGGCGGAGGCGGGTGCCCTGGTTATCTGTACCGGTGGGGGCGGTATCCCTGTGGTCGTTACCGCAGGAGGCGGATTAATGGGGGTGGAGGCGGTGATCGATAAAGACTACTCCACCGCCATGCTGGCAACCGAGTTAAAGGCCGATATGCTGCTGCTCTTGACCGATGTGGATGCGGTCTATGCGGGGTGGAAAAAAGTGACGGCAAGGCCCTTCAGATCAACCAGCCCACGGGTCCTTGGACGCTACCTTTTTGCCCCTGGATCGATGGGGCCAAAAGTGGATGCGGCCTGCAATTTTGTTGAGCATAGTGGCCGCCCTGCCGCTATCGGCCGACTGCAGGATGCCCTTGAAATTATCAATGGTGAACTAGGAACAGTGATACTGCCAGACGGTCTTCCAGGCAAGCTTTGAATTAGTATGTTGGCTCTGTCGGAAACCCTTCAGCTCCCGACCTACAGGCTGGTCGGACCATGTTTTGATCCCAAGCAGCGGTTGAATAGTTGCCTCAGGGGTTTACTAAGTCCACACTTTTAGTGCAGTCTGTGGTTTTGACAATGCGCGCTATAGGCCACCGGGAACGTTGATCATGATTAACAGGCTAATCTCCAGACTCATCTTTTTCCTTATCGTAATGCCGCTGTCAGCTGTCGGGTTGGCTCAGGCTGACGAAGGGGTAGTGCTCACTGTCGTGGGCAATCATGCTCCGCCATACCGCATCATAGAGGGTGACCACTACTCAGGCATCTATTTCGATACGATGAGTGAGATTGCTCGTCGCATGGAAATCCAGGTGCGCTATAAGAGTGTTCCCTTCAAAAGAGCGCTCTATATGATGCGCTATGGTGATGCCGATATCATGCTTGGCCCCAATCGCAATGCTGAGCGTGAAGCCTATATGGTTTATACCGATGCGGTGTTCCCAAGTGAGGATAAAGCGTTCTATGTCCATCCGGTGGCGGCAGATATCAGGCGTTATGAAGATCTTGAGGGGCTCAGGGTGCTGGTGCATCAGGGTAAGGTCTATTTTGACCGTTTTGATAATGACAAGGCACTGTATAAACAGCCAACAGCAAAATATGAGTATGCGATTCGCAAGGTGGCCAACTGCCCTGTGTGCGTAGTGATTATGCCGGAGCAGGAGGGCGACTACCTGCTCAAGAAAATGCGTATTAAGCTGAAAAAGGCTCCTTACAAAGCCAAGGGGAATATCTCATATATCACGTTATCGAATAAGTCACTTTCAGTCGACTTACAGCAGGAGATAGAGCACACAATGGAGGATCTCAAAGTGGATGGCACATTTGCCAGAATAGTTGAGCAGTATAAGTAAGGAGCCTTACAAAAGGAGATTTGATTGAACACGACTATCCCACTCTATCAACGCATTGCCTTCAAGTTGGCGCTATTGGCTTTTGCAACGGCGCTGCTGCTGGGTGTGGTTGTCGGGCTGCTACAGCTTAAAAGTGACTTTGATGCTGCAGAGCTGCAGTTGGAGAGTGATATAGAGCGTATTCTTAATGTGGCTCAGGGATCGGCTTCCCAGAGTGTCTTTACCCTGAATGAGATCAGTGCAGATGAGTTGGTTGCCGGACTGCTCAACTATGAGTTTATCTCCAAAGTAGAGCTCTTCGATGAGTGGGGAAACCTGCTTGGGTCTGGTAGTCAACCGGCCCAGAGCCATCCGCCCTCTTGGCTCTCAGTGTTGATTGAGCGCGCTTCACATGACCACATATCGCCCCTCTATGATCCGGGTGACCGTAAGCGGGTGTTTGGGCAGTTGGTGATGAGTGTTGATCGTATTCAGGCTTTGGCGCCATTTGAAAATCGTGCCCACCAGCTTCTTCTGGGTAGTGTCTTTCAGAGCCTGCTCTTCGCCTTGGTGCTCTCTCTGCTCTTCTACCTGCTGGTGGGGCTCCCCCTGGTGCGGATCACCCGCAGTTTTAACCGTATTGAACCGGGTCGCACCATGGGGAGTCAGTTGACACTCCCGGGCGGACACCATCAGGATGAGCTGGGGCGACTGGTTACTGTTGCCAACCGCTATATTGAGGCCAATGCGGAGCTGTACACCGCCCAGGCAAGCACTGAGGTTGCTCTGCGCAGGGCGAAGGAGGAGCTGGAGGCGCGGGTCAAAGAACGCACTGTCGATCTGGAAGCGGCAGTGGTGACTGCCAATGAGGAGATTGCAGCAAGAGAGAGTGCCGAACTTGATGTACGGCGCAGCGAGGAGAAGTACCGCTCGATGGTTGAAGGGCTCGCCAGTGACCACTTTTTTTATGCACATGATAGCGACGGTATGTTTTTCTATGTTAGCCCTTCGATAAGTAATGTGCTTGGCTACTCCCCTGATGAGTTCAGGACTCACTACGCCTCATCAATGACCGACCACGCTGTTAACGAAGCGGCCAATAAACACACTGCGCTCTCTCTGCATGGCGTTCGTCAGCCCGCCTACGAATTGCAGCTCTATCACAAGGATCACTCGATTCGTTGGCTTGATGTATCTGAAGTGCCCGTCAAGGACTCTGCTGGAAAAGTGGTGGCAGTGGAAGGTATTGCCCATGATATTACTGAGCGTAAGCAGATCGAAGAGACCTTGCGAACAGCACGAAATGCAGCCAATGCCGCCAACAAGGCGAAGAGTGATTTTCTTGCCAATATGAGCCATGAGGTACGTACGCCGATGAACGCCATCATCGGAATGTCGCATCTGGTACTACAGACTGAGCTGACCGCAAAGCAGCGCGACTATCTAAATAAAATCAGCGGAGCTTCTGAATCGCTACTGCGCATTCTCAACGATATTCTTGATTTCTCCCGCATTGAGGCGGGTAGATTGGTAGTGGAGCAGAATGACTTTTATCTCAGTGATGTGCTCAGTAATCTCTCTACCCTGACTGAACATAAAGCGGCAGACAAAGGGTTGATGGTGCAGTTCAGAGTAGACCCCGATGTTCCCAATTCACTGGTGGGTGATCCGTTACGGCTGGGGCAGGTACTCCTCAATCTTTGTAGCAACGCCATAAAATTTACCAGTGAGGGTGAGATCCTGCTGAGTGTCTCTGTGGATGGAGTATCGGGTAACGAAACCACGCTATGTTTTGCCGTTGCCGATACCGGCACAGGTATCTCAAGTGAGGAGCAGTTAAACCTGTTTCGCCCCTTCAGTCAGGTTGACGGTTCATTATCTCGCCGTCACGGCGGCACCGGCCTGGGTCTTGCTATCTGCAAACGGCTGGTGACGAGTATGGGGGGCAAAATTGCACTGCAAAGCACACCCGGCAAGGGCAGCACATTCACCTTTACTCTCCCGTTTGAAGAGCATACCAGTGTGGCGATCCGTTTTGAGGGTGGAGAGGAGCTGCTCCCTGGTTTGAGTGCGCTGGTGGTAGATGACAATGCGGCTGCCAGGGAGAGCCTGAGTTCTCTATTGGTGCAGATGAAGATCACCGTCTCTCTCGCCTCTACCGGTGAAGAGGCTCTGGATGAGGTGGTCAAGCAGGATGGTTTTGATCTGATATTTATGGACTGGCGTCTGCCGGGAATAGATGGCATTGAAACCTCCCGGCGCATACTTGCTGATAAGCAGATCAGTAAGCCGCCTGCGATTGTTCTGGTTACCGCCTACGGACGTGAAGAGATCGTTGCTCAGGCGAGTAAGCTCGGTCTTAGCGCAATACTGCTCAAGCCAGTCAGCCGCCAAGCTCTTTATGATATGGCGCTCTCTACGTTGGGTTATAAGAGCTTGGTTGAGCTTCCACCAGGAAAAATAGAGCCACAGAGTATGCTGGCTGGTTTGAGAGTTTTACTGGTCGAGGATAATGAGATTAATCTTGAGGTGGCCAGAGAGTTGCTGGTGCTGGCAGGGATGGAGGTTGAGACTGCCGGCAATGGTAGGGACGCTGTGGAGCGGGTGAGATCACAGACGTTCGATCTGGTACTGATGGATGTTCAGATGCCGGTGATGGATGGGCTGGAGGCGGCAGAGACTATTCGTAAAATACCCGAGTTAGAAGCGCTGCCGATCATTGCAATGACTGCCAATGCAATGGTCGGTGACAGGGAGCAGTGCCTAGCGGCAGGGATGGATGACTACGTGGCCAAACCGGTAGATCCGAGCACACTCTATGAGACGCTGACCCGCTGGGTGGTGCCGGTAGATGCTGCCGTGAAAAAAGTACCATCGGTCACCACCCGTGTAACGATTAAGGAGAGCGAGTTTCCAGAGCTGGCAGGGATAGATAAGATAGATGCAAGCCACCGTGTCCTGGGTAATCTCAGACTCTACACCCGGCTAATAAGAAATTTTGTTGCTCGCCACGGCACTATAGCTGAGGAGATATGTCGCCTTCTGGACGAGGCAGATATTGATACGGCGACACGGCTCAGCCACTCTCTCAAGGGGGTGTCGGGCAACCTGGGAGCAAGGCGTCTCTCTGTAGCAGCCGGTGAATTGGAGGCTCTGCTCCGGCGGGAGGATATCTCTGGGGCTCAGCAACAGTGTGCTGAGTTGGCGGAGGCACTGCGTGAGGTGATGGTCGGGATCGCCGGGCTGCCAGACAGTGACGATGAGGGAAAAGCAGTGCCGGATGGAGAGTGTTGTGATAGTGACTCCCTGCTGCCGACGCTGATTAAGTTGGCACGACAGCTGGAAGAGAGTGATGCAGCGGCTATTGGTACACTCAGTTCACTGCGGGGGTTGCTTGCCGGTGGAGATCGACCCGCACTATTTACACTGCTAGAGTCACAGCTGGAGAGTTACGATTTTGGAGAGGCGTTAGAGAGTTTGAATAAAATGTTGGTTGAGCTGGGTATTGAACAGGAAGCATCCAATGGCTGATCTAGGGAAAAGAAGTATTCTGGTGGTGGATGATGCACCGGAGAATATCGATATTCTCAATGCGCTGCTGCAAGATAAATATCAAATCAAGGCGGCGGTGAATGGCCTCCGTGCTCTGGCTATTGCTCTGTCTGAGACACCACCCGACCTTATTCTACTGGATATCATGATGCCGGAGATGGATGGTTATGAGGTTTGCAGAAAACTCAAGTCAACAGCAGAAACCTGCAATATCCCGATCATATTTGTCACCGCCTTGAACGAAGAGGCAGACGAGAGAAGGGGGCTTGAGCTGGGTGCCGCCGATTTTATTACCAAGCCATACTCCCCCGCGATCGTTCACGCACGAGTGGCCACTCATCTGGAGTTAAAGGCGTGCCGTGAGCAGCTGCAATCAATGGTCTTAATAGACCGCCCGGATTTATCGAAGTGATGCAAAGTTCTGCCCCGCAGCAAGTTAAATCACCAACCCTCCGTAGTGAACCATCACTGGTTTGGCGCTTACTCTCATGGGTGCTGGGTATCTACCTGCTGGTGGCTGCTATCTCAACCACTGTACAACTTCAAACGCAGTATCAGAGTCAGCGGGAGGGTCTGCTCGGCCAACTGGCACGGGTAGAGATTCTGCTGGGTCCCAGTCTTGCCACCGCTGTTTGGGCGTATGACATAGAGCAGCTCGAACTTGAAGTGGATAGTCTTCTTGGCCTACCTGGGTTTAGGGGTGTCCGCATTTCCGACGCACTATCAAAACGGTTAATCGAGAAGGGACGTGTGCCCGTTGGGGCAGAACAGACAGTATCCATCGATAGCAGCAGCCTGTTGGATATGGGGGGACGGGGTGACCAGCTCATTAAGTACCAGTTTCCGCTCTATCACCCGCTGGATGGTAAACAGCTACTGGGCGAGGTCGAGGTGTTTGCCGGTCGGCAACAACTACTGGATGTTTTAAAGGAGCAGCTGGTGGTCATTATTGGGCTGGCGCTGCTGCAGGCCACTGTGGTTGCACTTTTGTTTGTTTTTGCCTTCAAATACACCTTGAAGAGACCGCTGCAAGGGCTACTGAAGCAGATCAGGCGGATCGACTTTAGTGATGATGTACTACCCCATATACTGGATAAAGGGTTGCGTGGCCGGGAGCTGCTTCAGCTACAGCATGCTCTTAATGACGCACTTGATCGCATCGACCATGATCGTCTCGCTCTGGAGGAGCAAAACAGTGCACTGGATCAGCTGAATAGACACCTGGAAGAGACGGTGAGCCAACGCACGGCCGCACTGCTGGAGGCGAAGGAGACGGCGGAGGAGGCGACACGGGCGAAGAGTCAGTTTCTGGCCAATATGAGCCATGAAATCCGTACCCCGTTGAATGCCATTATCGGCTTCTCTGATCTGACTATGCAGCTGCCTTTAGAGCCACGGTTACGAGACTATCAAGAGAAGATCAACCACTCATCCCACTCACTGCTTGGTATCATCAATGACATCCTCGACTTCTCAAAGGTGGAGGCTGGGAAACTCAATTTAGAGTCCGCCTCATTCAATCTCTATAGCGATGTTTTGGATAAACTGGCTACTATTGTGGGTACGAAGGCGGCAGAGAAAGGGGTTGAACTACTCTACGATTTTGCCGCTGATCTGCCGGTATCACTACAGGGAGACTCACTGCGTCTGGGGCAGGTGCTTCTCAATTTATTAAACAATGCAACCAAGTTTACCGCCCATGGATCGATCATTCTCAGGGTCAGGCAGAAGCCAAGCGATGATGACAAAGTAACCCTCCATTTTGCGGTGGTTGATACCGGCATCGGTTTGAGTGTGAAACAGAAAAGCCAACTGTTCCAACCCTTTTCACAGGCGGATACTTCCACTACCCGCCGCTTTGGCGGTAGTGGTTTGGGGCTCGTTATCTGTCAACGGTTAGTCAAGATGATGGATGGGGAGATAGGGGTCGCATCAGCCTATGGTGAAGGTTCAACTTTTTGGTTTACCGCACACTTTTCAGTGGCCGAAACTTTGCCTGAAGAACACCGTATCAAAGAGCATGCAATAGGCGATCTGAAGGTGCTGCTGGTTGATGACAACCCCGGTGCACGGGAAATTCTCAGAGACTATTTGCAACGTTTTGACTATGAGGTGAGCGAGGCAGATTCGGGAGAGAGAGCGATAGCTATCCTGCACGCCTCTACAGAGCCTTTTGACCTGGTGCTGATGGACTGGAAAATGCCGGGGATGAGCGGTGTTGAAGCGGCGCGAATAATCAAGCATGATGAAAAGCTGCCAAAAATACCGGCGATACTGATGGTGACTGCCTATGACCGGGAGCAACTGCGGCAGGAGGCGATGGATGTGCAGCTTGATGGTGTGTTGGTCAAGCCCATCAGTGGCTCCACCCTGTGGGATGGCATTGTCAATGCTATGGGTGATGCTCCCAGAGTTCTTGAGCAAGTGGTCATGGGGCGACCGAAAGTACCCGCTTCACTGCAAGGGGCAAAGCTGTTGCTAGCTGAGGATAATGAGATAAATCAGGCATTGGCGTGTGAGATTCTGCGGCAGGCGGGGATCATCGTTGAAGTGGTTGATGATGGCTGGCAGGCGGTGGAGCGTCTGCAAGCGACACCAGGTGAGTTTGATGGTGTATTGATGGACCTGCAGATGCCGGTGATGGACGGTTACAGCGCCACCCGGAAAATTCGTCGCGATCCACGCTTTACTCAACTTCCGATCATCGCAATGACCGCCAGTGCTTTGAAGAGTGACCGTGACAAGAGCATGGCGGCAGGAATGAACGACCATGTCGTCAAGCCAATAGATGTCTCTGAACTCTATGCCGCACTGGAGAAGTGGGTGCATGTGAGTAGGGCGCGAGTGGTAGAGGCTCCCAGTACAAAAAAAGAGTGCCTGATGATCAAGGATGAGTTGCCTGAAGTGGTAGGTATTGATCAGCAGGCCGGGTTAAATCGGGTAGCGGGAAATAGGCATTTGTATCGGGAACTTTTGGCAAAGTTTTATCATAGACACCGGGACAGCTTACGCCAGATAGGGGTGTTGATTGCGAGCGCCGAGCATGATCGCGCAAGAGTGGTGGCTCACACCTTGAAAGGGGTTGCCGGTAATATCGGGGCGGATCGTCTGTTTGAGGCGGCAGGGAGGTTGGAGACCACACTGCAGACTCAAACGGTGGTGAATATTGATGCTGCCTTCCACTTACTCTCCAATGCGATGACCGGGTTGTTGGAAGCGCTGGCCGCGACTTCAATTGTCTCCCTTGAGCCGACGGGTGCAGTTCCATCGGGAGAGACTACTGGAGAACTGCTGCTGCAACTACGTGAGCTGCTGGCCGCTTCGGATGCATCGGCTCATACCTTGGTTAGCCAGTTGCGACAACGGTTAACCACTTCCGAGTACACCTCAACGGTTGATGCTATCAGTAGTGACTTAAGTCTCTACGATTTTGAGGCTGCTTTGGCCGGGGTGGATCAATTGCTGGAGGTATCAGCCCATCCTTAAACCACCGCTAATAAATCACCTTTGACGCTACAGCTCGCCGCGATGAACGTCGCACACGCTTTGTGAAATCCAATCGCGCTTCGAGAAAGTCCCCCTACAGGTATGTGCTCTGAAATATGAATCAATTGTAACTTCTAAAAAAATCCGTGCCATAGGGGGGGTGCAGTAACACCTTTAGGAGAAACGGTGAATAGATCCCTGTACGCTCACGGCAGCATCCCTGCTGCTGTACGTCCTGAAAAGGTGTCACTGCACCCACCTGAAAGTTATCCATCTACACGGGGTTAGTGAGAAGTTACAATCTATTGCACTAAGGTGATGAGAAAGCAGGCAGTTTTTTACCCAGTCGACTTTTACTCTAAGCCGTAATCCACCGGTTCTTCTTTAATAAACCCAATCTTAGACTATATTATATTTATGCCCGCTCTGAAGTCTGTGTGGCCGATCTTTCAATTTGTATGGAATGGGGAAATCTATGAAGGCAGCTGAACTGTTTATACGTTGTCTCGAAAATGAGGGTGTTGAATATATTTTCGGCATCCCTGGTGAAGAGAATATTGATGTGATGGACGCGCTACTCGATAGCCCTATCCGCTTTATTACCACCCGACATGAGCAGGGAGCCGCTTTCATGGCCGATGTCTATGGCCGTCTGACCGGAAGGGCCGGGGTCTGTCTCGCTACATTGGGTCCGGGGGCGACCAATCTGATAACCGGTGTCGCTGATGCCAATATGGATCGTGCCCCGGTAGTTGCCCTGGCAGGTCAAGGTGCTACCACCCGACTGCACAAAGAGAGTCATCAAATACTTGATCTGGTCAATCTGTTTCAACCCATCTCCAAGTACAGCATGCAGATTCGTGAGCCTGAAATTATTCCCGAGATTGTACGCAAAGCATTCAAGGTGGCGGAGGCAGAGAAGCCGGGCTGCAGCTTTATGGATTTCCCTGAAAATATCGCCAAGATGGTCGTAGAGGGTAAGCTGCCTTTGAAGGTGCAGAGTCCGATGGCACCAACACCTCCAAAAGAGAAAATTGAGCAGGCGGCAGGCATTATCAGTGAAGCCAAGCACCCCATCATACTTGCAGGTAATGGCGTCATTCGCGCCAATGCGACTGAGCGGTTGATCGATTTTGCCGAGAAGCTGAATATTCCTGTTGCCAACACCTTTATGGCGAAAGGGGTGATTCCTTTTAGTCACGATCTCTCTCTTGGTGCCGTCGGCTTGGCGGCAACCGACTATGTCTCCTGTGGATTTGACCGCGCCGATGTAGTGATCTGCGTTGGTTATGACATTGTCGAATACCACCCTCAGCTGTGGCACAGCAATAAGACTATCAAGATTATCCATATTGACAGTCTGGCTGCGGAGGTGGATGAACACTATATCGTCGAGGTGGGCGTGGTAGGTGACATAGGCAACGCCCTGAAGGGGATCGCCGCAGAGGCACGCTCCCATAGGGGGCATGTCACCGGCAATTTGCGCGATATCATCGTAGAAGAGATGAGCGCACACGCTGAAGACAGTTGCTTTCCGATCAAACCACAGAAGATTATGTGGGATCTGCGAGAAGCGCTGGCACCGGAGGATATAGTTATCTCCGATGTGGGTGCCCATAAGATGTGGATGGCGCGTATGTATCAGGCAGAGCGTCCCAATACCTGCATTATCTCCAACGGTTTTGCCTCCATGGGTATCGCCGTACCGGGAGGTGTTGCCGCTAAGCTGGCCTATCCTGAAAGGGCTGTTGTGGCGGTCACCGGCGATGCAGGCTTCCTGATGAACTCCCAGGAGATTGAGACCGCCATGCGTGTGGGGACTCCCTTCGTTATCCTGATCTGGGATGACTCCCAATACGGTCTGATTCGCTGGCACCAGATGAAACGTTTTGGTCGCCCCAGCAATATCGATTTCAAAAACCCTGATCTGGTGATGTATGCCGAGAGCTTTGGGGCCAAGGGTTATCGGGTCAATAGCGCTGAAGAGCTTCTGCCTATTTTGAAAAGAGCGGTCAAAGATAATACGGTTTCAATAATTGACTGTCCGGTAGACTATTCAGAGAACATGAAGCTGACAGAGAAACTGGGTGAGCTGGTCTGTCCGATTTAGAACTGAAATTGTCAGAGGAGTCATCTACGTGTTTCATATTATTGATGCAGCCTCTGTGTAGCCGATTTATAAGCATAGTAGGCAACGTAGATTACTTTAGCGCCAACTTCGATTGAATTAGGAGCAAGTTATGACCGCGCACTACCCAGTAATGATTCCCGACGCCACCGGGGACGGCAACAGCCTAGATGTTACGGCCCCCTTCGATGGCAAGCTGATCGCCAAGGTCGATACTGCGGGAAGTGATGCGGTGGAAAAGGCGCTAGCTACCGCTTATGGATTGTTCAGAGACAGATCCACCTGGTTGCCAACAGAAGCACGGATAGCCATTCTTGAAAAAACCGCCACTATTATGAGTGAGCGTGTCGAACTGCTAGCGGTTGAGGCTGCGCGGGAGGGCGGTAAGCCACTGCCCGATTCCAGGGTTGAAGTGATTCGTGCCATTGATGGTGTAAGAAGCTGTATCGAAGTAGTGAGAGGGGAGGGTGGCAAGGAGATTCCGATGGGGCTCAACGCGGCTTCCCACGGCCACCTGGCCTTTACCTCCAGTGAGCCGATCGGGGTGGTGGTAGCGGTGAGTGCCTTTAATCATCCACTCAACCTGATTATCCATCAGGTTGGGCCAGCTGTTGCTTCCGGCTGTCCGGTGATCATAAAACCGGCGGAGGATACACCGCTCTCCTGTTTTCATTTTGTTGCGATATTGCGTGAGGCGGGTCTGCCCGAAGCTTGGTGTCAGTCGCTGGTGGTGAGCGACTTGGCGGTGGCAAGCCAGCTGGTCACTGATAGCCGGGTCGGTTTTTTCAGTTTTATCGGTAGTGCGGCGGTGGGTTGGATGCTGCGTTCCAAGTTAACCCCAGGTGCCCGCTGTGCACTTGAGCATGGTGGTGCTGCGCCGGTAATTGTCGGCAAGGATGCCGATCTTGATGATGCACTGCCGCTGCTGGCCAAAGGGGGTTTCTATCATGCTGGTCAGGTGTGTGTGTCGGTGCAGCGGATATTTGCCCATGAATCGGTAGCAGAACGGCTTGCCGAGGGGTTGGCGGTGCTGGCAGCGGAGATGAAGGTCGGTGATCCGACACTGGAGGATACCGAAGTGGGGCCGTTGATCCGCCCTCGTGAAGTTGAGCGGGTATCGCAATGGGTTGATCAGGCGGTCGAAGCCGGAGCCCGGCTAATGACAGGTGGTGAGCGTATCTCCGATAGCTGCTACTCGCCAACAGTGCTCTTTGATCCCCCACAAGATACCCATGTCAGCAGTCAGGAGATCTTTGGGCCGGTGGTTGCAGTCTATCCCTACCGTGATATCGACGAAGCGATCAAGCGGGCCAATGGGCTGCCATTTGCATTTCAGGCGGCGGTCTTCTGTCGTGATATTGACACCGCTATGCACTGTTACAGGCAGTTGGACGCCTCGGCGGTGATGATCAACCAACATACGGCCTTTCGTGTCGACTGGATGCCTTTTGCGGGCTTGCGGCAGTCGGGTCTCGGTGTGGGTGGTATTCCCCACACCTACCGTGATATGCAGATTGAGAAGATGATGGTGCTGCGTTCGAAGGCACTTTGATCGTTAAGGAGTACAGCGGGTAGTACGGTTATTCAATCACCCCCCTCCGGTTGGAGTGAGGGTGATCAAGTAACTTCTCAAAAAGTCCGTGTCATAGGGGGGCAGTAACACCTGAAGGTTATCCATTTGCACTGAGTTATTGAGAAAACAGCCCAAAAACAGGTATAGATGAATCGTTTCAAAATAAATTTGATAGCAGGGAGCTGACAACCAAAGGTAATAGATGATGAATAACGCCGTAGAAAACATGCGCATCTTTCTGAGTGGGGCTCTGGAAGTCTTCTCCGCCATTTTTATTTTTGCTCTCGGTGCCCTGATGGTGGCGATCATCGTCATCTACATTCTCGATGTCACCCAGAGTCGTCAGGCGATTCGGCGCAACTATCCGGTAGTCGGGCACTTTCGCTATTTTTTTGAAACGATGGGGGAGTTCTTCAGGCAGTACTTCTTTGCCATGGACCGTCAGGAGCTTCCATTCAACCGCGCCCAGCGCTCCTGGGTTTACCGTGCTGGAAAAAACATTAGCAATACGGTCCCTTTCGGTTCCACCCGGGATCTTCGTCGTCCCGGTTCAGTGTTGTTCGTCAATACACCTTTTCCCACCTTGGGTGAAGATGCGGTACCCCCTGGGCCCGTGACCATAGGGGAGGGGTGTCGCAAACCTTACACTACCTACTCCCTCTTAAATATTTCCGGTATGAGCTATGGTGCCCTCTCCAAACCGGCTGTAGTTGCTCTCTCCATGGGCGCCAAAAAGGCGGGCTGTTGGATGAATACCGGTGAGGGCGGCCTCTCCGCTCATCATCTAACGGGTGGGGCGGATATTATCTTTCAGATTGGCACGGCCAAAAACGGTGTAAGTGACCTTGAAGGCAATCTCAGTGATGACAAGTTATGTGAGGTGGCTGAGCACGACGTGGTCAAGATGTTTGAGATCAAAATCTCCCAAGGAGCAAAGCCCGGCAAGGGTGGCATCCTGCCGGGAGGGAAAGTTTCAGAGGAGATTGCCAAGATACGCGGTATTCGCGTGGGAGAAGATGCCATCAGTCCCAATCGTCACCCCGATATCGCTAACAACGGCGATCTGCTGGATATGATCCACCGAGTAAGAGAGATGACGGGTAAGCCGGTCGGTTTCAAGGTGGTGATTGGCAGCCCCAGCTGGCTGGATGAACTGTTTACCGATATCAATAAGCGAGGAATCGACAGCGCCCCCGATTTCATTACGTTGGATGGGGCTGAGGGAGGCACTGGCGCGGCACCCATGCCACTGATTGATGCCATGGGGCTCTCCCTACGTGAGAGTCTCTATATGTTGGTGGATAAGCTCAATCAGTATGGCTTGAGAAAACGGGTAAAAGTGATCGCGTCCGGTAAATTGATCACGCCGGCAGATGTGGCTTGGGCACTCTGTGTGGGTGCGGACTTTGTTGTTTCGGCGCGCGGTTTTATGTTTGCCCTCGGCTGTATTCAGGCGCTGCAGTGCGATAAGAACAGCTGCCCTACTGGGATCGCCACCCATAATCCTGAGCTGCAGAAGGGGCTGGTGCCGGAGGTTAAGGCCGAGCGGGTTGCCAGTTATGCCAAGAACCTAGTCTATGAGGTGGGTATCATCGCACACTCCTGTGGTGTTCATTCACCCCATGATCTGCGCCGACGCCATGCCCGCATTGTTCTGGCGGATGGCCCATCGATCGCAATGGATGTGCGGAATCCACCGATAAAAAACGCGGTGGCTGAGCAGTCGGGAGATTAAGCCATGCCAATACAAGAGGCGGTTTTGATTTTTGCCGGTCTGCTGATGTCCGCTGTACTGTTGCGTCCTCTAGCTGATCGTTTTAACGTGCCGTTTGCCGGGTTGCTGGTCATCGCAGGCTATATTGGCAGTGAGGTGATAACGCTATTTGATGCCGGTTTTGAGATAGAGCCTGGCGGCTTTCGTAATCTGATTCTCTATATTCTGCTACCAGTGCTGGTGTTTGAGGCCTCTTTTCATATCGATGCCCAGAAGATGCTGCGGCAACTTATCCCTATCACTATTCTATCGGTGCCAATGGTGTTGCTTAACGTAATGGTCAGTGCGGTACTGATCTACTACGGCATCGGTGATCCAGCGGTGTTTCCCTGGGTGGCTGCGCTGCTGACCGGGGCTCTACTCTCTGCCACTGATCCCGTTGAGATTATGCCCCTGCTGAAAAAACTCGGGGTGCCGGAGCGACTGACCCTGCTGGTTGATGGTGAAGGTATCTTCAATGATGCCACATCGATTGTGTTCTTTAGCATGATCATATTTCTAACCTTCAATCCACAAATGGAAGTGACCACCGCAGATACGGTCGTGATGTTTCTGGCAGTTTTTTTTGGCGGTGCTTTTGTCGGGCTGATGAACGGATTGGTCTTCATGTTGATTTCCCGGCTCTGCAAAGGCGAGGTGTTGATGGGTATCAATACACTGGTCAGTGCCTATGTCGCCTATCTGGTGGCTGAGAGTCTGCTGGGTGTGTCTGGTGTGATGGCTGTGTTGGTTACCGCATTGATCATGGGGCGTCTAATCCGCTTCGAATTTCCAGATAGAAGAAAGAGTAGTTTTGTTGGTAGTCTATGGTCACTATTTGCCTTTATTGCAGACAGTCTGGTATTTCTTGTCGCCGGCATGATGCTCTCCATGACCCTATTAGAACAGGGTGGCTGGGTGGCGGTGAGCGTTGGCATTATCAGTGTGCTAATTGCACGCGCGGTGGGTGTGTATGGTTTTTCCCCCTTGATATCAATGCTGCCAAAAGTTGAGAAGCTCACCCTCCGCGACCAGACGGTGGTCTACTGGGGGGGATTGCGCGGGGCGGTGACCCTGGCTCTGGCGCTCTCCATCCCGGTCGAGCTTCCCTACGGCTGGATGGTACAATCGATCGCTTTTGGAGTGGTACTGTTCAGTGTCTTTATACAGGCACCCACTATACCTTTTTTGCTAAAGAGCCTGCGCATAAATCATAAAACATCCAAAAAATCCGCCGGTTAGAGCGGCATGCGATGCAAGCACTGCGCATAATCCAGACGAATAATCGCAGTATGCCGTTTATATTTATAAGGGCTAACGTATATGATCGAAAGTTGTAGCGTCATTGGGTATTATCAATAATGCCTGTTGAAGGGGGTTAAGATAAATTCACCACCGGCATTGCTTGTTAGGGAAAGGAAACAGAGGTGGTCTCCCGCTCAACTTGAGATAAGACAATGCGATATACTCTGTTACCTCACATGCTGAGACCATTATTTTTCTTGATTACCCATAAAGCTCAGCCACAGCAGAGTGCAAAAGCGTCACATTTGTCTCTATTTGCGTTCATTTAGGGCTGTTTTGACTTTGTCAGATGGTAGCTGAGTTTCAAGGTAATCAGGTTGTTCTTAACCAATACAGCAGCACAGGATAGATAAGTTAGATGAATGATAATACGAAGCAAACCTCAACAGATGCCGACAACAGTGAAGAGGGACAGGAGAAAGTGACCGCTACCGAAATTAAAATTGAGGTTCGGGCTGAAGTCCCTGAGAAGGAAAAAGAGGAGGATCGCCCCGGTTTCTGCTGTGGTTCCTGTACCTAACCTAAACCGACCCCAAGCACCTTTCGGCTGGTTTCTATTGTAGGATCTCCGCCCTCGTGGCGATGGATTTTTGCACGGCCTGTGCGAGGTTCATCGCTGTGATGGCACTGCTCCTATGCGGGTTTAGCGCGCCTTTGGTAGTGCAGCACAACGAGCAGCGACAGAAAAACAAGAGAAACAAGAGAAACAAAGAAAACAAGAGAGAAAACAAGAGGACACCCATCATTTGACATACTAAAATAGCATGCAACAGTGATGAGAACCTATGGAGTACGTATCTAAATCAAGAAACGATATGCCAAAGCCAAGAAAAGCCCTCATCAGCCTCGACAGCACACCCTACTACCACTGCATAAGCCGTTGTGTCCGCCGCGCCTTTCTCTGTGGTGAAGACTTGCTAACCAGAAAAAAGGAAAAAGGGGTCAGGTCTAGATTTGAAGCCATGTTTCAGATAAGCTCTATTCTATCTCACGACCAATACGAATTGAATTTGACGGTGCACTCTATCATGTCACTTCTCGTGGTGACCGCAGGGAGCCCATATATGAAGATGATTATGATCGATCCACTTTTTTGGATATTTTTTGAGAGGTAACCCAGACAGCAAACTGGATTTGCCATGCCTATTGCCTGATGGATAATCATTATCATTTGGTAATCGAGACGCCTGATGGCAATTTATCCAAAGTGATGCGGCAGTTGAATGGTGTTTACACGCAGGCATCGAATCGTCGCCATCACCGCGTGGGGCATCTTTTCCAAGGGCGCTACAAGGCCATACTGGTAGATGGCGATTCATATCTTCTTGAGTTAACGAGATATGTCGTACTCAATCCGGTGCGAGCAGGGATGG
>JBEVXV010000942.1:0-2905 GCA_040505915.1 Sedimenticola sp. | reverse complement strand
CATGGATAAACAAGGTGGCGCGAGAATCCATCAGCCGGCAGTAATCCGTTGGATCGGGTCGATAGAGAGGTGTATTGTTATTGAATTGGTAGATTTATTATCCAATGCGATTACTGCGACGAATGGTATCATGGTTCTTGTGTCAACGTAACCGCGACCGAGGCTGTGAATATTCAGAAGTATAAGTGCAACTCCTGTAAGAAGAGTAACACCACTCCGTAGTAGCCCTGTTATCTGGCACCGGTACTATTTTATTTGGTTAACAATGAGTGTACTGCGCCAGTTAATCAGGATTCTACTCCCGAGTGTTGTTGGGGACTCTGAATGCGTGTATACTTATCTGATCCTTTTGTGTTGTAGTGATGGCACAGAAATGTATTGGTGATGTTGAGGAGGCAACCAGACAACTGGTGCTGATGCCAGAGCGGGGTTTAGTCCGTCGCATGATGATGGACCAAGACGTGTCCGCTGATCGTAAGATAAGATGCCTTACGACACCAGGCGAAACTCGCTAAAAGGGGCGAGTACCGTCGTTGGCTGCGGACTGTCGCAAGGGATGCCGACGACCTGCAGTTTGCAAGTCGAGACTGGATCCGGGAGAGTATCTTCGACTGCGGTTGGAGGCAACATCAACCTTCAGCAAGGCCCTCTCTAACGACAAGCCATGGTATTCGTCTACAAACTGATCCATCACTAGGTCGAGGACGCAGCGACTGGGGAGGTTTTAGACCAAGGCGACATGGAGGAAAGTGACATGTTCTTGGATCTAACCGTAGTCCCGCAGCAGGGCGCAACCGCCCAGCGTGAGGCATTATTCGCACTATCCACCTCTAGTAGCGCAAACGCACAGAGGGTGGAGTCGTCAGCGCCGACCACGTCTACCACCTCGAGGGGTGTAAACGCCCCGACCTCAAAACCAACCACGTCTACCACGTCGAGGGGTGTAAACGCCCCGGTCAAATCACCGAAAGCAACAGCTACGGGTGCAAACGCCCGTACCGACCCTATGATCTCCCTATACGTTGAGGGTGATGAGTTTGCGGCTGGCACATCAACATACCAGTCCAGCGCTGCACTTCAACCAGACCTTCGCTCCACACTCTCGGAACGGGCCTCTCGATTCAGCCAGCGCCAGCCTCGCCGCCGGCATCGTCCTTCCGAGCCTCGAGGTCGTGGAATGACAGTAGTGCTGGATGACCAGCCACGGCAGTCACTCGCGTGCTAGATCTCCTGACCAGTCCTCAGACATCACGTGGCAACCAGCGGTCACATCCTCTCCAAAACCAAAGTCGAGAAGACATGCCTTGTCAACGTCACAGGGTGACGTCATTGTTCGGGCGGAGGTCAGCCATGTAGTACTATTGGAGCGTGTGCCAAGAATGTAGTGGACCTCCGTCAACATGCTTTCGACGTGCATCTGCCAACCACGTTTGACGAGACCCTGTCACCCAAGGATGAGGCACCACTTAGAGCCTGTGCTTTGAAGATGGCGACCAGATGGATGCTAGGCAGCAGGGCGTCAGTTGAAGATCTGGTGACAAAAGTTGAGGGTTTAGGTTTGTTGCAGGGTATCGGTGGGCTAGAGGTAAGCCCAGCCCAGTCAGCCGTAATGGATGGTCTTTGTGAAGCGCTGAGCCTACCATTACCAGGTACCATTACCGGGTACAGCTGCAGTCCGCTCAATTCCCCAGCTTGTCTTTTCCATTGGCGGGTGATGTTGGAGATCCTTGCGGATTTCACGATAATCCACCGGGGGCGCTTTCGGGACAACTTCGATAGTCCGGCAGCCCCTAGGACAGTCCGTGACCCGCAATTTGTCGTCTCGCTGAAAGGAGCACCTGCGCATACCCCTTCACCGGAGGCCACGCCGGGCGGAGATTATTGCGGATAGTGAACGACCCGCGGTGCCGGACTCGCGATTGCCGGAAGCTTTTGACAGCCATTTTCATTTGGACAGAACGATAGGAATTCTCAAGCTTCCAGCGACCGCCAGCCTTGACAGTGTGCTACGACACATCTTGCCACCGAAGGAGAGGGAAGTGGCATTAGTAGGGTCCGTAGCGGTTTTCTGCGACCCAATATCCTACCCAACTCCGGACGACGTTAGGAACTTGCGTGCTCAGGGGATGACGGTTGCCGTTCGATTGCACCCTAAAAACGCAAAGAGAACCTCGAGCAATGACATTCAGGCCCTGAGGAGGTTGGTGAAAATGCCGGAAGTCGTTGGCTTTGGTGAGATAGACCTGGATCAAACAACGCCAGTGCCCGAATGGGATGATCAGATCGACGTTCTCCGCGAAATGGGCCGGTACATTGAGAAGCGACACGTCGTCATTCTGCACTGTCGCAGCAATAATCAGGACCGCGATTTCAGCATATACAGGATTATGCATCACAATCTCAAGCAATGTTCAGTTCCTCGTCAACAGAAGATACACCTCCATTGCTTCAGTGGTGATAAACAGGCGGTTAAGGACTGGTTGGAGGAGTACCCGAATACTTATTTCGGCTTTACCCGATTGGTGGACACTTTCTCCAGCGAGCAGAAGGAGGCGGTGAATTACATCAATGACACTCGTTTGCTGCTGGAGACCGATGCTCCCTACTTCCAGTTCCGGCGCTATCTGCCCCGTTGGGACAGCAGCACACCAGCACTAATCGGCTTGACAGCATTGGAGGTGGCCCAGGTTCGGCAAACCACCTGGAAAGAGATTCTCAAAATCACCACGGCCAACGCTCAACGTCATTACTGCAATAAGTAAAAGGTAATATGTTGCAAACAACATAAGGACAGGTACAGCGAAGTCTTGATTGGGATGGTGTTGTAAACGACACAGATTTTTGACATTGTACCACGGATTTGGACAGTCTAAACTGAATTTTACCATGGCAGTAATAAGTGTGC
>JBEVXV010000941.1:0-7708 GCA_040505915.1 Sedimenticola sp. | reverse complement strand
TATCAATGGAGGTGTCAGACAGCAGTGTCACCGTTGCTCGGCTGTCTGACAAGTGTGTCCCGATGTTAGCAGTGTACTCTTGCACGACGTTGCAATCCCATGATGGAGGCGTCAGAAAAATAAGCAGTCACACTGATACTGCTGTCTAGCGAGTGCGTCCAGGAGCCAGCAGTGTAATTAACTTGGTCGACGTTGCCTGATACTGCTGTCTCGCTCTTTCCCATGATGGAGGCGTCAGAAACATAAGCAGTCACACTGATACTGCTGTCTAGCGAGTGCGTCCAGGAGCCACCAGCCTGATATGTGTCTCGCTCTTTCCTATGTTGGAGGTGGTAAAAATATGAAGTGTCACTGTCTGACTTGGTCGATTTATACAGTAACTGCTGATACTAGCAGAGTAATCAACTTGGTCCACGTTGGCTTATACTTCTCGCTCTGATAATGGATGCATCATAAACAGTGTTGCCTTTGCTCTGCTGTCGGACGAGTGAGTCCAGGTGCCAGCAGTGTAATCAACCAACTTGCCCAAGTGTTGCAGTGCGACCAACGGCTGTCTCGTTCTACCATATGATGGAGGCGGCAGAAAATACACTCTCGTCCTGCTGGTGAATGAATCAGACATACGACGACACAGAACCACAAAACCCTTTCAGTTGATGTTCAATCACATGAACAGAAGGAAGATTCCATTCGCAGCATCCATGAACGAGCTGGTCGTCTCGTCGAAGACTAACATCGTGATGTGCTTTGAGACAGATTTTTCCCACATCGTTCGACAACATGTCGAACATCGGTGCCTCCCAGGGACGTTGTCATCATGCATGAAAGGATGTCGCTGACGTTGTAGGGCTAAATATATCTCTCTCTAACTTCAAAGGGGTTGAGCAAATAGGTGGAGTGGTACTCCCAGCTCTGACCACACACGGTACCGACCGTCGACCGATGGCTTTGCAGTGATGTTGCTACTGACGATGTAGGGCTAAATCTCCGCCAAAAAGAGTGGTAGTGGGTTTAACTATACGAATCTAAAGCTCGATCCAGAAAATCTCGAATTGACCGATCAGAAGCCAGCATTCGGTACAAAATCATAAATATACCCGTCTTGGACGTATTTTTCTTACCGGGTAGAGAACGGATTACACGGGGAAACGTTCTGTATGCGAATTTAAACGAATTCAAAAATAAAAACGGACCGTTCGACGACGACGACGACGTCGACTAACATCGTGATGTGACAAGTCCGAACTTTCGCAACTGAGATTGACTATGCCACGTCGTTCAAGTACACGACATCAGTTGTCCGCACGCATGTCACACGCTGCGCTGGAGCTCAAACACACAGAGAGACATGCTCGCCTGTCCGAGACACGAGAAGAAACACGGACATTGCTGTATCGTAGACACGTAGTCGACTGACTGCTCCAACAATACAGCGGTGATGTTGTACTGACGTTGTAGAGTTTTTCTCGTTTCCCCAAAAAGTGTGAGTGGTTTTAGCATATACGAATCTAATTTTCGACCAATGAAATCTTGAATTGACCAGTCAGAAGCCTGCATTCAGGTACAGAATCCCGAATTTACCCGTCTCGGACGTCTTTTTCTTACCGGCCAGTCCACGTTTTACACTGCAAACCATGGAATGGTCGATAAACGAATTCAAAAACAGAATCGGACCGTCCGACGACTAACATCGAAAATCGCTCGACTCGAGTATGCTCTGCGTCCGGCCACTGATCACATCATCATTCGACTAACATCGTTGCAAAGCGGGTTCCTGTTTGTTCAGCTGACTGTCCTTCTTGCCGTTGCCTATCAGCAACTGGTAGGCCATGAAACACGTCAAACTGCTCGTCGTAGTCGGCTCCCTGGTGATACGAATTTGCCTCTCGAGGTGTTTGGGCCGTAGACTAAATGAAGAAGAACAAGACGCCGGTAGAAATAAAATGTGATTTATTAAATGGAAAACTTGACAAACAAATTTACTGAACGACGACGACGACGCAATCACTCGATGTCTCCATCAGCGTTATCGTCTTTAACCTATTTCGCACGGCAACCGAAGTGGCCCAAACCGCCCAAGTCAATGAACTGTTTGAGACATTTCGATTAGGCCGAGCTAAGGATCGGTCAACCTTATGATATTCCATACGTTAAGCAAACGGAAAGCAACCCAGCGCCTTTAGCAAAATGTTCCTCGCGCCGTTGATGTCACGGTGGGTTGCGTAGTTACATGTCTTGCACATAAATGTTTCGCTAGCACCCAGCGTTGTGTTTCTTGTCCCGCATTTTCCGCAAGTCATAGATGTGTAACTTTCTTCCTGCACTACAACATGACAGTCAGAGTCTGCTGCACGATGTAACAGTCTTTGTCTAAAAGCGTAGTGCCGCCAACACAGTAAGTCACGATTCGCTCTCTTGTTCAGATGTTTTGGGCGATCTTTTCTCACGATCTGTGACACCGGTATCTTTCCTAACGCCACGAAACGATTGGACTTTACAAGGTGAGAAGACAGTTTGAGATGAATGTCGTCAACAAAGGTCTTCAACTTGAGGTGCAGTTTTTTCAGCTGCGAGATTCTATCGTCTTGCGCCTTTTGCTGCGAGCGATCCTGCGAATTTTTAAGATGCCATTGTGTTTCGTCAATCTTATTATGCCACTGTCGCATGACCGAACGTTTGTCCTCCTCGAGGCCAACTTGAAACGCGTTGGCATTGGTTGGATCATAGACTGTTGCGAACGTCCTTCCACCAGGGTCGATACCGCAGATGGCATCTGGCTCCTCCGTAGATTTTCGTCTTGTATACGACGGATCGCACGGAATTTGAAGCACGAACTTTCCGTTGGCTCGCTTTTTTACTTTGACCGCATGGTCGATAGGAGGTAACTTGCTGATCGACTTTGACAGTCTGATGTACCTTTCCTTGGCGTTCTTCTTCTGTGCCGAGAAGTTTGCTTGCATGATCGCAATGCATCGGTCTTGTACCTTCGTGTCGCTGGTGTCGTTCGACTTCAAGAATCTAACGCATTCTTTAGACACCTGGAAACCGCCTTCTCTTAGTACGCGTGTATCTTTGTCTCGCATATCAACTATGCTTTTCCTTTGATTCGATGTGGCCGACTTGTACATAGTAGCGTATGTCTTGCAAGACGTGTTCTTGATGTTCGTCATCCGATTATCGAAGAACCAGTCGTCACCTTCTTCCATCCTGTACTCTCGCGGCACGTCGACAGAGTTGGTTCTCGCAACTACCTTGATCAAGTCGAAGTGGTTTGGCTTGAAACCTTTCTCGCGAACCAGGTAGTTGCACCAATTATACGCATGGTTGCTGACACGGAGCATCTCGTTCAACACATGTCGTTGGTGCTTCGTCGGTCGCAGCCCCACACTGAACGTCGTCTTGATGTTCGGATCGACAGTCTTTGGTTTCTTGATGTTCAAGTTCTCCACGTCCTCGATGGGAGTCCCGGATCCAGGTTCGCCCGCGAAGTCTCGTCTTCGAATCCATTGCCACCAATGCCACATCGTCTTGTGCTTGTGAACGTCGGCGGCATCCCACAACGTAATATCTTCTCGCTTTCGTTTCATGTTTGCTTGCGTGTTGCTCGAGATCTCTGTCGGTTATGCCAACATTATGCGACCGTCTGGCTTTTATACAATCGAGACAAAAATAATAAAAGCAATTGCACCTACAGATTGCCAAGCCGCGTCTGACCATCCGCCACTCTCTAGTCTAAATTTCCAGACGTCAGTGACGGTGATGTTCGACGTGTCTGATCCGAGCATCGCTGGTGAAGACATCATGGGTTCGGTGCGTGCCTAGCTGGGCGAACTCCCTGGCACTTTGTAACATGGCTCCACCCGACGTGCTGTCTCTTTCACTGACGGACTCTTCCAATGTCAAATAGCCTTGTGCGGTGGAGCCCTGACACACGGTGCCGACCGTCTCTACCGATGACTCAGCAGTGATGTTGCTACTGACGTTGTAGAGTTTTTCTCGTTTCCCCAAAAAGTGTGAGTGGTTTTAGCATATACGAATCTAATTTTCGACCAATGAAATCTTGAATTGACCAGTCAGAAGCCTGCATTCAGGTACAGAATCCCGAATTTACCCGTCTCGGACGTCTTTTTCTTACCGGCCAGTCCACGTTTTACACTGCAAACCATGGAATGGTCGATAAGCGAATTAAAAAAAAAGAACCGGGTCGTTCGACATGTCGAGTGACTTTTGTAAACAGGTTTCCTGTTTGTTCAGCTGACTATCCTTCTTGACGTTCCCTATCAGCAACTAGTGTTGCGGCACGTCAAAGTGCTCGTCGTAGTCGGGCTTCCTGGTGATACGAATGTTTGGGCCGGTGATACCAATCATTTGAGCTGCATACCATCAAGCAGTTGGAACAAGGCTTTATTAAACGAAAACGTGACAAACAAATTTATTGAACGCCAGTCCACAGGTTCATTCGACGTCGGTGCCGCGACGTTTTCTCTTCGCCTCCGGGAGTCCGGCGGCGGCCTTATCAGCCAGTGTTAGCTTCCTCTTGGGGTTTCTTGCAACGACCCGGTCGGTGATTGCCCCGCGGCCGTCTACCAGCGGAATCAGTGTCGTCGATGGTGTATCGTAATAATCATCTCGAGTCGATTCGATATTGGGGATCAACGTCGTCTTTCCATTTCTCGTCCTGAACCCCGCCACGACGACTCTCGGTGGAAGTTGTTTCAAAAGCTGCTGGTATTTCTGCATCTGGTAGCTGGCGGCCTTCATGCCGTGTTCGCTGGCGCCTCCGTCGTGAACGATAAGTGCCGGCCTTTTGTACTTCAGCTGCGCCGTGTCTGCGTGCGAAAACGCCCGAAACAGTGCCTCTCGGACGCAAGGGCGCGCGTATGCGACGCTGGAACGGTGCCGCCTGTGCTCCTGAAACTCTTTCACGTGGTAATCGTGTAGCGCCCGTTCGCCGGGGTACCTGTTCAGCGACATTCGCCTGTGTTCGAGCGCGAGCTTCTCGAGTTCCACTTGCTTCGGCGGAGCGTAGGGATGAGACACCACGGTATATTTCAGCACCTTGTCACCGACGCATCGGACTCGCGCGCAGAGCTGGATCATGTCGGCTAGAGGAGGCGTGTTTGAGCTGAACTCGAAAACCGCGTAAGCGACATCAAAGACGTCCGGTGCCTCGAAGGAATATCCGCTGCTGAGGACATTGCCAACGATCAGGAAACGACACGTCTCTATTTCCTTCATCGTCCTTTCCCGGCCCATGCTGGTCATCGTCGCCGCCGACACGGTCAGTACCTTGGGCGCCGTTACCGCGGAATCGAAGTGGTTGGCGAACAACATGTTCGTTAGCTGGACGCCGGTTTTGGACGACGATACGTACACGACGGCCCTCTTCTTACGCTCACCGATCGCGCAACTCAGTATGTCGGTCTTGAGCTCGTCGAGCGTGGGAAACTCTTCGAGTCGGGTGAAGATGGCGGTCGGAGCTCTCGGATCGTACACTGCCAATTTGATTGGCTTGGCCAGCCTGTACACGTCCTTCGTTTCCGGATTCATCATGGGCCTCGTGTCGGGACACCGCTTCTGTTCCCGAAACCATGCTTTCCATTGCTTCGCATCACCGTCCAGACCATCTACGTACGATTCGAGCGGTACGTCGTCCGCTCTCCTCAACTCCAGACAAGCATGCATTAATTCTCGAGGCAGGGCCGCTTCCAGGACAAACACGACTCGCGCGTTTCGCATTCTAGCTGCGATCGAGTCAATAATGCACTTGTCCTTCTCGCAATTTAACAAGGCTGAATCTCCGTTGAAGATGCGCAACATTTGCGACCAGTTCAAGAAAACGTTCCCAACGTCGGTCGCTAGCTCGTCGACAATGACAACGTCGTTCTTCATCGGCGTCTTGTGAACCGAGTTGACGCATGCGGCCGTGAACACGCCAGTTCGTTTATTTTCGACAGGCTTGTCGTTTCGCGGCGCATCGTGGTATATTCGATCGACGACAACGGCGCATATGTTACTGCGACCGTACACACCCTTGCGTTCAGCGTCCAGTTGCTCTACTCGCTGCGCCACGCTTTCGACCAGCACCCTCCGTGGGCCCAAGTAAGTCACGGCCGTGTACACGCCCCTCTTCAACCAGTCTACGGTGAATTCGAGCACGGCCTTGGTTTTGCCGGCACCCATTTTTCCAGATATCGCATACATGCGTCTTATTTCGTTCTTCGTGCCGACGGACTTGTTGTCTTGACTGCACAGGTTCTGTATGTGGAGCCTCATAGCCTCACCAGCCTCAACGGGAGTCCATCCATGTTCCACGGCGGGCTCGATGGGTACCAAAAGAGGTCTCCTCACTCTCGCGTCAAAGCGAGCGTCGGTCACTTTGGCGTAGACGCGTTTGAGATATGTCAGTGCCGCGTCGCCCGCCACCGTGATGGAGTCGGTCTGTTTTCTACAGTACTCGAGACGTCGTCGCGCTTTCGTCTCGTCAGAAGAGCCGATCCATGCGAGCAGAAAATCGTCCGACAGCGCGACGCACAGTGAGGCAAGTACGGGAACGAACAGTCGGCTGTAGTCGAGCTGTCGGAGAAGCCGGCTGTCTATGGCGTTAGCTATATCTTCCGCCGATCGAACGGTCAGCGAACCTGCCCGTTTGCCTTTCAGAACGAGCTCGTCTGTGGTCTTTGCAGCAGTTTTCCAGCGTAATCTGCATTCGCGTCTCACGGGTAGAGCCGGGTAGGCGCGGTCCGCAGGTCGTCTCCTGTCCATTACAGATTCGATCGCTGAAGACGTCGCGTCGCACGCTGGTATCCACTTTTCATGTTGCACCACCGTGTCGGTTGCCGCCGCAGTGGCGTCTTCCATCGACATGGGCGTCCGTGTTTTGTCAGTCATTTTGCTCTGCCCCAGCATGCGAAAATTCCGGTTGCTCGTATACACGGCGGTGTCGACTACGGTCATCGGAACAATCTTGCCGTTTTTCAACGTTTTCTCGTATGTCAAACTGGCGCCGCCGCCGTATTCCTCGACCAGCCATCTCACGAATCCGAGAACGAAAATCTTCATCTCGCCGGAGACTGACTTGAACACTGCATCGGGAAACACCACGTGAAAGGATTGCTTGTTGGACGTCGGCCGGCGACACGACAGTACGACCCGCTTGGCGAACACACTCGACCCGTAGCAGTACACGTCGAGAGCAGACAGCAAAGTGGAGAGTGGATCTGCCGCTTTCACTTGCCCGTCGCCCGGCCACTCAACGTCGAAAAAAAGTCGCGCCGGTTTGTCTTTGCTAATAATTTCATACGTGTGATCGTCTTGCCGCGTCAGCCAACCCACCAGGTCGGCGAACTTGCAATTGTGTCTACCGTCTTTCACATTGCACTTCACGCGGGCAAAACGTTTGGCCGCAGACCCGGCCCATGCATCGTAAGACACGACCACGCCACCGGGTTCCTCGTTAGCTTCGACGAGCGACGGGATGTCTGATCGGACGTCAAATATACACTGCGGCATCTTTGGGAGTTGGCTCGGTTTTGCGCAACTGAACGCCACGCACTCTTATTTATACCGTGATGTAAAAAATAATAACATTTAGCGGCCGTTACAATGCCGATTAGCAGTGATGTGTGCTACTGACGTTGGAGAGCTTTTCTAGTTTTCCCAAAAAAGTAGGGTGGGTTTTAGCATATACGAATCTAATTTTCGCCCA
>JBEVXV010000940.1:0-4515 GCA_040505915.1 Sedimenticola sp. | reverse complement strand
TTTTTACGAGAAAGTTTCTCGTTTGTACGTGGTTTTTTTCTCGTTTGTACGAGAACGTTTCTCGTTACTACGTGTTTTTTTCTCGTTTCTACGAGAATGTTTCTCGTTTGTACGTGTTTTTGTCTCATTTGTACGAGAAAGTTTCTCGTTTGTACGTGTTTATTCTCGTTTGTACGAGAACATTTTTTATTTTTTATTAATTCATTTGACCCTAGCCGGCTTTCGTAGAAATATAGATCTAATGGTTGAATTAAAAAGGATTTAGGCATTCAGAAATGTCCATATATTACACAGATATGTCAACCCACGTGACGAATGCACGCGCAAACTGGGTTTTTGTCTCGCCCGCTTGCGGAAAGCGCGGTATAGTCGATATTTTGCATGACGTCCGTACGTACGTCCGTACATCAGTGTGTCCGCTTCAAAGTTTTTGGTTAAAGTTTTTCGGTCAA
The DNA here is from genome assembly GCA_040505915.1 of Sedimenticola sp. Taxonomy (GTDB): domain Bacteria; phylum Pseudomonadota; class Gammaproteobacteria; order Chromatiales; family Chromatiaceae; genus Vondammii. The sequence continues at coordinate 4,063 of JBEVXV010000940.1, read as the reverse complement.
TGCTCGGCGGGCGCGACATGCGGGCCGCGGCCATGTAGTTAGTTAGTGCCTGCAACCTCCAAACCCACACCATGATACTGGAGCCGAGATTATGAAACTTTACTACTGTATCAGAAGAATGATAACACGTTTTATAACCTCAGTCACTCCTGGCCATAGGAATTATATTACCTTGTCGTCTGCCTATAAGCTATTTCATCCTATTTCGACTGGATTGTATGAACATTTAATGTTATGGTACACTGGTAACAGTAGAATATGTCGCCAGTTTAGTGACATTCATTCATACATTCAATCTTTATTTCCTCGATGATCGAGATTGACATGACAAAGACATACATATATAATTACATGACAAATGACAACATACTAGTTATAACATGCATGAATACATGACAAAGAACGAATTGAACAGGTATCTGGTTTGGCTTCAGACAGTTTGTAATCTGCGTATTGTCCCGCTACATACTATTTTAATGTGAGTATACATTTGAGTGTATGTGTGTAAAGTACGTTTGCTTTATGTAAGCTCCATTATGCGAATTGTGGAGAAATAAGTCGCAGACAGGAGCAATAGCTGCTTTCTGATGTCTGTGTCAACGTTGAGTTCTGGAGCAGCTCTCCCTATAAGAAATTGGAGTTGTCTTTCTTCGGGAAGTGAGCGTAAGGTCTCGTACGTTCCTATGTCCAATAGGGGTGCTGTGTGTTCCCAAAATCTGAGGCGATGGGATTCTGTGTGAGTGCATGTCATTATTACGTGTTTAAGTAGGTCCATAACATATGTTTTGCATCTGTGGCATAGTCGTAGATATTCTCGTGGTGGGGATGTGAGAATGCGCACCGTACAGCTGATTGACTTTAGTTCAGAGTTGTTAGATGGTGTTTGCCATAGTAATATTGGTGAGTATGATTTATGAATGTGTTTGAATCTATCAAAGTCGGGTGATGAGTTCAAGCGTGATTTTAGTATCTCGTGTTCTCTGCTATATATGGCAGATCTGATTGTGTTTTTCCACTGGGTTTTGGAAGGGAATGTGCTTGTACGGATAAATAATTCTATAGTGTTGAATAATTTGTAGAGGGACAATAAACCCATCACATCCGGTATGAAGCCTAGTTGTTTATATTTTCTGTCAGAGTTCATATACTGATAGAGACGTCGGAGAAATATTTGTTTTGATAGGTGATCATTGTCTAGTGAACACAAGTTCTGCAAGAACATGAGTTTTTTCTTATGTATTGCGGTAGCAATCGGTAACATACCAATCATACTTTCGCACATACATGACCTTGTCGCCATGGGTAGGTTCTGCATGGTTTTGCAGCACTTGTGCTGGAAGACATTTAGGCTCTGCTCATTTGATTGGGTTAGATTTGTCCACGTTTCGGACCCATATAGGGCAGATGGAAGTACTACCTTTCTGTAGAGACTGGCCGTGGTGAGTGGATTTAGTTTATTGAGAGTAGGTTCTAGTCCAACAATGGCGTAGAATGAACCTCTACCTTTCCTACACGCTTTTTCAATCTTTTCGTCACATTTGAGCTTGTTACTAATAGGAATACCAACATGTTCGGTTAGGTCGATGTGTTTTAGTTCTTTACCACTAATAGTCATATGTAGGCGGGAGCTATTAGTTTTTGTGCCAAATGTCATAACACAGCTTTTATTTATGTTGATTTCAAACTTCCAGTCGAGTGCATATTGTTCAACTATTGACAATTGTTTTTGTAGCCCTTTTGGGGAGAGTGACAAAATTGTTAAGTCGTCTGCCAACGCGGGGTTTCCAGTATACACAGAGCATATTGATGTACCCGATGCATCTGCCTCTAACATATTTAGAAGGTCGTTTATGTAAACGAGATAGAGGAAGCTACTCAGCACTCCGCCTTGTCTAACACCAGTCATCACTTCAAATGCCGTAGACGTGTGACCGTTTATACATACACAACTACGTATGTTTGTATAAGATTGGTTGATTACATTCAGTAAATGTTTGTCGATGCCCAATTGTTGGAGTTTCATCATTAGGCCTTTCTGCCACACAGTATCAAACGCCTTCCTAATATCAAGAAAGGATGCATACACTTTCGAGTGTAGCTCCAAGTTGTAATATAGTGTTTCATGAAGGTTGAATGATACAGTCGTACAGCTCTTCTGTTTCTGGAAACCCTGCTGTTGTTTGTTTGGGAATTGCATATGAGTTTCACTAAGCCATTGTTGGACTCGTCCGTATATTAGTTTTTCAAATAACTTATAGAGTACCGGGAGTAGGGAAACAGCTCTATAGCTATCTGGATCTTCTTTCGGTTTGTTATTACCTTTGTATAACGGGATGATAATGCTGGTTTTCCATGATTCTGGTATGTATCCTACTTTCATAATGCCATTATATAGCTGCTGTATAGCAATGTGTAGTTTGCGACCGCCGAATTTTAAATGTTCATTTTGGATATTATCAATTCCAGGAGCTTTACGCGATTTCAGTGTAGATATTGCTTTCATAACTTCATCTATTTCAAACTCTACGTTGGAAGCTATATTTGATTGGTCCGAGTAGTTGACTTCAAAATCATTACTGTCGCTGTCATTGCAGTGGTATAGATTTTTGAAATAGTTCGCGAATGTGTCTGCTATTTCGACTGGGCTATGTTTCGTGTCGCCGTTATATTTGATGGCATAACATACATTTGTATGTTTGGATTTTTGTCTGTTTACTAATTTCCAAAACAGGCGTAAATCAAGTCCAGCGGCATCATCAATGTCTTGAAAAACGATATGCTCATAATTAGTGCATGATTGCTTTAATGCGGCGCGAAAGAGATCTTTTGCTGTTTTGTACTCACGGTATGATGTGTATTGCATACCACGTGGTTGATTGTCTATTAGCCACATTTTTCGTTTTTCTCGCGCTAGATTATGTGCGTTTTTTACGTCAGTGGACCAATATGGTTTTGTGTGCGGATTAAAGGAGGCGTTAGGAACAGCAGCTGTGGCTGCGTGATGCATTGTATTCACTAGAAAGTCATTGAGTGCTATTATTTCATTCTTTGTTGTTGGTGTATTTATATTTTGCGTGCATATTATTTGGTCGATAATAAGCTGATATGATATTAAAGAACCTGATTCGCACTTATGCCACGCAGGTAAAGGTATTTTATTTATGGGTGTGTATCGGTCGGTTGGTAGTTTGAGAGTACAACTAATTGGATAATGATCCGAAGTTATAGCGCTGTTTCCCGAGTTTATTACTTTGCACTGCGTCACGATACCAATGCAATGGGAAGGAGCAAGTACATAGTCGAGTGTAGTTCTCATTGGCTCGTACGTGTACTTGAGGCCATCATTTAAGTTGGTTTTGTTCACTGGTATTAAATTGTTTGTATTTATAAAAGACGTGAATCTCTGAGATTTGATTTTTGTGGTATAACTTGCGCACTTCTCATTGCATTTGGCATTGCAATCACCGGCAAATATTACTCGCCCTTGGGGTGAGTAATAATCATATAAATCTTGCATAACATCGATACAACTGTGAAATTCGTCCAGATTGTTGTCTGCTGGCAAATACACACCAAATATGAATAAATCGTTCGTGCTTGTGGAGTGTAGTTTTATGCCAATAACCCTGTCACATGTTATGCCTACAATTTCGGTGGTTGAAAATATAATATCTTTTTTGATTAGTATAGCCACTTTTGGCACGTTTACAGTGCTCAATGACTTTCGCCAATCGTTTATTGTTTCAGTGTTTGGAATCACTGCGTAGTTAGAATGTACACTTGTTAGAAATGAGTATGAATATTGTGTTAGTTTGTGTTCACTGATGATGACTATATCACTGTTGTGTGTGTCTATCAGGTTAGTTAGGCACTTGGCTGATGTCATAGCACCACGTGCATTCCATGTCAGTATATTAAGGTGTTGGAATTCAGACGACATGGAGAGGATAATTGATGTAACTAAAATGAAAAGTAGATGTGTATGCATTATAAACAGAGGAAATGTGTCACTGATTTGGAGACGAAACGTGTGTGTCACTTGTGTGTGGTATCTAGTCGTAGT
>JBEVXV010000939.1:1549-4328 GCA_040505915.1 Sedimenticola sp. | reverse complement strand
GGGCACACAAGTTGACATATGAGGCTTTGTGGAGAGAATTGTGCACGCGACACGGAGTGCAGCATGACGACACGGAGATCCCACACCTGAGGGAACAGGTGACATCGTGTTTCGTACAGAACGAGGATCCAACTGAATGTGTTAGAAATCTAACGACATATCTGGAGGAACACGATGTATGTGCTGCATGCGACAAGCAGAACGAAGATAATCCAACATACTGTTACTGGAGGATGTATATGAAAATGGTAGAAATCCTACTTGCATTCATTCGGGCCGACAGAACTGGAAACTGGAAGCTACACATATCAGCATTCGAACTGATGCTGCCACACTTTGCTGTACACAATCACACACATTACTCAAGGTGGGGTCCGGTATACCTGACAGACATGAAATCTCTACCTTCAACGGCGCCAGCGGTGCACGACGAATTCATGAATGGTAACTTCGCTGTCAAACGAAGTAACGATACATTCAACCAGGTATCAGCAGACCAGGCATTGGAATGGCTGAACAAGTCATGTAAGGTTGCCGGCGGATTGATAGGCATAACAAGAAATGAAACTGCGAGAGATAAGTGGAGCCTGACTTTCAATGAGAAGGCAAACATTGCTGAATGTACACGAGAGCTGTTTGGTTGTGAACACGACGAGGTCAATGCACCGACACGCAATGATTCGCTTCCCTGTGGAATGAACAAAGACGAAGACGATGTTAAGGCAATCGGAAACCAGTTAAAGCGCTTTGGTGTGTTTGGTGAGACTCGGGAACTGCGCTGCATTTCTACGAATGACATTGCACCTGAAACAGTTGCAGCAGATTTACTAACAGCAGACAGTAAAGGTAAAGAGTTACTGCGCGAGTTCGTGGAGACGAGGCTGTTAAGCAAAAGTGTATCCCTGTACTCCGTGCTGAGTAAGACTAAGCTACACACGTTTGCCTCTCTGCATGAAGTGCAATTGGTGAAATCAGATGGTGTTAAAGTGTTAAAGTCTGACAAGCATATACTGCACCGATTGTTAGTCGCTTCAGATGCTGGACGTTCAGTTGATCTTGGCAAAATCCTAGAGCACGAACTGTCGGAAGTACCATTGGCACTGTTTTACCCAGGTGGAACGATGAGACCAGCAAATAAATCGACATTGTTGGATTCACTACAGCAAGGTGTCGACATTGTGTCAATTGTTCCAACATCTGAACAGTCTACATGCATAGTCGTGGATGGACCGGCAGTCATACAAAGCATTGGAAAACCAATTACTGGAAAGACGTTTGCAGATCTGGGCGAAGTATTCACAAACAACATCATGTCGAGGTTTAGAGGCAGCGTGAGGAGAATAGATGTAGTATTTGACAGATACCGCCAGCAGTCCATCAAGAATGCCACACGCGTGTCCCGGTGTGGAAAATCGCGAAGACCTATCCGACGGGTGATTGATAGTGGTGACGTACCTCTACCACATGTTTGGAAGCAGTTCATTGACTTACCCGAAAACAAGGCCGACCTAGCAAGGTTTCTGTCCGAGCTATTGGTTGAGAAGTCAAGAACGTTGGTACCCCCTGTAGAGTTAGTAGTTGCGGGTGGCTTTGCGAACGCAGAGTTGGCTGTGTCATCGCTGTTGAGAGATATGACAGCACTGAGAAGCAATCACGAAGAAGCGGACACGCGAATAATATTGCATGCCCAAGATGCGGCTACCAAGGGGTTTGCCAGCACAATTATTCTGTCCACTGACACAGACGTCCTGGTACTGTTACTTCATTTTATCGATCGCCTCTCTAGGCAGGTCTGGATGAAGTCATCGAAGGGGTACGTACCAGTTCATGAAATTAGGCTGGATGAGGCAGTGAGGAAGAATATCCTTGCCTACCACGCGTTAACTGGATGTGACACTACATCGTCATTCTCTGGCCATGGGAAGAAAACTACATGGAAGGTGTTTGCAAACGATCCACACCTGTTATCTGACATGCATAAGACAACGGTAGACACATGCACCAATGCAGAGCGCTTTGTCTGTAGAATATACGGATGTGATACAGACTGTATCAACGTAGCCAGGAAACGTATATTCTCACAAGGCAAGAAGACAGCTGAGGGCCTGCCTCCCACACATGACGCTCTGCAGCTACATGTATACAGGGCTAGATATCAAAGCGAAGTATGGCAACAATCAGTGGTACCGGCACAGACAGTGCCGTCCCCAACAGCATGTGGTGGCTGGGACACGTCTCGTGGGTATTTAATGCCTGTGCTGATGACCAACGAAGTCGTCCCTCATGCTTGTGTGGAGCTTATCTCGTGCGGCTGTAAGACAAAGTGCTCATCTGCCAGATGCAAATGCTTCAGAAGCAGGCTTGTCTGTACAAGTGCGTGCGGCTGTGAAGCCATCGCATGCAATAATCCAGTTCCAAACGAGTAAACTATATAATAGTTTGCCTTGTGACCCAAGTAGGCGCACCCCACAACTATGGGGCCAGGAGACAGACTACAGCAGGCTTTATGTGTTGCAAGAAACATGGTCATGAGTGTATGGTAGTTTGTCGTGAATACAATGGTAGTATTTGCACAAACGCTATGAAAGTTGATACAGGGTTATGAGATGTACCGTTGAAAGCGAACACCCATCACTCTCATACAGGACAATTTGCGGCTCTGCAGTGGTTCGAGTATATGTGTGAGCTCTATGTAATTAATTTCGGCTATCTGGAACTGGAGACAAAGGTTTGTCCGGAGAGATTGCCGGCGTCTCCAATGTCCAGTTATATGTAAGTG
>JBEVXV010000939.1:0-1449 GCA_040505915.1 Sedimenticola sp. | reverse complement strand
GGGTGTTGTTGTTGGCAGTGGTTCGAGTATATGTGTGAGCTCTACGTAATTAATTTAGGCTATCTGGAACTGGGGACAAAGGTTTGTCCGGAGAGATTGCCGGCGTCTCCAATGTCCAGTTATATGTAAGTGTAACCCAGGGATCCCTTGACTCCTTACAATATAGAACTCGCACATATGCTCCGACCACGGCAAAACCTCTGGTACATCCGTCTTCGTAGGGAGATGTGGTTATTGGCGGTGGTTGAGTATCTGTATCATGATGTTTTTCATGCAAGGCTAACTGATGGTTCCTTTGCCTTAAAATGAGGTACTGAGTCTAACAAATTGGGTACCTACTCACGTCTCATATCTATGTATTTTCACCTGCATTTCAGTAAGTGCATTTGTATATGTTTGCCTTGTATGTCTTTCATGGAAAGACGGATCAAAAGACCTAGGTAGGGTCCATATGGACTTCATTTCGTTTGATTTATTTTGTTATTTTGTAACATAGTACTTATTTGCCTACATTAGGCATTGCATTTCTGGGTATGTTGTGGTACACATGGTCGATAAATGGTCTGATACGAGCCATGGACAACTGTATCAGACTTCACAAAGGAACATACTGACACATCGTGTCAGAAAACACGTTTCATGTGTACCCCCAGCGGAACTATTTCAGTAAGGCGTCCAAGCAGACGTCAAGTTATAAAGAACATACAACAAAACTTTCAATTACTCTTGTATCCTCTAAAATGTTTCGCCAAGTTTTGTATCGTTAATTTATAACTACAGTTTATGTGCAGCCGTCATTCAATAGTATAATCCCCATTTTGAAGCCGGAAATGACGTCAACATTGTGACGTATGACAACAACAGTGTGCATTATTTACCAGTTTCATGAAATATAAATACCGGTTGAATATTTAGTCATGAGTGAGTTTTTCAATGAGCGGAATGTGTTTCAATTCCTTTTCGTGACGTTTAATTGTGAAATCGTTTTTTTTTTAAACTTTCAAAGCCGATATTATTGCAAGTAATAGAAAATTATCAATGTGTTTCTCGGCACCCGTTTCCCCATAATGTTCTGAACATGTGCCAAACGGGCGGTACGAAATATATCATGTTCTTAACGTAAACCTCATATTTAAAGTTTTACGTCATGTTTGACGTTACGATTAAACGAAAGATTTTTTCGACGGTTTAGCATACCTATCATGTGCAGGGTAAGTATGCCACCTAGTACCCATAAATTCAGCAGATTGCGTTAACATTTCACTGAACCAGCGCATAAAAACGCGTGCGAACGTCCGGTATATAAGGGGCAATAACTCGTGTCAGAGTGGGAATATTTCTTGGCAGACACCCGCACGGAGATCCACAAACATGTACCTGTATTATGATATATGTCGCTAAGCTGCACTAAAAAATGCCGTCATCTTGAAATTGAGCAAAGTTCACTAC
>JBEVXV010000938.1:0-3102 GCA_040505915.1 Sedimenticola sp. | reverse complement strand
AAATGTGTATTATCTATCTGCACACTTGGGAGTATTTTATATGCAGCGAGAATTACCGTAGCCAATATGATTGCTATAATAAGGTTGCTGAGAAATATAATACATACATGCTGGGTACAAGTCTGACAAGTAATTCTAATTTGTTGATATAGTCAAGGAACATACAGCCAAAACATCACGTCACATCATCACCGTCAGTCTCCGAATCATTACCGTCATCTTCACGTACTGTGTTTACACAATCTCTACAACCACAACAATCAGTGCATAGCAACCTATTTCTAACACAGGAACATCGATTCCCACCACATCCCTGTGTGCAACCACACTTAATCAGTTCCAGTACTGCTTTCGGTGCCGGCTGTAGGTCCATCCAATCGACTGTGATTTCATCAGCAGTCACCTTCCAGCCATGGCCATCAGGACTTGGTAGATTTGGTGTTGCTTCCAGTGAACGCCTCCATACCAACGCTTGGTAATTTGCACGTTTAGTATGTTTGCGCAGTGCATCGCTACATGGTGGCAATTGGTGGCTTGCAGAACCTTTACCACAGAACATCTGGTAACGCAGTTCATCAACATCTTCTCCTGGCTTACCGTACAGAGAGCATACAAACGTCTGGGCAGCTTGTAGTGTAGTCTCGCTTACAGGAACAGAACACCCAATGCTCTTCATGGCTTCACACATGTCTGGTTTTGTCACAACCAAATCAAATGCCCTTTGTTTGCCCTTCCCGGCAAATGCACCGTTGGTATCGCATCCTGTGAATGAATGCAATCCAGGCAGAGCCTTGCAAACCGCTGGACCTAACTTTCTTGAGACAGCCTCTATATCAATGTAACGCGTGCGTGTCTTTGTTCCTGTGTGAATGTACATGTTTTGGGGGATACTCTGCTGAAAATGACAAGCCAACATCAGCACATCAGTGTCAGGTGACTTGATGACAATACCCGTACTTCCAGCGTCTCCGGCATGTTTCGCATGCAGCAACATACGCGTATCAGCCTCTTCTTGTGTCGAGTCCAACTCTGGCACAGATTCACAGACGAGAGCGTTATCAGCCAGTTTGTATCTATGGCAATTCGGACCATGAGCAAAATAAATGCTGCGGGACACAAGTTTGTTGGCATACGTAGGCTTCGCCCATTCCCTGAAAAAAAAACTCTACAAGACTTAGCTTGTTTTCGTCGCATGAAAGAAACTTGCTCCACTGGTTCGGGATTTTCTGCGCTCCGGAACTGATTCTGACCACGATCTTCCCGCCCTTTTGGCGTCTGGTCCTCTCAACACTTTTAATCGATTGACTTAGGTACTGATCCGCAACAATGTCAATTCTTTCACTGCGACCTGACATTATCAACACCCGGTCGAGAACCATCGATGCCAGGTCGGAAAAAGAACCTGATGACGGTGACAGTGTATGAAGAAGAGCCATAAGATCTATTATCCAAACAGCATCATCTGGTACTCGCTCAGCAGGAGGGACATTTTTCTCGAGGACTTCTGACATTTTTGACTTCTTTGTTTTTGCAAACGACCCATCAACTTCTGCAATTGACCAGGGAATTGGACCGAGACTGTGTTTCAATACCTCCCGTAAATCCAAGTTCCGTGCTTGAGCAACAACAATCATCCGTGCAAACAAATTTCTATCTGCCTTTAAGACAACATTTTGGTTTCCAACTTTCACCGACTTTGTTCTTGTCAGACTAGTGAACGTTTTTAGATTAAGTTTGCGTAATGGCTCATAGAATGACACATCATTTGTCGATAGTCGTGTTTGTATAAACGAGGATGCTGCGTTCCGTCCTTTGTCGTATGCATCACATAGATCTGTTGCTACGGCCTCACTTGCAACCACACCTGATGTCAAACTGCTAAGGTCATCCGTACATTCATATGGGTTGCTGAAATTCTGAACAACGTCCATCACCTTTCCGACATCCACAAGATCCTTTCGGATTCTTGATGACGAGCTTTCCTTATGGTCTACATTGGTACCATATCCCCTCATATCGGCCATTTGGAAGCAGTTGTCTTTTATACAAGCGCGCTCATGTGCCGTTATAACCCACCTTTGAACAGCTCCTTTGTTGAGACTAAACCCAATAATGCCACCATTCGTCTTCGTAGCCCGGTTTATTGTCTGTTCAATTGTCTGATCTCGGGGTATCTGCGCAAAAGCATTGGACCCTCTCTGGACAGCAAATTCACCATTGACGAGGTTACTGTGTGCCTGTGGGTGAGTTGTCTCCAACTGCTGCATGTCAGACCAATAATACGGAAGATACCTTGCGTAATTGGTGCGATCATAGGCAAACATCCACGGAATCATATCTCGAATGCACGCAACATGCAATGACCAGTTGCCTAATCGTGTTGACCGAATGAAGTGAAGAATGAGAGCTACCATATCAATGTAAGAATTCCAGAATGTAGCCATTGGCGCTTCCAGACTCTGACAAAAGTTACTATACAAGCTGTAGATGTAACAAAAGCTATCAGACTCTACCAACTGTTCAAGGTTTTCCGCTACCAGAACCTCACGCAGGACATCAATGGTCGACGCCAGACGTTGGTCATTCGAATCATGTACATCTTGTTCAGTGAGCCACGTCCTGAACGAAACCCACCGAAGACGCAGCACGGCTTCCATGATTACCTTGTGTATGCGCATCGCCCTGTTATAGTGACGGCCATCCAACACCCCATTTACAGATCCTGACCCGATGATACCAGATTCTAACATGACATCCCGAAGACCAGCATCGCCAAAACGCTTCCCAATAACGGCCAGCAAAGTACAGACAATGTGAAATGCGCCCATGCATGGGACAATGCGATGAAACTCTATCGGTTTTTTCCAAATGATTTCAAGGGCCTTCGAATATATAGCCTGGTCGAAGACCACCACTACATCGTCCTGGCTAAGCTGGTCTGCCATGTCCAGAAGTTCATGTAGATCTACATGTCAATTCAATACCAAATTGAAAACACCGTTTGAGGTGCTTATTGTTCCATTTTGTTCATACAAACCTTATACTTCTTATAAAACATGCACATTGTCTACGGGGAATATGATGGCCAAATAATAATTATGG
>JBEVXV010000937.1:0-5467 GCA_040505915.1 Sedimenticola sp. | reverse complement strand
TAAAATACACCACCGTGGCGTCACAGAACCGGCCCAGTGGCCCCTTTTTACTGCGGCGTTGACAGTCGAAACCAACTGTTAAATTATTGAACATGAAATCCAAGCTGTTTCTACTGTTTGCAGGGATAACTTTCTGCTCCTTAATTTTCTGGCAAGCTGCCCATTGGTCGCGCCAGACCGCTCTTGAACAAACAGTCGAGCTCAGTCGCAATACGCTTAACTTAATTGCCGAGGATCTCACTGGGCACCTTGGGAAATACCGCTATCTTCCTCAAGTGTTATCAATGACCCAACAATTCCGCTCTGTACTACAGGGTGATGCCCCGATGCAGGAGCGACAGGATATCAACGAGAAACTGGAGCATATCAAACTCGCCACAGGGGCTCTCGAAATATACCTCATGGATGTCAACGGACGAGTAGTGGTTGCCAGCAACTGGGAATTGGAAAATACATTTATCGGGCGAAATTTTGCCGACAAACCGTATTTCGAGGCTACGCAGGAAGGCCGGCTTGGACGCTATTTTACGCTTGACCCGGCGACCGGTGAACGTAGCTACTACTTTGCTTATCCTGTAAGGAATCGCAACACTATCATTGGCGCCACGGTAGTCAAAATTGATATTCAGCACCACGAAGACAAATGGTTATCCCTCGATCACGAGACGATTGTCGTAGACCGCTTCGGAATCATTATTTTGAGCAGCCAGCCAGACTGGCATTTCCGGTCACTGGGATCCATCTCACCAGAGGTGATCGCCGAACTCAAACAGAGCCAACGCTATGCTAATAAGAAACTGGAGCCACTCACTTTGATCGGAAACAGCCACGACTTCCGGGCTGGTGCTTTCGTTACCGTCGATTACGTTGATCCCATTGGCACCCGGAAGAAAGAGGACTTTCTGGTCAATGAACATACCATGGGGCCCACTGGTTGGCGGGTCATTCTTTTAGCTCGAACGAAAAACGTCTATACGTTGGTTCGGACAACCATCGTCGCCGTAGCCGCGCTTCTTCTCTGTCTCTTTCTGGCTGCTGTGGCAGTTTACCAGCACCGCCGCAAACTTGCCGACCACATTTCTGTCCAAGAACAGGCAAACTCCCAGTTGGAACAGAAAGTCCAGGAACGCACTAACGCCCTGATCGAGACTAACATCGAGCTGCAGGGTGAAATTGTTGAGCGTAAGAGAGCCGAAGAGAAAGTGCATAAAACTCATGCGACCCTGGTTCAGACGGCAAAACTGGCAGCCCTAGGGAAGATGTCCGCAGGCATGAGCCATGAATTGAACCAACCCTTGGCTGCGATCCGCACCTATGCAGACAATGCAAGTGCCTACCTTGATCGAAACCAGGCAAAGACCACTAAAAAAAACCTCGAACGCATTTCGCAATTAACTGAACGAATGGCCCGTATCATCAAAAACCTAAGGACATATGCCCGAGACGAAAGCACCGAGATTCGACCTACCTCCCTTTGCTCAGCCATAGACGAAAGTCTCGTATTGATAGATCGACGCATTCGGGAAGAAGAGGTTAGAATCGTTTGGAAAATGAGCGACGCCGACATCTCCGTCATGGGCGGCGACGTACGTCTTCAACAGATTTTTATCAACCTGTTTTCTAATGCCCTTGATGCCATTAAAAATAAAGAAAAAAAAGAAATACATATCAAAGTGTCGCTGGAAGGTGAGGATTGGGTCAACGTCGCAGTGAGTGACACAGGACATGGTATGACTGATGAGCAAATAGCAAGCATTTTCGATCCCTTCTACTCAACCAAAGGGGTTGGAAAGGGAATGGGGCTTGGCCTTTCCATCACCTTTGGGCTGGTCAAACAATTCGGTGGCATCATTGATGTTGCTAATGCAGCGGAAGGCGGTGCCGTTTTCACCCTGAAGTTTAAACGAGCCCAGAGAAATAAGGGGACGGTTGCATGAGTAAGTTTGAAGTAATGATTAACAAATTCATTACAAAAGGGGCGAGGAATATCATATACAAAACATTCGCCACCGCGATCTTGGGCGTTGCTCTACTCGTATCCGTGTCACCGGTATTTGCCGCCTGTGATGCCGGTGAAATCAAGATTAAATTTAGCCATGTGACCAATACTGACACACACCCAAAAGGCATCGCAGCCTCGTTGCTGGAAAAACGCGTCAACGAGGAAATGAACGGCAAAGCCTGCATGGAAGTTTATCCAAATTCCACGCTTTATGATGACAACAAGGTCTTTGAAGCCATGTTCAACGGTGACGTCCAATTGGCCGCCCCGTCACTTTCCAAGTTCGAAAAGATAACTAAACAATACCGTGTGTTCGATCTACCATTCATATTCAAGGATATCAACGCCGTAGAAAGGTTTCAGAATTCTGAGACCGGGGAGAAGTTGAAAAACGCCATGCGCCGCAAAGGTCTGAAAGGCCTGGCCTTTTGGCACAACGGCATGAAGCAAATGTCGGCCAACAAGCAACTTTTATCACCGGGCGACGCCAAGGGTCTGAAATTCCGCGTTCAAGCGTCCGACGTTCTGGTTGCACAGTTTCAGCAACTCGGAGCCAACTCGCAGAAAATGCCGTTAAAGGCAGTCTATGCTGGCCTACAGGCCAAGGTTATTGATGGACAGGAAAACACCTGGTCCAACATCTACGGAAGGAAATTCTTTAAGGTTCAGGATGGCATCACCGAAACCAACCACGGCATCATCGAATATCTTGTTGTGACATACACCGAATGGTGGGATGGTTTGCCGAAGAACATCAGAGACCAATTGGAAACCATCATCAAGGAAGTAACGGCAATCCAAAATAAGGAATCTTTCAGAATCAACCAAGCCAATAAAGACAAAATCATCGAAGCCGGCGGAAAGGTCCGCACCCTCTCGGCAGAGCAGCACAAGGCTTGGGTCGATGCCCTGAAGCCTGTCTGGAACAAGTTCGAAAAAGATGTCGGCGCAGATGTAATTGCTGTCGCCAAGGCCGCCAATTCCAAAAACTAAATCTAGTCTACCCTCTCTGTCCGGTACGGAATGGACCTGCTGATCACCTGTCCATCGTTATATAAAATGAAACAATCAACGGCCTAATCTAAAGGAGGATTTGGCTCACTTGGAAACGCAAAGCGCACTTCGGAGCGTTGTGGGGCGTCCCCGCAGAAGGGGTAGCGCAAAACCCGCCCCGGCGGGGTTGGAGCGAGGGGAAGGCATTCCCCCACAAAACCATAAAACAACAATTCTACAAATGCGCTTTCCCACTTTAACCGGAAAATTCATTCCTCAATCATTTCCACCCCATGCTCTCTGTAAAGAAGGTTCAAAGCTTCCTTGACGAGCACCTTCTGTGAATCACCCGTCATGGCGCTGATGGTCGCCAGTCGCCTTTTATGAGCCGAACTAATCTCGATATTGATAATGTTCAGCCTGCCAAAGGATCTTGATTTTCTGTCCGGCTTCTCCCGGCTCGACGCCGGCGCTTTCTCCGGCGCTTTCTCCGGCGCGGGGGCCGGGCCGGCGTTTCGCCTTCACCCGGTTTCATGAACACCTTCTTCGGACCTCCCAATGATGCGCGTTTAGCCATGTTACATTTCCTTCCTTAACCAGTTCCACAATTTCCGGATTTCATCGGCGGCTTTGCCCTTCGGCTCAAATTCTGTCACGGCCTGGCCACCAATCAGGCTGTGAGAAAACGCAACCCGTTGCGTCACCTGGCCGGGATAGACTGGTAAGCCGTACTTCGAAATGAACTTCCGGGCCTCGCTGACAATGTTGGCCTCAAGCGTCCGCCTGGGCGGACAGGCGGATAGGACGACAACACCCCTTGCCCCACGGTGCAGCACCGTGGCGACCGTCGAGCCTATCGCGTTCAAATCAAGAATGGTCGGTCGGCATGGGATGACGACCAGATCGGCCAGGGCGGCGATATCGCCGGTGATCTTCTCATTGTGAGGCGGCGCACCGATGATCACCGTTTCGGCCCCCTCTCCCTCGGCTGATTTCAGGAGGGATTTCAGGTTGCCGGCTTCGGCCTGGGCGAGCAGAGGCGCATCGGCGCTCCTCTGCTCATGCCAGAGCTTGGCGCTGCCCTGCGGATCGGCGTCCAGGAGGATGGCGTCCCCACCCGCCTGAACCGCTAGGTGAACGGCCAGGGTGGTCTTTCCGACGCCGCCCTTTTGAGCCATGAGTGCGATAATCTTCATCATACAATTCCTTAAAACTACAAAACAACAATCATTGTTTCGCCCTCCCGTTCGCCGCCGGAAGCCATTTGGCGTAGTTCTGAACGATCACCTGGATTGAATGCGCCGGATTAACCCTCTTCGGGTCTTTCCAGACAATTCCGCCAAGATATCCGGCTTTGGTGTGAATTAGGAGCGAGGACACCCACCGACTGGCGTACGATGGGTGTCCTGTATTTCGCTGTATTTCCGTCCACCTGCGGGCGTTGTCGAGTTTGTGTCACGGCTCTTTTAGCCTGTAATCGCGCCGCTTTATTCTGTCTGGAACATCATTAACTATTTCCGCGTGTCTGGCTAAAATTGAAACGGTCAGCGGTATTGCTGTCGATATTGTGTAACGCTTGCGTTATGCTATCATCAATACTATATTGATAGCAGAGAGTTGGAGGAGAAAGTCCATGAGCCAAATGACAGTACGCAATATTCCTGAAGAGGATTATGAAGCCCTGAAACGGGTGGCTGCGAAAAATAACCGAAGTGCAGAGGCTGAAGTTCGCCATGCTATTAAAAACATAGTTCGCTTTGGTTCGGGTGAAGGTATTGGATCAAAACTCCACGCCAAGTATGGTGGGGCTATCGATGATAATTACGAGTTTCCCAGAGACAAAGCGCCACACGAGCCAATAGTTTTCGAATGATTATTCTAGATACGAACGTGTTGTCTGAAACCTTCAAGCAGAACCCGGACAAAAACGTTATCGAGTGGTTGGACTTTCAAAAACCCACCGATTTATATATTACGACAATTACGTTGGCCGAGATGGAATTCGGGATGTTCTGTTTGCCAAATGGCAAACGGAGAGACGCTTTATTCGAGGCTATCAACGGCAGTCGTACTGTAGAATTTCAAGGTCGCATTCTGCCGTTCAATGAACAATCATCCTTATTCTACGGAAAGTGGATGGCACTAGCCAGATCGAGCGGTAAAGCGGTTTCCCAAAGCGATGGAATGATCGCCGCGATAGCTATAGCTGCAGCTAATTGTACTGTGGCGACCCGCGACGTCAGTCCGTTCCTTGCAATGGGAGTTAAGGTTGTTAATCCTTGGAAAAGCGGTGAAATTCTTAAGCCCGGGTAGGCTTTACACATATTGCCGATTTCTCTGTATGCTGAAGCACCCTAAACGAGCTTTTTTAGATGCTACTTTATTATTACCGCCAAGGAGCTGTATGCATCAGAGGCTCTTCCTGATGTGGTGGCGATTAAGACCGATGATATCGCTTTTCTCCAGTACACC
>JBEVXV010000936.1:0-3179 GCA_040505915.1 Sedimenticola sp. | reverse complement strand
AAAAGCAGTTCCAAAGGTATATTATTATACCAACGAAGTGATGAGTAATGATGCCTAGACCAAGTACTGCACCAGTTAAGGGGGGGGGGGTGGAGCTGAATAGATGTAATTGAACATACGACTGCTCACCTAACCTGACCACCAGCGCTGAAATAATGTGACTTACCGGAGTACGAACAACACGCCATCGCTAATCGGGCTGACAAACACCGGTACTTATTCACTACTTATTCTCACATTTCGAATCATCTACTTTCCTGTGACAAAATGTAACACACTGAACATGGGCTTTCTTACAGGAGCAGCGATCTGTCTGGCACTTACCATGGCAGCCGCACAGGTTCAGATGGTCAGACGGGATGGGTTTTAGACATTTCTGGGGCAAGAGACTGCCATCTTTTTTCACCCAGCCATAGTCCAGAGGATTCAGTGCCTGTCCAACTGTGAGGAGCGTCAGTGCATTCCGGATGACCAGGAATGCCCTGCTAATGTGTCCCTTGATGGCACTTGAGGTGGGTGGCAACTCATCCAGACCTGCAACTGAATTTCTATGGACCTCAAGTCGAAGATGGTCAAAAGTAGACGATGAAGTCTTACTCCGCGCACCTATCCACACATGAACTAGATACCTTTCTGCGAGTTCAACGTCTGCCACAGAGAAGACATCTGTCTCTCCAAACTGAAAGAGGAGGCCCACGGGACTTGATACCAGAGCAGCATGCTTGGTTCCTACCTTGCTGAGACAGTCATCACCGGTGAGTATATGGGCCTTGAGAAGAACGCTGCATAAATCATCCCCAAGTTTCTGGTGAAGGGTGTGTAAAGGAATCATTCGCTTTGTCTGCCCAGTCCCAAACTGGATCCATAACTCCAATAAGCCAATCTCGAGCAAGCGAGGCACATACCGGAGAAGAAGGGCAACACTATCTGTGTCATTGGATGCTACCACCACCCGCTGGCAACCCCTGGCAACTGACCATGCCGCATGTGACACTATACGACAGTCAGCCTCCTCCTGCCAGCTGTTTAACTCTGGTACATCAACCACAGGAGACCCAACATCCTGCTTCATTCGAGCTGACACAATCTCCTCATCTACAACCATGCCACTAAGAACCACCGTACTCAAATCACGACCGGCTACATCCCTGGTCAACAGCTGAAGACTCTGCTTGTTGTGACTGGACGACCAAAACTTGTCCATCTGCTGCGGAATGGGAACGGACTCTGTCATCTTAGCCAGGTCGATGCTGCCACCCTCACCCGCCCTGCGCATCCGCTCACCTTCTTTCGTGGACAACTCCATGTAGCTATCAAAAATGACATGAGTCATGACTGAAGGGCACATTTTGGAACAACTCCAGAGCACACAATTGATGGCGTCGCCAAAGTTTTGAAACAACTGCAAATTTGTGAACTGTCTGATTTTTGACATAAAATCAACCAAAACGTGGGTGACAAGAGGGGAATCCTTGTTGAAGTTATAGTCGTCCTTGTCCAGGTGCTTCTCCACCTCTGCTACCAGTTGTGACTTATCCGGCTTAGTGGTAATGTCTCCTGCAAATAGAGGGCTTGCATGAAGGAGATCATGAGAGTAGATTTCATCTTGAGGCATACCACGCATGGAAGCGATTTCTATGT
This sequence comes from Sedimenticola sp., assembly GCA_040505915.1. GTDB lineage: Bacteria > Pseudomonadota > Gammaproteobacteria > Chromatiales > Chromatiaceae > Vondammii. The sequence continues at coordinate 1,538 of JBEVXV010000936.1, read as the reverse complement.
CCCTCCCTGCCATGGCAATGTCCTTGGAGGTTACTATCGCCTTGACAGGAAGTGGACACGTGGCTTCGCACTTCGAGTTGAAGGTAGGGAGCTTTACCTTGGAGATTGTAACACTCAGCTTCTTCTGCTTCTCCTTATACCGTTCATTCCGCATCAGCTGGTAAGCCTCCTCTCCATGCTCCAGTGCCTTTAGGATCCGCACTTTGATGTTGTCGGGAACGAGACTCTTTGTCACAAGGTTGTGGAGTGACACGTGAGGGATCAAGCTGCAGAAAGGGTTACCCCGTGCCTTGACAAAATCCAGCAACCTCACAACATTCTGGTCAAAGATGAGACCTTTGCGACCGATGAGCTCATGCTGAACTGTTGTCTCGAGGTGGTCCATGACCCTGGAATTGGTAAGCTGCTGGAGGAGGTTGTGGATGGCAAGGATCTCGTGGTACAACAGATCAAACTCAGCCACAATTGATGCATCACCAGAACTCCCTACAATCACATGACCACCTGGACCTTGTGAGAAACGGTTGATCGACTGTTCAAGCTTCATGTCACCTGACACTGCGGCAAACACTGCATCAGCCCGATCGCGCACCACAAAGAACCCTCTCAAGAACCGGTCATACAGGGCAGGGTGTTCCTTCTCCAAGACCTGGATGCGTTCGAGGTACCAAGACCCATACCTTAGGTAGTTTATTGCATCAAACTCCCTCAGAATGGGCATTGCAGAGCGGACAGTTCCGACATGGAGCGGCCAATTCCCATCCCGATCCGCAGCAATGAGCTGCTTGATGACACTGACAATCTGCTGAAACACACTGAGGTACTGACACAGCTCAGACTTGGACTGACACTCGTGGAGGAATGTCTCAAACTGAGCACGAAGGTCTACACAATCCTCAACAACTGCTACAAACTTTTCAACACATGCCTCACGCCTCTTGTCCATCAATGCGTGTTTGAGATCAACCACAGACTGGGGCAGGTCTTGTTCATTTGATCCCCAGAATGCCTGCCATGCGAGCGCTGTTATCATTTCCGATACTATTAGCATACCCTGAAAGGATCTAACGTAGTGACCACCTGAGAGAACCGACACTAGAGTCTTCTTGCCAAAGACCTCAGCCTCAATGAGAGCATCATCTAAGCCACTACCAGAGAGGTATCGCCCAGCACAGCGAAGGAGCACTTTTGCCATATGAAATGCACCAAGCATTGGATAGAGATCACAAAATTGCTGAGGCTCTGTCATGACGATATCGACTACGATATGGAACACACCTTCGTCTGACACTACAGGCATAATCTCCTGGTTCAACTGTTGACGAGAACTCTGAAAGTTGGTGAGAGACTTCCTTACAGTAGCATAGTCAGTCACTGGGTGTGGTACAACTGGAAGGAATCCAACTCTCATCAGTGGGGCCTGTGAACGTGTGATAAGAGCATGAATTCCACCCCAAGGAGGCAATTCACCAGGAGCAGCAGCCGAGTCTGGGGGAAGACCACATCGGACTAGGGTGATCAGAAACTCAGTACTTTCG
>JBEVXV010000935.1:0-7254 GCA_040505915.1 Sedimenticola sp. | reverse complement strand
CGGTGCCATTGATATCTGCTGTGCCGGTCAGGGTCAGGCGTTCAACATTCTCAGGGAGTGTATAGGTGACGCTTGAGAAGATGTGATCATCTCCTTCACTCGCTGCCTCGACAACTGTATCACCGGTATTGTCGACGATGTAGGTATCGTCTCCTGCCGCACCGGCCATAAGATCTGCACCGGTGGCACCATCCAGCAAATTGTTACCGACATTGCCGGTCAGGGTGTTGTCCAGGTCATTACCGGTGCCATCGATATCGGCTGTGCCGGTCAAGGTCAGGCGTTCAACATTCTCAGGGAGTGTATAGGTGACGCTTGAGAAGATGTGATCATCTCCTTCAGTTGCTGCCTCAATAACCGTATCACCGGTATTGTCGACGATGTAGGTATCGTCTCCAGCCGCACCGGCCATTACATCCGCACCAGCGGCACCATTGAGCAGATTGTTACCGACATTGCCGGTCAGGGTGTTGTTCAGTGTATTACCGGTGCCATTGATATCGGCTGTGCCGGTCAAGGTCAGGTGTTCAACATTCTCAGAGAGCGTATAGGTCATGCTTGAGAAGATGTGATCGTCACCTTCGTTTGCTGCCTCGATAACCACATCGCCGGTATTGTCGATGATATAGGTATCATCACCCTGCCCACCTATAAGGGTATCGGTATTTTCAGCACCATCCAGAAGATTGCTTTCGGCATTGCCGATAATCCAGTTAGCCTCGCTATTACCCGTGCCAGAGAGGTTCCCAGCACCCGTTAGAATGAGGTTCTCTGTGTTTTCGACCAATGTGTAGGTGATGTTCGACTGCACGGTATCGATACCTTGCCATACAGCTTCTACAACCACATCACCGCTCTGGTCGACAACATAGAGATCATCGCCACTGCCACCCGCCATGATATCTGCGCCCAACCCGCCATCAAGCAGGTTGTCACCGCGATTACCGGTCAGGCTGTTGTTCATTGCATTACCGGTGGCCGTGGTGGACGCAATACCTGTCAGGGTGAGATCTTCAACGTGATCCGACAGCGCATACGAGATGGAGGAATAAACAGTGTCCACACCCTCACCGGCAAGTTCATTCACGATGTCCTGATCATTTTCCACGACATAGACATCATCCCCTGTCCCGCCGACCAATGTATCCGCCCCGGCACCACCATCAAGCCGATCATTACCCTCCAGGCCCTGCAGGTGATTGTCACCCGCGTTACCCGTGATTTCATTATCGAGGGCATTACCTGTGCCGGTAAGATCAGAAGAGCCGCTCAACTTGAGGCTTTCTAGATTCTCGCCAAGGGTGTAGTCGATTGAGGCCTGCACCTTGTCGCTACCCTCATCAACAAGCTCCGTTACAACGTCACCTGCGTTATCAACGGCATAGACGTCGTTACCGGCTCCGCCGATCATCTCATCTTCGTCTGCACCACCATCGAGCAGGTCGTTACCTGTCCCTCCTTCAAGACGGTCATACCCATCCATACCGGCCAGTTCATCATCGCCATCACGACCAAAGAGGGCGTCGTTGCCGGATTCACCATAAACCAGGTCGTTGCCGTCATCGCCGGAGAGTACGTCATTACCCCAACCGCCGGAGATCAGATCATTTCCGGCACCACCAAAGGCGATATCATTGCCCCCTTCGGTAAGAATCGCATCATGGCCATCACCACCAAATACGACATCACTGCCGAGACCGGCGTAGATGGCGTCATCACCGGCACCACCCATAACCAGGTCATTATCCGCACCGGCATAGACCATATCGTTACCATCACCGGCATCAATGATGTCGTTGCCGCCATCTTCAAAGATGACATCATCACCTGCATAGGCATTGACGATGTTATTTCCATTTTTCCCAAGAATTAGGTCGTTTTCAGGTGTGCCGTTTATCTCTTCACCATCAGTGGAGAAAGGTGACTGGGTTACAACGCTACTGATGCCATCCCCACCGGGCATTTGTACGGCATCGGTGACCTGCAAGACCACTTCAGCGGCATCAAGTGTACTACCGTCATCCATAGTAACCTTTGAAACACCAAGGATGGTGTTGCCGTCCTGGGTCGAGAAATTGCCGTCACTCTCAAGACCTACCGATACAACGCCCAATTCCGTCAGGGTGCTGAACTCACCAGGGTCGGTGACACCATCCTGGTCGGCATCCTGCCAAATCCCGAATTTCGCCCACTTTTCATCAGCCGATGTGAGTTGCCCATCCTGGTCGGTGTCAAAAGCTTCGGCCAGAGCCTGCAGGTCACCCTGAGCATTTTTGGCATATTTTGAGAACACGATTTCCGTGCCGTCGTCCACCTGACCATTGCCGTTGGCATCGTAGGCAAGCCACCCATCACCCGGTTCGGGCCAAGACACCTGGCGCTTCCATCCATCACCATTAATATCAAAAAAGATGTCCGATTCACCCGCCGGTACAAACGAGAAACCGTCGCTGCCCATATCCACTGCTACCGGGCAACAGCCACCACCTCCACCGCCTGGCGGTGTTGGGGGGGTATAGGGTCCATAATGTGTGACATAAACAGTCTCGGTGGTACTCGCACCATGTGGATCAGAAATTTTGACCTGAAATGAGTCCTGTTTTTCCTCACCTCCTGGTTGATAGGGACCGCTTGGCACGTTAGGGCTCTGCCAACCGGTATACTGATAATTACCGGATGAATCTACAGTTATCCCTCCCCACTGAGGATCACCAACTACCTCAAAGGTGAGAGTATCAACCGGATCATCATAGTCGGTCACAACTACGCTACCACTACCTGTATACAGGCCATCCGTTGCAGTATTGTGAATAACGTCTGTCACCACAGGTGCGTCATTGGTATTCTGCAACGTGATATCGACACCACCCGTACCGGTCTGGCCGTTACTTGCCTGAGCCGTGTAATCGAAACCGGCATCACTTCCAGCGTAGTTAGGTTCTGGTGAGAATCGGACCAGACCATTAGCATCAATACTGACTGTGCCATGACGCGCATTACTTACTCCGGCAATGCTCAGATCTCGCCCGGAGAAACCGCCCAGAGTATCATTTGCCAACAGGTCGGCCGGGTTAACAATGAGTTCAATATCCTCAAAACCAGCAACACCATCCCGACCGGCCTCTACCGCCGTCTTGTCATCCACCCGAGTCACCAGCAGTGAAAGTTGGTTATCACCGCTGCTCTGAATAATGACCCCTTCCGTGACCACGCTGACACGCGTGCCTTCTGCAGCAGCATCCAGATCGGGACTGGCCAGCTGCTTGGTATCACCATCCTGTTCAAAGGTGCCCATGGTATAGTTGAGTTCGGTGATGCCCAACTCATCCATGCCTTGGGTCTCACCTTCCTCCTGTACACCATTCTGATTGGTGTCCTGCCAGACTTTGAGTTCTTCCCAGACAGGATCAGAGGCAGTCAGTTTGCCGTCATAGTCTGAGTCAACCCAGGCCATACCCGCCAGACCACGACGACCCAAAGCAACGGCGCTATTCGAGAACATCTCCTTACCTGAATCGACTTGACCGTTGTAATTGCGATCAATGGTCAGAAACGCATCGTCTGCGCTCAGCCATCCGGTCTGCTTGAGAAAGCCTGAATCATCTACATCGAAGCTGACACCCGAGGACTCCTTACTGATGGTCTCAATACCATCACCATCCAGATCCAGCATCACCGGGCGGAAATTCTGAGTATCTCCATTGATGGGCGCAGCAAGCTGTCCGTCACGTCCGGCACGCGCCTCTTCGGTCAACCCCGCTCTTGGGTCGCCTGCATTAGACTGCATCTTGGCGGTCTGTACCTCCCACATCGGTGCAATGGCACTGCGTGACAATGCAGAGCGCGCCATCCCTTCAACAATGGACTGGTAAGACTCAGGTGACCCGGGCTCGGCATTGTAGGGATTGCCTGAGGTATCAAAACGCAGGGCGGGATGTTGTTCTTCACCGGTGAGCGGATTGATATCGGTGTAACGGTAACCACTCATATCGTAGCTGAGGCCCGGCATACGGTTGGGGATAATGCCCAGTTGACTGCCGGGGTTCTGCTCACGCTCACGCTCGATCAGGGCATTCATGGTGGCCAGTACGCTGTCCATGACATTGTTGACCGCCTCGCTTCCGCCAGTTTCACCGGCTGTGCGCTTGGTGATACCGGTGCCGTCCCATACGAACTGGCCGTTGCCCCAGGGGTCGGGGATGTCGTTGTCGCTGAAGAGGCTATCGATGATGCTGTATATGGCGTAGGCCCAGCCGATCACAGGGACAAAGGACGCAAAAGCTGTACCTGTAAATGCACCCAGAGTATTTAGCACGCCGAGTGCAGAAACTGCTGTCCCGGCAGCATCGCCTTGTCTAATGCTATTGATTAGATTGAGATAAGGAAGGGCTTTACCTACTGTATTTGCGAGCGCCTGACTTTCCCACATAAGGCTCTCAGCAGCGAGATCCATGCCCCCGTTACTGATTGCGTCAAATGCTTGACTGGCTGCAAAATCGGAGAACGCCTGTGCACCAAAGTGCAATGCACTGGCTCCAGCAGAAATAGCACCTAATGTATCACCTTGCTCCAGTGCTGCATCCAGTCTCATCAAGCTTAGTATGCCGGTTGCAGTATTGGCTGCCGCACTAAGTTCATAACTAGGTGAAATGTCATCAGCTAAGCGCAATCCAGAAGCCACTATAGGTAAGGGCTCGCCTGCCTGAATAGCTTGAACTAGTAGCAATGCATCCGTGGTTGTTTGAATATTTTTCGCATTAAAAATGCTATCCCAAATTAAGCTAGATTCTCCCACCTCGTTTAGTTCATGTATTTGTTCAATACTTCCATCATGATTTCCAGAAGTATAATTCCTCTTGGAAAGAGTAACGCCAGAAGAGTCTAATAGCTCAATAGTAACAACAATATTGTTGCCGCTTATATCTTCGGTAAATTCTACAATTTTTGTGCCGCTAGAACTTTTTGTTTCCCAACGACTAGTGAATTCATCTACAGCTATGTATTCGACCGAAAGTGATTTACCAGTTTTCGGGTCCAACTGAACTTCATACGTATCAGAGATAGCATAGTGAAGAACACCATTAGAATCCTTATATTTTAATGCATTAGATATATCCTTACCTTGAAATAACTTTTCAAACCCCAAGAAAAGATAGTCTTTCCCACCATTATCAACGGTACTAGCAATAGAACTATTCAGCCATGCATTAGATTCAAACCATTCATCAAGAATAAACTCACCGCCTGGAAGTAAAATGTCAATTAATGGTAAGCCATCGATCTCTATATTAATATCTAATAAAGATCCCTCTCCCTCCCCCTTCAATATGCTTAACGTGTCTTGAATATCTCTTTCATTTACCTGGCTACTAAGGAAAATTCTGTTATACGTTTCAAGATCAGAGATAGGTGCAACTGCATCAGATATATCATAAGTTTGATCATCCCAAATGAGTGCACCAATTGTTGGTATCCCTGGTGGAATGTTCTTTATCGTAAGATCCGCTAGATCATCACGAATCTTATCTTTAGAGGTTCGTGTATACTTCCCATAACGACGCGCAAATAGCGTCCTTGCTGTTCCTCGTGTCGCTATATCAACAACATTATCAATCGAAAATATTCCTAATCTCCGAATTAGAGGGAGATTCTCATAGGTCCAGTTCAGAACGGTATCTGATAAGTCTTTGTAATAACTATTTACAGTGTCTCCCGTCCATTCCAATGGAGCGGCGACATTGTTGTACCTAACTCCATTGTAATCAATATGATCTAGTTGGAATGATGTATATGGATTATTCTCACTCCATAAATCAAAAAGATTCTGATCATTTTGTATTGAAAGTAAATGATCTTTGATTTGCTTTTGTAGGGTAAACTGAAGTAGTTTGGTTTCTACATATACATCATCATCTACACTAAAGTCACTGGTGCTTTGATATGCGTCTAATTCATATTCAATGGAATCATTCCATTGAATAAGCTCATTGAAAGTAGAAACCCATGATTCTCTTTTCTTCTGAATCAAAGTATCTATCGTTATATTTTCCATAAAATCCTCTTAATTATTCTGCTTTGATCCATTTATCTATTGCTTGATTAATGGATAAGCCTCCATCAGACTCACAATAAGTATCCGTTGACTTTACCTTTTTTGTTCCAAAGGTTATATCTATGGATCTTTTTCTCACGTACCCGACCCCCAAAGAAAAACGTAGATTATCAACTTCCCCTGTGTCTACCTCTTTAGCTAACTTGTACCAACACAATGCTCTGGGATAGTCAATAGGATACCCATTGTATCCTCTAATATATGCACGAGTGAGCATCTTTCTTGCTGACACAGAACCTCTCATTGCAGCCCTCCTTGTATATTCAAAGAAGACATCAATATTTTTTTCAACCCCACTTGAACCATTCCTGTGCTCAATAGCATAAGTTAAATCGCAATAAGAGGGAGTAAAATCAACTGCAGTCCGAATATACTGTGATTTTTTATCCGAATATTTTTTCACATATTTTGATTTTCGCTCCCAATTGCTTATAGCAAACATTGCCAAGCAATTGGCCGGTCCGTTCCCGTTTTCCGCTAAAGAAATTAAAGAATCAAATGCATTTTTATTTAGCGAGTTAATATTATGCCCACCACCAAAACTAAATAACTCTAACGCCAAGCCATATAATATAAACCCATCCTTATTGAATTCATCAAACAGCTTAAGGCGTCGTTCAAAGGTGAATCCATTATCGGGGAAGGATGAAAGTCGTACCGTCAACTCATTAAATAAGAAACGCTGGTAATCATGACTATCTTCACTCTTAGTGTTATTAGATAAATGCATACTGCGAGAGGTTTGCTCGTCGTTACAACCACTCAATAACAGTGAGAAACAAATAACCACTAAACAAACATAAGAGGTCAGAGCCCTTTTACTAAAATCGCCCATAACTTACCCTTTAATGCCAAAGAAAATTTCAGCCATTTTTCTACAAGTCCAGAAGAAAAGGGGACGCATCTATTTTTATTCATTTTTCAGTCTCTCTCTTCCTCGTCTATCAACCCTGACACCTACTCTTCTCTCTATTTCATCAACGAAGCAATAAAGGGGACGCATCTATTTTTGTTCATTTTTCGGTCTTCCTCTCCCTCGCCTTGCAACTCTGACACCTATTCTTCTCTCTATTTCATCAACGAAGCGGGAATTACCTGTCAATTGATTTCTATTGACTGAATCGTCAATAAACCTTTTTTCA